>CACDKN010000003.1:0-129542 GCA_902553315.1 uncultured SAR86 cluster bacterium
AAGAACCTGTTTGCATAAGTTCATAAAGCAATCTTTCATTTTTATCTTCTAATACAATCCAACTTTCTCCTAATATCTCTAAATTTAGCTTCAAAGGAATATCTTCTAAGATAGTAAGATTAGAGTCTTTTTCATCGGAATCTTCTTGAACTAAGTTTTCTGGAAAAGACTCATAAATATTTACTTCTTGATCGGGGCTAGAATCAAAATTTTCTAAAAGTAATTCTTCGCTACTTATTTCTGATGAAGTTATTTCAGTCGAAGGATTAGAAAATATAAAAAGTAAAAAAAGTCCAACTACAAAAAATGATCCAAAAGAAACTAGAAGATAGTAATTAAAATTTTTAGATTCAAGGGCTTCTCTTTTTTTAATATTTTTATCTTCATTTTTTTTCCTTATTCTAGAAATATAATTTTCATAATCCTTGAGGCACTCATCTGCATTGACTTCAAGAAGATCAAAATATTTTTTTATATGAAATTTTGTAAAAACCGCTGGAGGAAGCTCTTTGAATTTTTCTTTTTCTAAATTTTTTAAAAAGGCTACAGGAACATTTATGACCTTAGAAGCTTCTTCTAAAGATAAGTTTTTTATTTTTCTGACCTCTTTGATTTCAGAGATCCAAGTTTTTTTCATGTTTAGTCGAAAATTTTCGACATTATATCAATTTCTCTAATCGCTGAGTCAGCAGAATCTGAACCATGAACTGCATTTTTTGAAAGAGATTCTGCAAACCTTGCTCTTAAGGTCCCTTCTTCGGCTTCTTCTGGATTTGTGGCTCCCATAAGCTTTCTATATGTTGAAATCGCATTTTCTCCTTGTAATATCTGTACAACTGAAAAATCTGAAGTCATAAACTCTACTAGTTCAGAAAAAAATGGTCTTTCTGCATGCTCCGAATAAAAATCTTCTGCAATTTTTTTTGATAGTTGTATTCGTTTTGAATTAATAATTTCTAAGCCATTAGATTTGATTGACTTATTAATATCCTCAACAAAAGAATTTTTTACAGCATCAGGCTTTATAATACAAAGTGTTTTTTCCATTTTTTAATCTAGCTCATCGATCCATGTTGCTTGGATCGCTTCTAAAATCCTCTCGTTACATTTTTCAAAGTCATCTTCAAACCCTTTAATATTAAAAACTAAATATCTCAAATCTGTAAAAAGAATTTTCTCAGGGTCTATGTCAGAGTGATTCTCGATTAACTCATCGACAATCTCATACGTATCGGTCCATTTCATTATTAAATTAAGAAATTAAGCTTTTTGAAAAAGCTCTTGATCAATGCTGAAACTTTCACCACAACCACACTGAGCTGAAATATTAGGATTATTAAAAATCAGCTCAGAATTTAGTCCATTTTGGACATAATCAAGTTCAGTTCCCTTCAAAAAAATAAAACTTTCTTTGCTGATGTATAAATTTATGTCAGAAAAATTACCAGAGTAGTCATCCTTTTTTCCTTCTTTTACTATGCTGAGATCATAAGCATACCCTGAACACCCGGAGGTTTTAACTGTAATTCTTACTCCAGTAGAATTATCTTTCTCCAGTAATTTTGTAATGTGATTTATTGCGCTTTTTGAAAAACTAAAATCATTATTTGAAATATTATTTTGCATGGAACCAGTGTCCTTATCTTTCTTAGGGTGTATTTCAGAAACCATATTAATTGTATATTTTGGAATTTCAATAGTTAAATCTTTATCGTCTACTAAAGTTTGGCAACTCAATCTTGAATTAGGCTCCAATCCCCAAGCCTTATCTAGCAGATCCTCTTCATCGTCTGTAGATTCATTTAACGTTTCGAACCCTTCTCTGAATATTACATGGCATGTAGTACAAGCGCATGATAACTCGCATGCGTGTTCAATATCTATTGAGTTATCGAGAAGATTTTCGCAAACAGATTTTCCGGCGACAGATTCAAACTCTGCTCCTTCAGGACAAAGTTCCTCGTGAGGTAATACTTTTATTTTGGGCATTAATCATTATTTCTTCGACTTTTAAAATCATCTATAGCGCGATGTATAGCTTCTTCTGCTAGAACGCTACAGTGAATTTTAATTGCCGGAAGTTCTAAAATATCAACAATTTCTTGATTAGAAATTTTTTGAGCCTCTTCCAAAGTTTTACCTTTAAGCATATCTATCAATTGACCACTAGATGCTATAGCAGAGCCACATCCATAAGTTTTGAATTTGGCATCTACTATCACGTTCTTATCATCAACATTTTCACACTTAATTTGAAGCTTCATAACATCACCACAAGCGGGGGCTCCGACTATCCCTGTCCCCACCCTATGGAAATCTTTATCGCCAGGCTTCCACCTGCCAACACTAGCTCCTTCAGGATTCTTTAATGTTTTTTCAAATTTATCTACAACTTTTTGCGAATAAGCCATATTTACCTCACCATAATAATTCTTCTACGCCCACTCTATTTTATCTAAATCTACGCCATCTTGATACATTTCCCATAAAGGAGATATTTCTCTAAGTTGGGATACCGAATCTTTAACAAGATCAATTGTAGATTCAACTTCTTCTTTTTTAGTGAATCTTCCGAAAGAAAACCTAATAGAACTGTGAGCTAATTCATCAGGTCTCCCTAAAGCTCTTAGGACGTAAGACGGCTCTAAACTTGCCGAAGTGCAAGCAGAACCGGAAGAAACTGCAATATTCTTTAAAGCCATTATTAGAGACTCACCTTCAACAAAGTTGAAAGAAAGATTAAAAATTCCAGGATATCCAGTTTCAAGACAACCATTAATGTAAATTTCTTCCATATCTTTTAATCCATTCCACAAAAGATCTCGGAAAGAAGATATAGTTTTAAAATCATTTTTCATTTCTAAATTAGCTAATTTAAAGGCTTCACCCATACCAACAATTTGATGTGTGGGCAATGTTCCTGCTCTGATACCTCTCTCTTGGCCTCCGCCGTGAAAAAGTGGTTGCAATCTTATTCTAGGCCTTCTTCTTACATACAATGCGCCAATTCCTTTGGGGCCATAAATTTTATGTGCCGAAAAGGACATAAGATCTACTTTTAATTTTGAGAGATCGATATTAACTTTCCCTGCGCTTTGTGCCGCATCGACATGAAATATAACTCCCTTATCTCTGCACAATTTTCCAATTTCCTCTATATCGTTAAGAACACCAATTTCATTATTAATGTGCATTAAACTTACTAAAGATGTGTCATCTCTCAGGTTATTTTCAATAGATTCTAGAGAAACCAGACCCTTATCATTAGTTTCAAGATAGGTGACTTCGAATCCTTCACTTTCTAGTTGTCTACATGTGTCTAGAACAGCTTTATGTTCTATTTTTGAGGTAATAATATGTTTACCCTTATCTTTATAGAAATATGCAGCACCTTTAATAGCTAGGTTATCCGACTCAGTAGCTCCAGAAGTCCAGATTATTTCGCGAGGATCACAATTTAAAAGTTCAGCAACATTGATTCTAGCCTCTTCAACAAGCTCTTCGGCCTGCCATCCAAAAGCATGCGACCTTGATCCAGGATTTCCAAAATTTCCATCGATGGATAAACAAGACTTCATCTTTTCTATAACCCTCTGATCAACAGGGGTAGTAGAAGCGTAATCAAAATACAGAGGTTTCATATACATATTATGTTGCTTAAAAAGTTAAATACAATAGAAGGTACATCATTTACATTCAAAATAATAACCTTATTATAACATCGAATTAAGGTACATTCTATTTAAATAGATCCTTTTCAAGAATCATTAGAAATACTCAATAATTATTGATAAATATGGGTTTTTAAGTATATAATCAACTGAAAACTCTGTAATTAAAGGTACATTAAAATTATAAATTATTGCTATGGATAAGAAATATTTATTTAAAAGGAACAATATTTGGTGGGTAAAAGTGGCTGTACCTAAGAGATATAGAGAAGACTTAGGTTATGATCTTAGACAAACCACCGGTGAAAAAGACTTAGAAAAAGCCCTTCTTGTAAGAGATGCAATTGTTTCTGAACTCAAATCTAATTTTGAAAAAAATCTAAAAATTGATACCAATAGTAAAGATTTGTTACAAAAAACTGACATATCGGACCCTCAATATTTTCACAAAGTTGTAGATTGTCAATACGCATGTCCTGCACATACTAACGTCCCTGAATATATAAGATTAATAGCTCAACAAAAATACACTGATGCCTATATGTTAAATTGGGAATCGAATGTTTTTCCCGGAATTTTAGGAAGGACGTGCGATAGACCTTGTGAGCCAGCTTGCAGAAGGACGAGAACACATGACAAACCGGTTGCGATTTGTAGACTTAAAAGAGTTACTTATGACAATAAAGGTGACATTGAAGACTTATTACCAGAAGTCCCAGTTGTAAAAAATGGGAAAAAGATTGCCCTTATAGGTGCGGGTCCTGCATCTTTAACCGTTGCAAGAGATTTGTTGCCACTGGGATATGAATGCACCATTTTTGAAAAGGATTCAAAACCAGGTGGTTTAATGAGGACTAACATTCCCTCTTTTAGATTACCTGAGTCAGTTTTAGATGAAGAAGTCTACAGGATTGTAAAAATGGGTGCGGAATTGAAAACTAATTCTTATATAGATGATCTTGAACCTTTAATAAATAAATACGATTCAGTATTTATTGGAACAGGAGCTCCAAAAGGAAAAGACTTAAATCTACCTGGTAGAAAAGAAGCTTCTGAAAATATTCACATTGGTATCGATTGGCTAACAAGTATTGCGTTTGAACATACAAAAGAAATAGGCAAAAGAGTTATAGTCATTGGAGGTGGAAACACTGCTATGGATTGTTGTAGATCTGCAGTTAGATTAGGTGCTAAAGATGTAAAAGTAACTGTAAGAAGCCCCTTTTCAAGAATGAAGGCTTCTGACTGGGAAATTGAAGAAGCTATGGAAGAAGGTATTCCAATTTTAGACAATACAAGTCCTAAAGAATTTCTTCTAGATGAAAATGGAAAATTAACAGGTATGAAGTTTGACAAAATGGTTGAAAAAAACATCGATGGTGTTTCTAAACTAGTTCCAAGCGGAGAAGAAGTAGTTTATGAGTGTGATGATGTTCTTTTAGCGATTGGACAAGACAATGCGTTCCCTTGGATTAGAAAAGATATTGGTATTGAATTTGGCGAATGGGACATGCCTGTAGTAGACAAAACTACAATGCAGTCTTCTCATCCTAAAGTTTTCTTTGGTGGAGACGCAGCTTGGGGTCCTGAAAATATTATTTGGGCAGTAGCTCATGGACATCAGGCAGCAATTTCTATAGATAATTTTTGTTCAAATGTTGATTTACTCAACAGACCAGACCCTATAACAAATCTGGTTAGCCAAAAAATGGGAATTCACGAATGGTCATATGATAATGATATATCTCAAGCTAAGAGATTCGAAGTGCCGCATGCAGATCTTTCTAAAGCCCTTGATGATTTAAAAATGGAAGTTGAACTTGGGTTTGATGAAAAGCTTGCTCTAGAAGAAGCGCAAAGGTGCTTAAACTGCGACATGCAAACCGTTTTCGAGGATGACTTATGTATCGAATGTGATGCTTGCGTAGATATTTGTCCCACAGATTGTATTAATTTTATCGACAATGATACTGAACAAGAGATCAGAGGTAAGTTAAGGGTGCCAGCATTAAATCTTGATCAAAGTCTATACGTGTCTGGTGAGCTAAAAACTAAAAGAAGAATGGTTAAGGACGAAGACATGTGCGTTCATTGTGGCCTTTGTGCTGAAAGATGTCCAACCGGTGCTTGGGATATGAAAAAAAATACATATATTGAAGGACATACTTTGAATAATAAGATTAAGGTCAAAGAAGTAGCCTAATGTTCAATCCTAAAGTACTAGATTCAATACAAGCTACTAATGATTTTGTAATTAAATTTGCAAACGTTAATGGAACTGGCTCAGCAAGTGCAAATCAAATGTTTGCTAAGGCTATTTTTAGAATGGGTATTCCAGTAAGTCCAAAAAATATTTTTCCTTCTAATATTCAGGGATTACCAACATGGTTTGAAGTTAGAGTAAGTGAAAAAGGATACTTGGGGCAAAGAGGTGGAGTTGATATTTCAGTAGCAATGAATCCTCAAAGCTACTCAAAGGATATAGAAGAAATATCAGAAGGTGGATATCTTTTATATGACTCAACTTGGAAAAGAAATTTCAACAGAGATGACATTAATATCATTGAAATCCCATTGACTCAGCTTTGTGTCGATTCCTTTAAAAATCCAAAACAAAGAGCACTTTTCAAAAATATTGCTTATGTTGGTGCATTATCTGCTTTGATGGAAATTGAATATGAAGTATTAGAATCAATCATTTCAGAACAATTTATCAGTAAACCTTCCTTGATAGAACCAAACATCAAGGCATTAAATTTAGGAAGGAATTATGTTCTTGAGAATTTGGATTATCCAATAGGAATAAAATTATCAAGAAAAAATCTACTTGAGAATAAAATTCTTATATCTGGAAACGAAGCAGCTGGTCTAGGCGCAGTATATGGTGGAGCTACATTTTGTTCTTGGTACCCTATCACCCCCTCCACTTCTCTTGCCGAAGGTTATGAAAAGTATGCAAAAAAATACAGAGTTAATGAAAAAAGTGGGAAAAACCTTTATGCAAGTGTTCAAGCAGAAGATGAGCTTGCTGCCGTTGGAATGGCCATAGGAGCTAACTGGAATGGTGCAAGAGGTTTCACAGCTACAAGTGGTCCAGGAATTTCTTTAATGAGTGAATTCTTAGGTTTAGCTTACTTTGCTGAAATTCCTCTAGTAGTCTTTAACGTGCAAAGAGGTGGTCCTTCTACAGGTATGCCAACAAGAACGCAACAATCAGACGTTTTAGCCTGCGCATATGCTTCTCATGGAGATACTAAACATGTTTTACTTTTTCCGGCAGATCCTAAAGATTGTTTTGATTTTTCTGCGAAAGCATTTGATATTGCTGACCAACTTCAAACTCCAGTATTTGTTGTCAGTGACTTAGATATGGGTATGAATGATTGGGTTTGTGACAAGTTTGAATGGGACGACAATGTTTCTTACAACAAGGGAAAAGTTTTAGATTATGAAGCGCTTGAGAAAATTGACTCTTTCGGAAGATATCTGGACTCTGATAATGATGGTATTTGTTACAGAACCTATCCAGGCACTCACCCCGAAAAAGGAGCTTACTTTACCAGAGGAACTTCGCACGACGAATATGCGAGATACACTGAGGATGGAAATATAAACGCAGAAACCCTCACAAGATTGATGAGAAAATTTAGGACTGCTACAGATTTAGTTCCTGAACCAATAATTGAAATTAATGGTGAAGACAGTTGTGGAGTGATTTACTACGGCAGTTCAAAACCTGCTGTATTAGAAGCCAAAGATATATTGAAAACTAAAAATATTAATTTAGATCTGATGCAAATTAGGTCTTTTCCTTTTAATCTTGATGTTTGGGAGTTCATTGCTAATCATGATCGAATTTATGTTGTTGAGCAAAATAGAGATAGTCAAATGAGAACTTTAATCATGGCTGAAGGAGGAATTTCAGCAGAGATTTTAAGGCCACTGGTTCATTTTACTGGTGACCCAATTGAGGCTTCATATATTGTGAATAAAATTTCGGAGAGAGAAGTTAATTACAAATCTCATAAGAATATTAAAGAAAGATAAAAATGTCATTTAAAAAGCCAATTAATCATCATCCTAGACTTGAGGTAAATCAACTTGGGCTAACTAGAAGAGATTATGAAGGCGCCATATCTACTTTATGTGCTGGTTGCGGTCATGATTCTATCAGTGCATGTATTATTGAGGCTTGTTTTCAGTTAAATATTGAAGCTTATAAAGTTGCAAAATTATCTGGCATAGGTTGTTCTTCTAAAGCTCCTGCATATTTTCTAAATCAATCACATGGATTCAACTCAGTTCATGGCCGCATGCCATCTGTTGCTACTGGTGCAAATTGTGCAAATGGAGATTTGCTTTATTTAGGAATATCAGGCGATGGTGACAGTGCATCTATAGGTATTGGTCAGTTCATCCATGCGATTAGACGTCAGATTAATATGGTCTATTTTGTAGAAAATAATGGTACCTATGGTTTAACTAAAGGACAATTTTCTGCAACTAATGATCTTGAATCAAAAAATAAATATGGAGAAGATAATCTTTTCAAGCCAATTGATTTAGCATCTATGGCGATTCAATTAGGAGCGAGTTACGTGGCAAGAAGTTTTTCTGGTGACAGAGATCAACTCATTCCTCTTATAAAAGGAGCTATTCAACATAAAGGGTTTGCTTTGCTAGATATCATAAGCCCATGTGTAACCTTTAATAATCATGATTCTTCAACAAAAAGTTATGATTACATCAGAAACCATAACGAAGCAGTTGGAAAAACGGATTTCGTTCCACTAGGTGAAGAAATTACGACTTCTTATTCCTCCGGATCATCGGTTGAAGTTAACCTTCATGATGGATCTAAAATTTCTCTAGAAAAAATAAATTCTAAATTCGATCCAACCGATCAAGGAAAGTCACTGAGTTATATAAGAGAAAAAAGTGAAGAAGGTAAATTATTGACTGGCCTTCTTTATTTTGACGAAAACTCAAATGATCTTCATGAGACTTTAAATCTTACAAAAAAACCATTAAATCAGCTCACTCAAGAGGAACTTTGTCCTGGGGAGGAAATACTTAAAGAAATTAATAAAGGCTTAAGTTAGCTCGATTCCTAATCTGTGAGCAATTTCTTGATAAGATTCTACTACATCACCAAGGCCTAATCTAAATCGATCTTTATCGAGCTTCTTTTTTGTTTCTTTATCCCAAACTCTACATCCGTCAGGGGTAAATTCGTCGCCCAAATAAATTTTTCCATCTGAAAGTCCAAATTCAATTTTAAAATCCACTAAAATTAAATCGGCTTCATCAAAAAGAGAAACAAGAATTGAATTAGTCTTGAGGGTAAGATCTTTCATAATTTCAATGTCAGATTCTTTTGCCCATCCAAATGCCGTAATGTGGCAATCATTAATGAGCGGATCTCCAAGGTCATCGTCTTTATAAAAGAATTCAAAAATTGGAGGCTCCATTTTCATTCCTTCTTCTAATCCAAGACGTTTGCAAATACTTCCTGCTGCGAAGTTTCTAACTACACATTCAATAGGAAACATATCTAAAGACATGACAATGCTTTCATTGGGACTAGACACTTCTAAATGATGATTGGGAACACCATTGTCATTTAAATGTTCCATTATGTGGCTATTGAATCTGTTATTTACAGTGCCCTTTCCAGCAATTTGTTCAATCTTCTTTCCATCAAATGCCGAAGTATCATCTTTGTATTCCATAACTAATTTTTCAGGATCTTCAGTAATGAAGAGTGATTTGGCTTTACCGGTTTTAAGTAATTCTTTTTTTTCTAGCATTATCTATGTAAGGACTTGATTTAATTGCGAAATGATCTCTCTCGAAACCTCAAGATCTTTATTTTCCATGAAAACCGAAATTATTGAAATATCTTCTTCCATTTTCTCTACTTTTACTTGAACCAATCTATCGCTTTGATTTCTTCCAAAAAAAGACGATTCGCCTTTCCAAGAAAGGTAAAATTTTCCTTCGTCTCTATTTTTATCCACCAGTTCAAAACCAGCGATTTTTATTGATCTCTCTACAGCAGCCCAAGCTCTTGGATAACTTATCATCACTTTAATTTTAGTATCACCGTCTTTATCGTCCTCAAAAACAAATGCTTTATCTTCATTATTTAAATTCAACGCTACTAGAGATGTGCCGCTTACTGGACCTGAATTACTAAAAAAGTCTAAGATTTTTTTTACATTATTCTCTATCAAATCTGTTTCTGTTTCTTCTTTGGCCCATGTCTCGTCTTGCAAGACAAGATGAGAAATGAATAGCTCGGAACTTTCTCTTTGCAAACCCCTTTCAAGTTTAAATTGTATTTTTGACCTTTTTCCGAAATGATCAAATTCTTGACTTTCCATTGTCCCTAAATTTGCGTTTATATTTTCTAGAGTTATAAAAGAGTCAGTTTCAAAATACTCTCTCATAATTGGCCAAACTTTACTTGGTTCTAGACCTAAGTAAATCCACCTTATTTCTCCTAGAGAATGAAGTCTAATTTCGTTTGAATTATCTGCTGAAAAAAATTGCTTAGGCAAGGGTAAATCGTAAACTAATTGAGGAGATTTTATATTTGTAGCTGGAATAGGGAACAGATCTAAAGAATTATTTACATCTGTATCAATTAGATCTTCTAAACTTTCATTATCTTTTTCTGAGAGATAATCGTTTGATTTTGAATTGGAAGGATCAGAAGCACAACCTATCAAAAAAACTAAAACAAAAATAGCGTAATAAATTTTCATTCAGATTAAATCAAGTTTATTTAGTTCCTCTGTTATTTCATGGTGAAATTTATGATCAAGCCAAGTTAACGGAAGTCTTATTCCTTCATCAATTAACCCCATGTTTTTAAGGGCAAATTTTACTGGAATTGGATTAGATTCAACAAATAAAAGTTTATTTATTTTCTCTAATCGTATTTTCATTTCTTGTAAATCATCTGAATTATTGCTGGCAGCTTTACACATTTTGGCAATCATATTAGGCAGAATGTTGGAAGTTACAGAAATTGTTCCATGCCCTCCTCTAGAAATAAATTCAAAAGAAGTTTCATCGTCTCCTGAAAATAAAGAAAAATTATCTGATTCTATTTCTTCGATGCATTTATTTTTTATCTCATCAAAGACTTTTAAATCTCCAGTAGCATCCTTTACTCCAATAATGTTCGGATTTGTACAAAGTCTCTTGATCGTATTGACATCTATATTGCTTGCTGTCCTTGAGGGTACATTGTAAATAATTTGAGGTATATCAACTTGATTTGCTATTTCTGTAAAATGCCTAAACAAGCCTTCTTGAGTGGGCTTATTATAATAAGGCGAAACTAAAAGAGCAGCATCTGCACCAAGGGCTTTAGCTTCTCTAGTTAGTTCTATAGCTTCCTTAGTTGAATTTGCTCCAGTACCAGCGATTATGGGCACTCTATTGTTAGAAATTTTTATAAAAAAACTAATTATTTCTAAATGTTCTTCCACATCAACTGTTGCAGATTCTCCAGTCGTTCCTACTGCTACCAATCCATTAATGCCTTCGGATATCTGAAACTCAATTAATTTCTCTAAAGATGAAAAATCTAGAGACCCGTCCATTTTCATAGGAGTAGCTAAAGCTGTGATGGCGCCTTTAATATTCATTAAAAACTTTATTTTATCTTAAATTTCATTAATAATTTAATGATAAAAATGAAAGTTCAAATTAATAAAAAAGTTCCAAATTTTAATGTCTCTGTAACTGGGAAAGATCAATTGAATTCTAAAGATTTACTGGGAAAAAAAGTTGTCATTTACTTCTATCCAAAGGACAACACGCCAGGCTGCACAACTGAAGGTGAAAATTTTCGAGACTTCTATCCTCAATTTAAAAAATTAAATACTGAGATTTATGGTGTTTCGAGAGAAAGCATTAAATCTCATGAGAATTTTATCGATAAATATAATTTTCCTTTTGAGCTGATTTCTGACCCTGACGAGTCCTTGTGCAATTTATTTGATGTGATTAAAGAAAAAAGCATGTACGGAAAAAAATACATGGGGATAGAAAGGAGTACATTTCTTATTGATGAAAAAGGAAAGTTAGTTAAGGAGTGGAGAAAAGTAAAGATTCCTGGTCACGTGGAAGAAGTCCTAGAATCAATCAGTTCCAGTAGCTAACTCATTTTTGGGCCAAACTCTAAATATCGCTCTGATAAAAGTAGCTATAGGAACTGCTAACAGTAACCCCCAAAAACCCCAAATACCTCCAAATATTAATATTGCTAGAATAATTAATACTGGGTGGAGATTAACCTCTCGGCCCAGTAGGAGTGGAAAAAGAAAATTTCCATCTAAAGCTTGGATTACTAAATAGCTTCCTAAAAAGATAAAAAAAGTTGTGTCTAAACCATATTGAAAAAGTCCAATAGCAACTACAGGAATCGTTACAATTATTGCTCCAAATAAAGGAATTAAAACAGATAATCCAACCATAATACCAAGCAAAATAGAATAATTTACTCCTATTAGCTCGAATACAATTGATGTCACAACTCCAACAATAATCATCTCAAGAGCTTTTCCCCTCACATAACCAAACAATTGAACATTTAAATCTCTCCACAAAGTAGATAAAAGTTTAGAATTTTTTGGCAGGAAATAAGTCGCATAACCAATCATTTCTTTTTTATCTTTCAAAAAAAAGAAAACAAAAAAAGGAATCAAAATAATATAAATTAAAGCATTCATTGCTGCTGAAAATCCTGCATTCATTTGAATAAGAATTTGTTCAGCTATAGTTGGAAGAAAAGAAGTGACACTTCCAGCTAGGCTATCCACTTGACTCTGAGAGAAAAATTCTGGGTATTCAAGAAGCAGTCCTTGAGCAAGTTTTTCAACATAACTTGCTATCGCTGGTAACTCGTTTATTAGAGATCCAATCTGGGAAGTTATGAGAGGTAAAATCAAAAAGAGTGAAACATAAAATACTGAGAATATTAAAAAAGCCAAAAATAAAGATAAATTATTAGATGCGCCTCTATATTTAAAATAATTCATCGCTCCATTGAGTAAATAAGCTATTAACAAAGCTACAAAGAAAGGTGTTATCAGGCTGCCAATAAAATAAATTAAAACAAGAGATATAATTATAAGCAGAAGAGCTGCGTATTGTTCTTCTTTGAAAAAGTAAGTATCAAAGAAATTTTTCAAAAAATTAAACATGTAAATTCTCAGGATATTTAACTAAAATATCGATCTCTAAGAATTATACTTTTTTAAATGAAATATTTTTATTTATTTTTACTTATGGCTTTTTCTACGTCTTCTTTTAATCAGACCGAAGATAATTTACCTTTATTGGGAGATCCCTCGTCTGCAGCAATTTCATTGTCTGGTGAATACGAACTGGGTCGACTTTGGCTTTCAGTCTTTAGATCTTCTGTAAAAGAGTATGAAGACCCTTTAACTACCACTTATTTAGAAGACCTGATATACAGAATTTCTGAAACTAGTGAAGTAAGAGATAGAAGGTATGAATTTGTAATAATAGATGATGAATCTATTAATGCTTTCGCCGCTCCTGGTGGAATCATTGGTGTCAATAAAGGAATGTTTTTAAAAACTGACTTTGAATCTGAGTTTGCGTCTGTGATGTGTCATGAATTAGCACATTTAAGTCAAAGACATTTTGCAAGATCTCAATCTCAAATGACAGCTCTAGGTAATGCCCTGCTTATTTTAGGTAGTGTTGCCGTTGCTGCAGCTTCAGGAAGCCCCGAAGGGATTTACTTAGGTCCCGCTTTGATCCAACAACTCTCGATTAACTACACTAGAAGCAATGAAAGAGAAGCGGATAGGATCGGTTTTAACAATTTAGTAAGAGCAGGTTTTGACCCAAAAGGTATGTCAAGTATGTTTCAGAAACTTCAAAAATCCAGAGGTAATAATGATGAGGAATATTCTTATTTAATGAGTCATCCGCTTCCAAAAGAGAGAATCACAGATGCTAGACTTAGAGAATCAGAAATTGAAAAAGAAAACGAATACAGAGATTCACTGGATTTTTATTTAATAAAAGCTAGATCAATCGTTTCCTCGTCATCTAACGTAAGAGATCTTGTCAAAGAATATCAGAATATTCTTTCTTCAAACCTTGATCAAAAATCAATAATTGCAGCAGAGTACGGACTTGTACTTTCTTATAAAAAATTAAAAAATTTTCCAGTCGCTTTTAAAGCATTAAGAAATTTACTTGATCAACTTCCAGATAATCTAATTTTTCAGACAACACTCATGGAGTTACATTTAGCTGAAGAAAATAATTTCGAGGCCGTGTCTGTCGGCGAGACTTTACTTGGGTTAAATCAAGACAATTATGCTATTTCAAAAATTTTAGCTAGAGCTTATTTACAAAACAATCAACCAAAAGATGCTGAAGGAATTCTAATAGAATTAAGTAGAAATAAGCCCTCTGACCCCTCAGTTTGGTACGAGCTTGCAGAAGCGCAAGGATTATCCGGTAATATTCTTGGTTTACATAGATCCCGTGCTGAGTTTTTCATGTTAACTGGAAGATATGACGCAGCAATTTTCCAACTAAGAGAGGCTCTGAAACTTTCAAAAAATTTTTTTGAAATTAGAGAATCTATTGTGAGTAGGCTTGAAGATGTATTTGAAACAAAAAAAGCTTTGAGAGAATTGTCTTAAAAAGTTAGTCTGTTTTTAGATCACTAGGTATTTCAATATTTCCACCCCCTAGCAAATGGATATGAAGATGGAAAACAGTCTGACCCGCTTTCTCCCCGTTATTAATGATTACATTAAAAGCTTCATCAATTCCTTCTTTTTTAGCCATGTTTCTAACAATTTTTAATAAATGCCCTAAAAGCTGGGTATCTTCATCTGAACTCTCTGATAACTTCGATATAGGTTTTTTTGGAATAATTAACAGATGAACTGGGGCTTTAGGTGCGATATCTTTAATGACAATACATAGGGAGTCTTCAAACAAAATTTCAGAAGGAATTTCTCTATCAATTATTTTTTCAAAGATTGACTTATCCATAACAATTAAAAAAACTTATAGCTTGCATAGGTTGCTAGTAAACAAAAAACGATACTCATCATAAAGTATATGATACTTGCAAAAACTCCAATTTGTTCGTAGAAAAGAATTGTTTCTTTCGTAAAAGCAGAAAAAGTCGTAAAAGAACCGAGAAATCCAATTCCAAAAAAAAACTGTAAATGTTTTGAAAAATTGAGGTTCTCATTCATTAAAAAACCTATGAAAAAACAGCCCAATATATTGATAATCAATGTGCCTGAAGCGAACCCAAGAATAGAATAGTTATTGAAAAGGTTGGTTAAGAAAAATCTCGATCCGGCTCCAAGACCTCCTCCGACAAATATTAAAAAATAACTCATAACTCCTGGTGGGTCGTATAGGATTCGAACCTATGACCAATTGATTAAAAGCCAACTGCTCTACCAACTGAGCTAACGACCCAAGGGAAAAGAATTATAACAAATCAATTATTAAGTTTAACTAATTCTTGTTCGGAGAGAATAGCTGCAGTCGAATCAGGATAATTTTGTATAACATTATTAAAATTACTTATAGCCTTAACTTGATCTTCTAATTCAAGAAAAATTAATCCAATTTTATAAAATGATTCCGGTTGCCTTTCATTTTCAGGAAAATTTATTAGAAGGGAATTGAAGGTTTCTAAGGAATCTTGAAACATTTGTTGTAAGAGATAAATATCAGCTAAATAAAAATAAGCATCAACTACATATTCCCCTTCAGGATAAGACATTATCAACAACCTTAAATTTTCTGCAGCTTCAGAATATCTAGAGTTTTCTATTAACCTTAAAGAATTTGACCAGAGCGCGAATTCTTCTTCAGTTTCGGTATTATCTGTAAGTCCTGAAAGAGGATTTTCATCTCTTGTTTCACTTTCTTCTAAAACTTCAGAGTCCGCTTCGGATAATAAAATTAATGTTTCGAGTTGATGTATGCGTTTATCTAAATCAATATATCTAAGTTGATTTGCTTCTTCTATTCGGGACAACTCATAAGAATTTTGATCGATACTATTTGATAAATTAGCGATTTCTTCTTCTAGTTTAATTAACTTTTCTAATAAAATTTCAAAAGATTCATTTTTCTGTTGAGCTAAGCCCAAACTCGAAAGAGTAAACAGAGAAATGATCAATATAAGATTTTTTATCACGTGATTTTAATTTACTAAAACAAGGCTATTTCAACTCTTCGGTTTTGTTTCCAGTCGTCTTCAGTTGAACCAAAACTTATTGGCTTCTCTTCTCCATAACTTATAATTTTTATTTTTGATGAGGGAACTCCTTGAATTATTAGATAGTTTTTAACTTCTATTGCTCTTTTTTCTCCTAAAGCTAGATTGTATTCCCTAGTTCCTCTCTCATCACAATGTCCTTCTAATCTGATGATACTGGCTTTTTTTGATTCTTCGACATATTTGGAAAGAACTTCTTTGGTAGAGTCAGTCAGAGCACTTTTATCGAAATCGAAATAGACTTTTTCTTGAAGGCTTGTTTTTATTTTATCCGCTCCATCATAGTCAATACCATCAATTTCTAGATAATCTGTTGAGCTTACAGTGTCACTCACTGTGGTAGCACAACCTATGAAAAAGGTTATAAAAAATAGCATTAATAAATTCTTGTTAATTCTCATTAGATCTCCTCCGGATATTGTAAATTAAAGCATATTAGCATTAGACAATTTTAAAACTCATTAGTTCAAAAAAGGAGACCATGCTGGCTCTCTAATAGAGCCTAATTTTACAGGAAGCTGAAATTTAGATTTTTTATCCACGGTAATTCCAGCTAAATAACCTTGCTCATCTTTTTTAGTAGAGTAAATAATAATATGCCCATTGGGTGAAATTGTTGGAGATTCATCTAAAGTAGTTTTTGTAACAATATTAATAAACTTATTTTTGAGATTTTTTGTTGCAATATGAAAAACTCCATTATTCCCATGTACCAGAACAATATTATTTCCATTTGGAAAAAATCTTGATCTTGCGTTGTAATTTCCTTCCATCGTCAATCTTTTAACTCTTTTGTTAGAAATCTTAACTTCAAAAATCTGAGGACTTCCTGATCGATTTGAAGTAAACAACAGTCGCTTTCCATTAGGAGACCATGCTGGCTCGGTGTCGATACCATAATGATCAGTAAGGCGAGTTATTTTTTTAGTCTTTAAATTATAAATATAAATATCTGGGTTTCCTGACATTGAGATTACAAATGCTAAATATTTAGAATCTGGAGACCAAACGGGAGCACTTTTACTCATTCCAAGAGTTGGAATTGTTTCTCTTTGGCCAGTCACAAGATTTTGTATAAATATTTCTGCAAAACCTTTTTCAAAAGACACGTAAGCTAGTTTTTTTCCATCTGGCGACCAATCTGGCGACATTAAGGGTGAATTAGATGAAAATAAAATTTCTTCATTTTTCCCATCGATATCAGATACGCAAATACTGTATTCCTCTGGGCCAGGATTCAAAATATAAGCTAGTTTTGTATTGAATATCCCTTTCAAGCCTGTAATGCTTTCATAAACTCGATCACTCATAATTTTTGTAATGAGTTCAATTTCTTCTTTGCTACCGTTTACGTCTCCATTTAAGACAATTCTTTCTAAATTAACGTCAGAAACAAAGTAATTAATGTTAATGGTGTTTTCTAAAGAAGTAATATTTCCAAAAATAACATAGTCTGAAGAGAGAAGTTTCCAGTCTCTAAAGAAAAAATCCTCTTCCTTTGTGGGGAAAGATAGCATCTTCTCGGATGGCAATGATTCAAACTCTCCAAAAAGATTTAATTTTTCATTAACTAAATCTCTAATTTGGAAATTAAATTTATTATTCTCAATGTTCATAAAAGGCACTACGGCAATATTTGGAAGCTTTTCAGTCCCTTTGATGATTTCAATCTGCAATTTAGCTTGCACGTCGAAAGAGGCAAAATAAATTAAAACAAAAAGGAAAAATTTTACAATCACGACTTAAATACCAAAGTTATCTCTCTAAAGTATTTTTCAAAGTCAGTCCTTTTTATTTTCGATAACTCAGTTAAAAAATTAACTTTTGAGACTGCTTTTAAAGCAGATTCATCAAATTTTTTATTTCCACTGGAACTTATTAAAGAAGATGAAAGTATTTCACCTGAAGGAGACAAAGTAAGTTTGATTGAAGCCTGGATATTTTCATTCAAAACAAATGGTTTGTTCCACAGATTAATAAATTTTTCTTGAATCAAATTTATAGTCTTGAGATTTTTGTTTAGTTCAAGCTTTTCTAGAGTTTCTTTTGCTGAAATCGATAAATTAGAATTATTAGGCTGACTTTCTAAGTTTTTCTTAAAAGGAGCATTTATTTCTTTTTTTTCTAAATCTAATAAAGAAAATATTTCGGAAGAACCTTTGATTTTATTTTCTTCTCTTTTTTCTTGTACAAAACCAATTGGAATTACTTCGAAAATCTTCTCCTTAGGGAGAAAAATTGAAAAATCTAAAGTTATGACCAGCAAAATGAGAACATGTCCTAATAGAGATAAAACAAAACCTAACTGATAATTAATCATTTTTTGGTTCTGTGAGAAAATTAATTGAGTTAGGTTTTAACTTTTGCAAAGAAGACATTAATTTTGCTACATCATCAAAAATTACTTGAGAATCCGCTCTTATAAAAACTTCGACTTTATTACTAGTTATAATTTTTTTTAATTCGTTTTCAATTTTTTCTAAAGTCAACTCTTGATCTTTGAAAGTATCAAGCTCTAAATAATATTTACCTGAACTATTGATAGATATTGTCAAAGAATTATTTTCAAAATCTTCTATTGGAGCTGAATCTACTTTCGGCAGATCAACGTTTATTCCCTGAATAATAAAAGGCGCAGTCACCATAAATATGAGAAGTAAAACCAACATGATATCTACATAGGGAATCACGTTGATTTCTGCAAGATATTTCTTAGGGTTTTTGGCTCTCATCAATTTGGTTAGAAAAAATAATAATTAATTCTTCGGAGAAATTACTGTACTCATTTACAAAGGAATTAATCTTATTCAAATTCCAATTGTATGAAACCAAAGCTGGAATAGCTGCAAATAAACCCAATGCAGTCGCTATTAAAGCTTCAGAAATTCCTGGTGCTACAACCGTTATTGAAACTTGCGTTAACTGAGATAAACCTCCAAAGGCATTCATGATGCCCCAAACTGTGCCAAATAATCCTATATATGGGCTCACTGAGGCAGCGGTAGAAAGAAAAGGTAGCCTTTTAGAAAATTCTTCTTCACATCTAGAAATAGTTATTTCTAAAATTTTTTTAATTTGATCAAGATTTGGAGGATTTTTTTCTTTTTTACTAAATTCTTTAAATCCAGATACAAAAACTTGCTCTAAACCTATTAGGTTTTCTTTTCTCTGAAGTTTAGTAAAAATTTTTTCAAGATCGTTGTTGGTCCAAAAAATTTTATTGAATTCATATATATCTCGCTCCGCTCTCTTAAAGGTTATATATTTTTCAACAATGAACCACCAAGATACAAAAGAGATAATTAGCAAAGTTATTAAAACTAATTTGACAACCAAACTTGCTTGAAAAAAAAGAGAAATTAAATCTATTTCAAATGCCATTACTTTTCTCCATCATTGAATTAAGAAGCTTTGTAGGTACTTTAGTGGGTTTTTTGTTATTTGTTTCCAAACATCCGCATTTGACATCAGCTGTTAAAATTTTAAAGCCATTGGAATCCAAAACCTCTTGATAAAAGGAAAAAGTGACATTTTTCACTCCAAAGATCTTACTTCTAACCTCTATTATGTCGTCTAGTTCAGCTGGTTTTATAAAATCTAGGCTAACTTTTTTCACTACAAAAATAATATCATTATCTAAAAGTTGTTTTTGATCGTAGCCAATTTCTCGTAAGAATTCGGTTCTACCTCTTTCTAAAAACTTTAAGTAATTTGAGTTGTAAACTACTCCTTGTGCATCGGTGTCTTCAAAATAAATTCTTATTTTTAATGACGACATTATTAGCTTTTGTGAGACCTTATATCTTCTTGGTAGAGAGTTTTTATTAAATAAACAAAATCCTTCCACAATAAATCACACGTATTAGAATTGTCTTTGTCTAATGAAGGATTTACAGAATATAAAGGAACTCTAACTTTAATAGGTCTATTGTTAAATTTATAAATTAAAGCAGGTAATTCTCTTTCTTTTATCGAATCCAAAACTTGATTCCACCAATTTTCAATTGGCTCATTACCTTGGCCGTAACGTTTACATTCTAGGTGCCATCTACCGAGGATTAGGTCAGGTAAAAATTTTTCTCTTGTCTGCTCTAGGATTCGTTTTAAAGGAATTGTTAATTCAAGCTCTTCATTTAACAAATTTGCGATTTCCCGCTCAAAGGCTGCTCCTTTATTTCTGGAATTTGTCATTTTAATTTATACCCTCTAGAGAAAATTCTGCGTTAGAAAAAACATTCTGCACATCGTCTAAATCCTCTAAGCTTTCAATTAAATTTAAAACTTTTTCAGTTTCTTCTGAGTTTAATTTTATACTTTGACTCGAATCCATAATAATTTCAGTTTCTATCACCTCAATACTTTCTTTGAGTAATGCATTCTTTGTATTATGAATACTATTTGGATCGGTATAAATAATTGTTAATTCTTCATCGGATGATTCAATATCTTCTATCCCCTCTGAAATTAATAAATCTAATAATTTTTCTTGATTAGATTCTCTAACAATTATTTGGCCTTTTTTCTTGAACAAATAACCTACTGAACCATCAGTTCCGAGGCTGCCTCCTGCTTTTGAAAAAGCATGTCTTATTTCAGCTACTGTGCGATTTTTATTATCAGACATTGCTTCAATAAATACTGCAACGCCATTTGGTCCGTATCCTTCGTATGATATCTCCTCTAAGTTTCCCGAATCATTGTCTCCTGATCCTCTAGCAATTGCTCTTTCGATTGTATCTTTAGGCATATTTGCCCCTAAGGCTTTATCTAGAGCTAACCTTAATCTTGGATTATCAGCAACTTCTGAACCGCCAAGCTTTGAAGCTACCGTAAGTTCTCTAATTAACTTAGAAAAGATCTTTTGTTTCTTCTCATCTTGCCGCCCTTTTCTATGCTTTATATTCGCCCATTTGGAATGGCCAGCCATTTATTCTTTCTCCTCAAATGTAGACTTAATTGCCAAATCGTCTAATTCTTCTTCCGAAACTTTATCTGGAGCTTCAGTCATTAAGCACATGGCTGATTGAGTCTTCGGGAAAGCTATGACGTCTCTTATTGAATCTTCGCCTGCCATCAGCATAACAATTCTATCTAATCCAAAAGCAATGCCTCCATGAGGCGGGCATCCATATTCTAAGGCTTCCAGGAAAAATCCAAATTTTTTATTTGCTTCTTTCTCTGAAATTCCGAGGATAGAAAAAATCTTTTTTTGCTCCTCAATGTCATAAATACGCATTGAACCGCCTCCAAGCTCATATCCATTTAAGACCAAGTCATAAGCCTCAGAAAGAGCTTTACTTGGATTCTTTTCTAAGTTTTCTAGAGAACTTAAAGATTTTGTAAATGGGTGATGTGATGGTGTTAGAGAGCCGTCAGGGGTCTCTTCAAATACTGGAAAATCTGTAATCCATACTGGCTTCCAATCAGACTTATCAATCAAGCTTAAATCAAATCCGAGTTCTTGTCTTAGTGCTCCTAAAGAATCAAAAACTATCTTTTTATCTCCAGCACCAAAGAAAACCGTATCGCCCTCCTTTAAATTTAATCTAGAAATTAATTTACTTATTTCCTCTTCTGATAAAAATTTAACTATTGGAGATTGAAGGCCATTTCTTAGATCATTTAAATCATTTATTTTTATGTAAGCCAAGCCTTTTGCTCCAAAATTACCAACGAATTTTGTATATTGATCAATTTGACTCCTTGAAAGCTCTTTATCAATTTTTAAAGCCAATAATTTACTTTTCTCATCATTTGCCGGATCTTTAAATACTTTAAAATCAGATTCTAAAAAAATATCCTTTACGTCTTCTAAGACAAGTGGATTCCTTAAATCTGGTTTATCTGATCCATACTTCTCCATAGCTTCTAAGTAGGATATTCTTGGAAATTTACTTAATTTTACTCCTAATATAGCTTTAAATAGATCTACCATTAATTTTTCAGAAATACTCATCACTTCTTCACAAGAAGTAAAAGACATTTCAATATCAATCTGAGTAAACTCTGGTTGTCTGTCCTTACGCGTGTCCTCATCTCTAAAACATCTAGCTATTTGAAAATACTTATTAAATCCACTTACCATAAGCAGCTGCTTAAAAAGTTGTGGTGATTGTGGAAGAGCATAAAATTTACCTTGGTTCACTCGACTGGGTATCAAAAAGTCTCTAGCTCCTTCTGGTGTTGCTTTGGTCATCATTGGAGTATCTATTTCAATGAATTCTTTTTTAGCTAAAAAATTTCTGATGAAATTATTTATATTTGAGCGCATAACTAAATTGTTATACATTTCAGGTCTTCTAAGGTCTAAATAACGATATTTCAATCTTATTTCTTCTCCAGCCTTAGAATATTCATCTAACTGAAATGGAAGAGGTTTGCTTTTAGAAAAAATATTTAATTTATTTGCATAAACCTCAATTTCACCTGTTGCCATTTTTTTATTCTGAGTTCCATCAGGCCTTGCTTTAACCTTCCCAGTAATTTCGATGACAAATTCATTCCTAATTGTTTCAGCAATATTAAAAATTTCTTTTTCATCTGGCTCAATAACTACTTGAACTATCTCTAAATCTTTTCTTAAATCTATAAATATAACTCCACCGTGATCTCTTATTTTTTCCACCCAACCATTAATGGTAACGATTTTGTCTTTATCTGATAGGGATAAATTAAAAACTGAAGAACTCATTTAAGTATCTGATTTTGGCCGATCTTTTTTAATAGGTTTTTTGCTTTGATCCTGTTTCTTTTGATTAGGTTCTTTAGATTGTACTAAATTTTTCTTGTTTCCAGTTTTAAAGTCTGTTTCATACCAGCCTTTTCCATCAAGCCTAAAGCTAGGAGCTGATACAACTCTTTGTAAGTGAGATTTTTTTTCACAATCACATTTTATTTTTTTGTTTGATTCAGAAATACTGAGTATTTTTTCAAACTTTTTATTGCATTCTAAACACTGAAATTCATAAATTGGCATAATTGATCTCTTCGATTAACAAATTAAACAAAATTAAGGCAAAATATATTGAATCATAAGTTATTTTTCCAATGAAAGCTTCTTTATATCACTATAAAACCTTGAGAGACACGCCTTCTGATGCAGAATTAATAAGCCATCAGCTGATGATTAAATCAAATATGATTAAGCCAATAGCGTCTGGTATTTATACTTGGCTTCCATTGGGAACCTTAATTTTAAAGAAAGTAGAAAACATAATAAGGGCTGAACTTTCGAATGGTGGTTGTCTAGAAATAATTATGCCTTTAGTTCAGCCTAAAGATCTTTGGGATCTATCAGGAAGATCAAGTGAATATGGTCCAGAATTACTTGGGTTCAAAGATAGAAATGAACGAGACTTTTATCTCGGTCCTACTCATGAAGAAATAGTGACCGAATTAGCTAAAAAAGAGGTTAAAAGCCATAAGGATCTACCAGTAACTTTTTTTCAAATACAAAATAAATTTAGAGATGAAATTAGACCAAGATTTGGGGTTATGAGAGCTAGAGAATTTCTTATGAAAGATGCCTACTCATTTGGAAGTGATGAAAAATCTATGAATGATTCCTACTCTAAAATGAAAAAAATATATAAAAATATTTTTGACAGAATTGGTTTAGATTACAAAATTGTATCTGCTGATTCTGGTTCTATTGGTGGTGACAAATCAGAAGAGTTTCATGTACTTGCTGATTCTGGTGAAGATACTCTTGTTTTAAGTAACGAAAGCGAGTTTGCCTGCAACATAGAATTAATGGACGAAAAAGATCCGAAAAAAATAGAAGGATCAAAAAGCCCAGATGGCAAAGGAACTTTAAGTTTAAAAAAAGGAATCGAAGTAGGTCATATTTTTGAACTTGGTACAAAATATAGTAAATCTATGGGTCTTTCCATACAAAAAGATAATATGCTTCAAGATGTCTTTATGGGCTGCTATGGGATAGGAGTCTCTAGGATTGTAGCAGCAGCTATAGAACAAAATTATGACGAAGATGGAATTATATTTCCTGAATCAATCTCTCCTTTTAAATGTTACATAATTTTAATAAACCAGAAAAATAATACCGATTTAAATAAAAAAGCAGATGATTTATATCAAAAGCTAAAATCAAATAACATTGATGTTTTTTTTGATGATAGAGATCAAAATCCTGGAGTAAAATTCAGGGACGCAAATCTTATGGGTGTCCCTTATCAAGTAGTTTTGGGTGAAAAAACATTAAGTGATGATACTGTGGAATTGATTTCGAGAAAGGATCAAAAAAAAGAGATTCTTGATTTTACTAAAATAATTAAGAGGTTTAAGGTATGAATATCTTAGTTTGATTCAGATTCTTTGATTGCCTTATAGATTTTATCCTCAATTTCTTTCATCAATTTTGGATTTTGTTTTAAAAACTCACTAGCATTTACCTTTCCTTGACCAATTTTCTCGTCATTGTAAGAATACCAAGCACCTGATTTTTCAACTATTTTATGTTCAGCTCCTATATCCAAAAGTTCTCCAGCTTTATTAATTCCTTTCCCATATAAAATTTGAAACTCTGATTGTCTAAATGGGGGGGCAACTTTGTTTTTAACTACTTTTACTCTTGTTTCATTTCCAGTAACCTCATCTCCATCTTTTACCGTTCCAATCCTTCTAATGTCTAATCTAACTGAAGAATAAAATTTTAGGGCGTTACCACCAGAAGTAGTTTCAGGATTGCCAAACATCACGCCTATTTTCATCCTAATTTGGTTAATAAAAATTACCAATGTATTGGATCTCTTAATATTTCCGGTAATTTTTCTTAAAGCCTGAGACATTAATCTGGCTTGTAACCCCACATGATGATCACCCATTTCACCTTCGATTTCTGCTCTTGGCGTTAATGCCGCAACAGAGTCTATTACCAGAACGTCTACACCACCTGACTTCACCATAATATCTGCAACTTCCAGAGCCTGTTCCCCCGTGTCGGGTTGTGACAAAAGAAGGTCGTCAACTTTTACGCCCAACTTAGCAGCATAAATCGGATCTAACGCGTGTTCGGCGTCTACGAAAGCCGCAGTTCCCCCAAGTTTTTGGCACTCAGCTATAACTTGAAGTGTAAGTGTGGTTTTTCCTGAAGATTCGGGACCGAATATTTCAACCACTCTTCCTCTCGGAAGACCCATTACGCCGAGTGCCAAATCTAGTCCTAACGAACCAGTAGAAATACTTGGGATATTTTCGACCTTTTTATCCCCCATTCGCATAATCGTGCCACTTCCAAATTGACTTTCAATTTGGTTGATTGCTGAAGCTAAATTTTTAGATTTATCTGGAGAAAGTTCTTCTTTTTTTGTATTTTTGGTTGCCATAATAGTTACTGTATAAATTTACAGTATTATAACTATATTTAGTATTTCAATGCAATGAATTTAAATTATTAATAATCTCTTCTAATATAAACCTTACGCTAGATCTTCTGACGTCGTCTCTATCTCCTGAGAATAATTTTTCAAAACTTTTAGTTACTTTTTCGTCGGCATAGGCAAAACAAACCGTACCTACAGGTTTATCTTTAGTTCCTCCTGTCGGTCCAGCTATACCGCTTATGGAAATACTAATATCCGATCGACTAATTTTTCTTGCCCTTTCAGCCATTTCCTCAACTACTATTTTGGAAACTGCACCATGGTTAATTAGAGAATCTTTAGAAACGTTCAATAAATTGTGTTTAGCTTGATTTGAATAGGTGATAAAACCTGTCCCATACCATTTCGAACTACCAGGAATACCTGTAAATTCTTTACCAACCCATCCCCCTGTGCATGATTCTGCTGTAGAAATTGTTAAATTATTTTCTGATAATAAGGTTGCAACTTTTTCTGCTAAGGAATTTAAATCGCTCTCTGATATAGACATAAATAAATTATAATTTGTTTATGACTTTTATTGTTGGCCAAGCTTGTATTAATTGCAAGCACACTGATTGTGTTGAAGTTTGCCCTGTTGATTGTTTTTACGAAGGAGAAAATACTTTAGTTATCGACCCTGAAGAATGCATTGATTGCGGGCTCTGCGAGCCTGAGTGTCCAGTAAATGCAATATATGCTGAAGATGAAGTTCCTGCAGATGAGATTGAATTCATAGAGATAAACGAAAAATATTCAAAGATTTGGCCTAATATTTCAGAAAAAAAAGATGCGCTTCCCGATGCAGAAAAATGGGCGGAATCAAATAATAAAATTAAAGTCTTAATTTTAGAATAAAATTAATTCCGAGGAATATATGGAAATAAAGCTAGATTGGTTGAATAAAATTAAACCCGGTAACACTATGAAGTTTTTAAATTTGGAATACGTAGAAACTGATGGAGACATTTATAAGCTTAAAGCTACATTTCCACCAGAAACTACTAATCCTATGAATATGGTGCAAGGAGGCATGATAACAGCGGCGCTTGATGATGCAACGGCAATGGTAGTGATTTCAGCTTACGATTTTAAAATAGGTCCGTTAACAACAGATCTTCATGTTCTGTTTCACAGACCTGTAGAAGTTGGGGAGGCAATGATTGAAGTAAAAATTATTAAGCTAGGAAGAAAGCTAGTAACTGTTGAGGGTAAGTTATATAACGCTGAAAATAAACTTGCGGCTACCTTATTGCATACTATCCAACCTTCCGAACCACCAGAAGGGCCGAATCCGTTCGATACTAATTAAGCTGAATTTAAGCTTGTTAGAGGATTGTTCGTAATTCTCTCGGGAATTTTCTCTGCGCCAGGAATACCTCTGGCTATCATAAATGGTCGCAATGCTTCAATGGCTTTAGGTTCGTCATGATGACAAATTTTTGGGTACATGTGATGCATCGCGTGTATTTGCATCGAATGATTAAAAAATCTACTCATTCCATTAGCCCAAAATCTTGTATCTGCATGTCTTCCTGTTGGAAGGTTTCGATGAGGCATATGAGAAAAAATAACTCCTAGATAAGAGACCGAAAATTTTCTTGGCAACCACCATAATAATAATGTTTCAAGAGGAAAATTAATTGCCATAACTATCTGAGCAACAAAAAAACTTAAAGCCACCAAAGTTCCTCTGTCTGCGGCTTCTTTGAATTTTGGTTCAGTTTCGGTCCATCTATTAATCATATTATTAAGCCGTTCGTCCCTGTCACCTGTTTGAAAATGAACTACAAGAGCTGATTTCAACCAGCTTCCTGTATGAGTATGTTTATAATCAGGGTCATTGTTAGGGTCATTTGTATGAGCATGATGTTTAAGGTGGGTAATTTTTAAAATGTCATGAGATTGTGCCAAAGGAATTAAAGAAATTTGCCCAACCAAATAATCTACCCATGCTAAATGCTTTTTATTTCCAGAAAGATGGCCATGTTGACCTGCATGAGAAGGTAAATATGCAAAAGTTGTAGACACCAATACTATAAGAAAACCAATCCAAATTGGCAGCATTCCAATTAAAACTGAGCTCCAAACCCCTAACCAAATTACAAATTGACTGAGTCCAATTACTATCATCTCCCATTCAATTCGGCCCATAAACGAGCGTGCTATTTTTTTCTCAGCTTCTAATGAAGTGTCAACATGTTCTGATTTTGAAAATCTTAGATCCTTTTGAAAAGCTAATTTATCCATGACCATTTTTTAAATTTTGAAATGAAACCAAATACAATGCCTAGACTATAGCCAATCATATAAATTAAAACTTGATCTATATTGTTAAAAAAAAGAAGCAAAAAAGCACTAAAAATACTTCCCCAGAAAAGGAATCCAAACCAAACTAAGGACCAATTAGACAAATGACTTTTTAATAACTCACCAAAACTATTCATTAGTTTATTTTACATTTGGCTAGATGAGGATTCTAGTATTTTTATGACCTTAAAGCTTCTCATCTTCTACAATCCCAGTTAATAATGGTACGAAAAGCACTGAATCCAAAACCTTTTTTGTAATTTTATGATTTTCTTTTTTTTCAACTAAAACTAAATTCTGATTTTTTTCATTACCTACAGGACAAATTAATTTTCCTGAAACTTCAAGTTGTTTTATAAAAGAATCGGGAATGTTTCTACTTACAGCTGAACATATTATTGCATCAAATTTTTTATATGTTGGCCATCCCAATGAACCATCAGAGCATCTAATGAGATAGTTTTTAACACCCGCAGATTTGAGATTCTTTTTTGCCCGTTCTGCAAGAGGAGATATTCTCTCTACTGAAAAAACTTTACGACAAAATTTTGATAAAACAGCTGTTTGATAACCGCAACCCGTACCAATTTCTAAAACTGTTCCAAGAGGAGTCTTATCAAAAATATTCCCTTTCAAAATTAGTTCGACCATTCTTGCTACTATAAAAGGTTGAGAGATAGTTTGATGATATCCAATTGGCAAGGACATATCTTGATAAGCTCTTGAAGAAAAAGCTCCATCGACAAATAAATGTCTTGGAGTCTTAAGAAATGCATCTAGGACTCTCAGATCTGAAATTCCTTTTGATGAAATTTCGTCTACTAAAGCTTGTCTAGCCCTTTGGTAAGTAAGATCAGTGTTCTTTTCAAGACTCATCAAAAAGATTTGATAAACTTTTTAAATTTTCTGTTGAAATTGCTTCTAAAGAAATCGGAGATAAAGAAATTGAACCCTCTTCTAAACAGCTAAGATCGTCTATAAAATTTTCTCTTTTGCCTTTATATTCATCTAGATAAGTTTTGGTTATTTTTATTTCAGGATTTTTAAATTTTTTATGATCTGGAACATTCAAATTCAAGATTGAGCTTGGTTTTAAATGTATTTTTTCCATATTGTCTAAAATCGTACAAACTGTTTCAGAAGCAAAACTATAATCGCTTATTTCAAATGATGCGACTGAGACAGCTATGGGTGGATATTTCAAATTTCTTCCTTCAAATGCAGCGCCTACAGTACCTGAATAAAGCAATACAGGGCCTAAATTTGGTCCGGGATTTATTCCAGAAACTACAATGTCCGGTTCAAAAGGACAGTGAAATTCCAATGCATTTTTAACGCAATCTACTGGGGTTCCGTCAAGACTAAAAACATTATCAGCCAGTTTTTTTTCTTTTACTTCAGTTAAAAAAGTGACGGCGCTACCGAAACCACTTCGGTTTCTATCGGGAGCCATAGTAAAAACATTGTGTTTTTTTGAAAGAGTTAAAAGAAGCGTTTGCAGTCCAGGATGATCAATTCCATCATCATTGGTCAATAAGATATTCATTTTGCAGGTTTTTCTATTAAGACGTTAGTTAGACAAGAGATTCCTTCTTTTTTTCCTATAAAACCCATTTTATCGGTCGTAGTTGCTTTGCAAGAAATTTTTTCAGAATCAATTTTCAGCATATTTGCTAAATTTTGTAAAATTTCTGACCTATGTTTTTCAATTTTTGGAATTTCACCTATGTAAGTAATATCAATATTGATTATTTCGTAATTTTTAGATTTGAGCTCATTTAAAACTATTTTTATCATTTCAGCTCCAGAAATATTTTTGAATTCATCCGTGTTAGGGAAGAACTTACCTATGTCACCTAAACTTGCAGCGCCTAATAATGCATCACAGACTGAGTGAGAAATAATGTCGCCATCGGAATGAGCTATGATTGAATATTCGCAGGCGATATAAACACCGCCTAAAATCATTCCATCCCCTTTTTTTATTTGGTGGGCATCAAAACCATTACCGATCCTTATTGTCACAACCGACCAGAAAGCTTGAGATATTGCTCGACAAGAACTAAGTCTTCTTTTTTTGTAACCTTTATATTCATTCGATCAGATAAAATCGGAGTAATAGTTCCGTCAAAAAAATTTAAAGCCGCACCAACCTCGTCAGAAAAAACTTTTTTTTCTTCCTTAGCGTTGTCGATAGCCCTTAAGATATCTTCCAAAAAAAAGACTTGTGGAGTCGCTGAAAGCCAAACTTTTGAACGATCTAAGGTTTTTGTGATTTTATTTTTATTACCCAAACTCACACTTTCTGGAGGTTGATGTGCCAACAATACTCCTTGGCCTTCATCTTTCATTTCTTCTGAGGCGAAATCCATTAATTTCTGCAAATCTTCTTTGATTAAACAAGGCCTAGCAGCATCGTGTATAGCTACAAGGGAACCTTTACCCTCTTGTTCCATCAAAAATTCTAACCCTTTAAGAACTGATTCCATTCTGGTATCGCCGCCAATACATGAAACTATTTTTTCATGATTTGATATGGCTAATGAATTCCAAATATCATTTTCTTCCTGAGTAACGACACAGATTTTTTTACAATTTTCATCTAACAGAAATGGGTCTATTGCATATTCAATTATGGTTTTACTACCAATTTCTGTGAACTGCTTTGCTAATTTTAATTGAGCCCTTGACCCTATACCCGCTGCTGGAATTAATGCTAAGTAATCTTCGCTCATAATCTAATCGCTTTTATTGTCATTAATGTTTGAGTATTTTTCAAATAGAATTTTATTTTCCTTATCTATTTTCTCGTTAGAACTTTTTAAGTCCTTTAAATCTTTTTCAAGTTTTCTAATTTCTGAAAAACTATATTCTCCGTAAAAGATATTAATCGTATAGTAAAAAAAAACTATCGTCATTGTGATAAATAAAAATAAAAAAAAATTTTTTTTTATAAAAATCATGTAGGAATAATTTATCGTGTTCCTTCAAATTTTAGGTTTTCTAAAGCGTCTATATAAATCAAACGATTGTATTTTGCAGTTCTGTCAGATCTAGAAGGCGCGCCGGTTTTAATTTGCCCAGATCCAGTGCCTACAGCTAAATCTGCAATGAAGCTATCTTCAGTCTCACCTGATCGGTGAGATATAACACATTTATAGTTATTTTCTTTAGCCAATTTTATGGTTTCAATGGTTTCAGTTAAAGTTCCTATTTGGTTTATCTTTATTAAAATTGAGTTTCCGGCTTTCAAATCAATTCCTTTCTGAAGAAAGAGTTTATTAGTTACAAAAAGATCATCTCCAACGAGCTGCGTTTCCTCTCCCAAAATATTTGTTAAATTTATCCAACCATCCCAATCATTTTCATCCAAAGCATCTTCAATTGAAGAAATTGGAAAAGTATTTTGAAGTTCAGCAAGGTGAGAGATTATCTCTTCTGAGGTATTTTTTTTGCCATTTAAATAATAACCGTCATCTGAAAAAATTTCTGTTGCAGCACAATCAAGGGCAAAGCTTACTTCTTCTCCAAGTTTATATCCTGACGTCTGCACCGCTTCTGATATTAATTCAAGAGCATCTTTTGAAGAATTAAGATTAGGAGCAAACCCACCTTCATCGCCAACAGCAGTAGAAAAACCTTTTTTGGCCAATGTTTGTTTTAACTCACTAAAAATCTCAGCTCCACAAATTAAACTTTGTTTAAAAGAATCAAACCCATGAGGTTGAATCATAAATTCTTGAAAATCTAAACCGTTATTAGCATGCATTCCGCCGTTTAAAATATTCATCATTGGAACTGGAGCTTTGATTTCAGTTTTAATACCTAATGATCTTGAGATTTCAAAAATATAGAGATACAAAGGTTTTCTTTGTTGTGATGCAGAAGCCTTACAAGCCGCTAAAGAAAGAGAAAGTAAAATGTTAGCTCCAAAGTTTTCTTTATTCTCTGAACCATCTAACTCTAATAGTTTGTAGTCAAACGCTGCTTGATCTTTTAAATCAGTATTTATTAATTCTGGAAATAAATTTTCCTTTGCATTTTGAATAATAGTTTCTACTCCCTTGCCTTCAAAACTGCCTCCACTATCTCTTTTTTCGATTGCTTCTCTTGATCCTGTGGAAGCTCCAGAAGGTACGTACCCAAATTCAAGAGTTCCGTCCTCTAACTCAATTGAAGTCATTACCGTTGGTGTGCCTCTAGAATCAAGAATTTCAAAAGAATCAATATTTCTAATTTTCATTTTAGGATTTGATAAAAGTATCTAGCGCTGAAACTTTATTCAAAATTAATTCTATTTCATCTAGCTTGGTAGCGGAGGGACCGTCGCACTTTGCATTCTCAGGCGATGGATGGGTTTCAATAAATAATGCAGCTAACCCTAGAGATACTGCAGAAATGGCAAGATCAAGTGCCTGCTCTGATCTACCGCTAGCAGAATTTCCTTGGCCGCCAGGAATTTGTAAAGAATGAGTGACATCAAAGACTATAGGGCTCCCCGTTTTTTTCATTAAGGAAACTCCCAACATATCAACAACAAGATTGTTGTAACCAAAAGAAGTGCCTCTTTCACATAGCATTATCTTTTCATTACCAAACTTTTTACATTTTTCGATAATATTCATCATCTGGTCTGGAGCCAAAAACTGACCTTTTTTTATATTAATAGGCTTTCCTGTTTCACAAGCGGCTTGAATTAGATCAGTTTGTCGACAAAGGAACGCGGGAATTTGAATGATGTCAATAACATCATTAATTAGAGGAATTTGATTTATTTCATGTACATCGGTAATGATCTTCAAATCATGTTTTTTTAGCTCTTTAAAAATTTCTATTCCTTTTTCGATTCCAAGCCCTCTAAAAGAATCAACAGAAGATCTGTTAGCTTTGTCAAAAGAAGCTTTAAAAACCAAATGATTACCTATATTTTCTGAAATCTGTTTAAGTTTCAATGCAACTTCAATTGCTTGTTCGCTGGATTCTAAAACATTCAGTCCAGCAAAGAAGACGATTTTTTCTTCGTTTCCAATTTGGACATCATCAATAGTTATTGTTGTCATTTTTTTAGCTTAGCAGCTCTTACAAAACCATTAAATAAAGGATGTCCAGATCTTGGATCAGAAGTAAATTCTGGGTGGAATTGACAACCCACAAACCACTTATGTCCTTTTAATTCAATTGCCTCTACTAAACTTTTATCTTTTGAGCGCCCCGCTATTTTCATCCCTTTTCCTTTAATTTTCTCTAAATAATTATTATTAAATTCGTATCTGTGTCTGTGTCTTTCAAAAATCTTCAAGGATTTATACATTTTCGACATATTACTATTTTTTTCTAAAAAACAAATTTGACTTCCAAGTCTCATGGTTCCTCCTTTGTCAGAATATTCATTTCTTCTTTGTTTTAGACCCTTCTCGTCCATCCACTCAGTTATTAAAGCTATAACAGGATTTTTTGTATTTTTTTCAAACTCTGTACTATTTGCAGGTATTTTCAAAACATTTCTTGCAAATTCAATTACTGCAACTTGCATACCGAGACATATTCCAAAAAAAGGTATGTCTTTTACTCTCGCAAATTTTGCTACGTTTATCATTCCATTTATTCCTCTGCCTCCAAACCCTCCGGGTATAAGTATTCCATCAGGTTTAAAGTTCTTTACCTCTTTATCGAAACCTTGAGAATCATAATATTCTATTTCAACCTCAGTTTTATTATGAATTCCTGCATGCATAAGAGCTTCATTTACTGATTTGTAAGAATCTGCCAATTCAGTATATTTCCCAACCATAGCAATCTTTGTTTTGCCCTTTCTATTTTTTTCTAATTTAGTAACCTTTTTCCATCTTGAAAGATTTGCTCTTTTGGATTTTAATCTTAATTTCTCAGTAACCTGTCTATCTAAGCCTTGAGAATTTAGAAGCTCAGGTATCGAATGTATAGATTCAACGTCAGGAATAGTGAATACACATTCTTCTTGAACGTTGGTAAACAAAGCAATTTTTTTTGAATCATTTTTATGCAAAGTATTTTCAGATCTACAAATCAATAGGTCTGCCTGAATTCCATGCGAAAGTAAGTTTTTAATAGAATGTTGAGTTGGTTTGGTTTTTATTTCGCCTGACGATGCTAAGTAAGGAATTAGTGTCAAATGAGCGAATAATGCTCTATTCCCCCCTAGTTCTAATTTCATTTGCCTGATGGCTTCCAAAAACGGTTGCGATTCAATATCACCTACTGTGCCGCCGACTTCCACAATTGCTAAATCATATCCTTTTGCACAATTCACTATTCTTTTTTTTATTTCATCCGTTATGTGGGGAATTACTTGAACTGTTGATCCAAGAAAGTCTCCTTTTCGTTCTTTTTTTAGAACGCACTCGTAAACCTGACCTGCAGTGAAGTTATTTAATTTAGACATTTTTGAATTTAAAAATCTTTCGTAATGCCCAAGATCAAGATCGGTTTCAGATCCATCTTCAGTTACAAATACTTCTCCATGTTGAAAAGGAGACATTGTCCCCGGATCAAGATTTATATAAGGGTCTAATTTTTGAATTGTAACTTTCAAGCCTCTACTTTCTAGAATTGCTCCCAGTGAAGCAGAAAATATGCCTTTACCCAGAGAGGAAACTACCCCACCAGTTACGAATAAATATTTTGGATTAGATGCCATCTTTTCAAACTCAAGATGGATTATCAGGTTAGCAAAAAAATGCTAATGCTTCAATGTAAATATTTTTAAGCCGTTTCTGATAAATCTAAGGGTTGCTTCAAAGAAGCCCAATCTATGTCTCCGTCAGTGGGCCAACTTTCATAATCTAAAACTCCTAATTCATCATATAAAGGTCTCACCTTATCAGTGATCAAACCAATTCTAGATAAATTCGGAACCACTCTAGTGAATAAAAGATGCTGAAAATTATTAGTAACATCAGTTTTTGATTGAAATTCTAAAGATTCTTCTACATTCCAGCCAAATTTTTCATAAACTTCAGCTGAAAGAAGTCTTCCTCTCATAACTACACAAGCTTCGTAAGCAAACATAGCTCTTTCATCAAGTTCGTCTTTTGAAAGGTTTTTTAGATACTCTTCCAAGTAATTAACTCCAAAAGTAACATGTCGAGCCTCGTCACGAATAATTAAATAAAGCATGTCTCTAAATACAGGGTCATTTGATGTTTGCTTAGCCAAATTGAAGGCTGCTAAAGCAAGACCTTCTATAATAATTTGCATACCAATGAATTTTAAATCCCATCTTGGATCGGTAAGTATTTTGTCAAGCAAGGATTTTAAACCTGTTCCAACTGGATACATTAATTTTTGGCGAGTTTGAAGATATTTATTAAAAGCCTCAACGTGTCTTGCTTCGTCGAAAGTTTGAGAGGCTGCATAAAGTTTCGCATTAAAAGTTGGTGCACAAGATACCAATTGAGAAGCAACTAATAGCGCACCTTGCTCACCATGAAGGAATTGACTTAAAGACCATGAGGCTCTGTGTCTAAGAAACTCAAATTTTTCGTTATTTGATAGTTTTTGGTAGGGTTCGTAAGCATCCCAAAAAATTTCCGGTGGAGTTTCTTCTCTCTCAGGTAGAGGACGATCCCAATCTATATCTTTTTCGACATTCCAGTTTAATTCTTTGCCTAATTCGTAAAGTTTTTTTATTCTATTGTCTTGAACCGTGTAATCCCAATTGTAAGCTCCAGTTAGAGGCGTATTAAATATTTCGGCTACATCAGTGACTTCTTGCTCTGAGAGGTTTAATTCATTTTCAACTGGGAATTCTTTGAGTTTCCTTGGTGTTTCTTTCAAATAATCAATTTTCATAGGACAATTATCTGCTATTTAGTTAATAAATGTAAACTATTTGAAGCTTTATAATTTTTATAGATATCCTTATTTTTCTATGTACTTACGCTTTACTCTTTTTGAAACAGAGGTCATCAATTCGTAAGAAATGCTGTTAGAAAATTTTGCAACTTTGTCAATTTTCAAGTTTGATCCCCATAAAATTACTTCCGAATTGAAATTTGCTTGAACACATCGACTTAAATCCACTGCGGTGAGATCCATGGATACTCTACCGATAACCTTAGCTTTTTTATTGTCAACTAATACATATGCAGAATTTCCCATACCAGTAGGATACCCATCGGCATAACCGATAGGTAAAATACCAATTGTTGTATCTTTTTTTGCTCTCCATGTGCCTTCATATCCTACTAGCTCTCCTTTTTGCACTTTCTTAATAGATATGAACTTTGATTTTAAAGTCATTACTTGCTCAAGGTCTAAACTAGACTTTCCTAGATCTTCTTGACACCCAAAAATACTTATTCCAGGTCTAGAAATATCCATATGAGAATTTTTAAAATTTATTAAACCTCCAGAATTACAAAGACTCGATATCAAATTAGGCTTAATTTTTTTTAACTTGGATTCGTATTTTTTAAATAGCTTAATCTGTTTATTTGATTGCTTTTTAGCTTTTGTATTTGAAGAGGCTGAAGAAAAATGACTCATCAAAACGATTTTTTTCTTAAAAGAATTAATTTTTGTAAAAGCTTTTAAGATTTCATTTTCCTTGAAGCCCAGCCTATTCATACCGGTGTCAACTTTTAGCCAGATTTTGTTATTTCCTGACAAGTCTGAGGATTTTATTTCTGCTAAGAAAGAAATTTGCCTATTAGAGTGAATGACATAGTCGATATTCAGTTTTTCAAGATTTTTTAACTCTTCTAAATTATAAGGTCCTTCCATGCAGACGACGCTTTTGCTGGTTAATCTTCTTAGCTCTATTGATTCTTCAAAAGTCGCTACACAATAACCTGATATAGAACCATTTATAGTTTCTATTACTCTCTTTAATCCATGTCCGTAAGCGTTTGCTTTAACAACAGGATAAATTTTCGATCGAGTAATTTTTTTTAATTTTTTTACGTTTTTTTTTAAAGCTAAAAGATTGATCTCAGCTACGGTAGGTCTACTCAATTTTTATTACTAAATGCTGGATTGTCGTACGCTGGGTCATTTGGAGCGAGATTTTCAAATGAAGTATATCTCGCAGCCCAATGCAAAAGACTTTCTCCGGTTTCACCGTTTCTATGTTTAGCGACTATAATTCTTGCTATTCCTTTATTTTCTGGAGTTGGCTCATGGAATTCTGGTCTGAAAGGAAAAATCACCAGATCAGCGTCTTGCTCCAATGCTCCAGAATCTCTCATGTCCGCTAAAATTGGCACTTTGTTAGTTCTTGTTTCGGAAGCTCTATTTAATTGAGAAAGAGCTATGACAGGAATGTCCAGTTCCTTTGCTAAAGCCTTAGTTGCTCTCGAAATTTCACTGATTTCATTTACTCTGCTTGGGTTGCTTTGATCTGCTTTCATCAACTGAAGATAATCTATGACTATTAAACCAAGTTCAGGTTGTTCTCTTTTTAATTTTCTTGATCTAGAAAGAATCTCTGAGGGACTTAAAGCAGAAGTATCATCTATAAAAAAGTTACTTTTTTCTATAAGTTCAACAGCCTTTCCTATTTTCTCAAAATCTGAATCGGTTAGCTCTTTTGCTTGAAATATTCTCTTAAGCTCTACTTTAGACAAAATTGAAATAATTCGATACATAACGGATCTTGAAGACATTTCTAGGCTGTAAAAAACTGAGGGAATGTTATTTTCAATAAAACTTGCTGCAATACTCAATCCAAAGGCAGTTTTTCCCATGCTCGGTCTTCCAGCAACCAAAATTAAGTCACCATTTTGCAATCCCAAAGTCATTTTATCTAAATCTCTAAACCCTGTTGAATGACCAATTAAGGGAGTAGTCGAATTAAGATTTTCCTCTATGTTGTCATAGACAGGTTTAATTAGATCTTTAGCCAACACAGGTCCTTTTTTTCTCTCAATTGAATCTCTGAGATTTATTAATTTATTTTCTGCTTCACTGAATGCGCCCTCAATTTCAAAAGAATCTGATTCTTTGGCAATACTAGAAATATCTGAGGCTGTAGAAATAAGTTTCCTTAAACTTGAAGTTTGTTTAACGATGTCGGTATAACTAAGAAAATTCGCTGTTCCGGGAGTATCGGATGCAAGCTTTTTAATATACTCGTTTTGATTAAAATTAGATAAAGATGAAATGTCTGGATCGTTAGTGAGAGACTCAATAAGAGTTACTGTATCTACTTCGTTGCCATGATCTCTTAAGCGTCTTATAGATCTATAGATGAGCTTATGCTCTACAAGCATAAAATCGTCTTCTTCAACCTCTACAGAGACTGTATCCCATAATTCAGGCTCTAATAGCAAACCTCCTAGGACAGCTTTTTCTGCTTCAATTGAGGAGGGTTGATCAAATTCTTTTTTCATAAATCGGTCTAATATTTTCACATCTAAGACCGCTTAAGACAAATATGAATTAGATTATTCTGGTTTTAGGACTATCTTTATTTCTGAGATAACTTCAGGGTGTAATTCCACATTTAAATCGAATTCGCCAAGTTCCTTTAAAACTCCTTCAGGTAATCTTATAGACTGTCTGTCTATTTCAAAACCAGATTCCATTAATTTATCTGAAATTTCTTTTGTTCCGATTGATCCGTACATTGTTTCTTCTTCAGTAACTGCAACACTGATCTCAAAAGACAATCCATTTAACTTTTCCTTCAATCCCTTTGCAGTTTCAATTTTCTTATTCTCTACTTCAATTAGTTCTGCCTTCTCTGCCTCATAAATCTTCATATTTTCTTCGGTTGCTGGGATGGCTTTGCCTGTAGGCATCAAAAAGTTTCTTCCATATCCTGATTTAACATTTACAAGGTCGCCAGGAGACCCCAAGCCTGTAATAGATTCTTTTAATATTACCTTCATTTTTAACTTCTATGGCTATCAGTGTATGGTAACAAAGCAAGTTGCCTAGCTCTTTTAATAGCCTTCGTGAGTTGCCTTTGATATTTTGCACTCGTTCCAGTCATCCTTGCCGGTGAAATTTTGCCCATTTCATTAATAAATTTTGATAAAAGCTCTATGTCTTTGTAATCAATTTCTTCAACATTAGCAGCAGTAAATTGACAAGTTCTTTTAGTTTTAATTAAAGACTCTTGATTTTGATTATTTTTTCTTTTGTCAGTTTTTCTTCGCATATTTACTCGTTATCTGATTTTTGTTCTTCTTCTTTTGGAAGGTTTTTAGGAATAGTATCAATTGACTTATCAATCTCAAGCTTGTCTTTTACAGATTTATCTTTGTCTGTTTTAGAATCTATTTCTGAAGCGTCCTCATATTTTTTTTGATTTTTTGTCTGAGATAGCAGAATTGAAGGCTCTGTTTCAGCCCTTTTCTTCTTAACTAAAGAGGACCTCATAATGGATTCATCAAATTTAAATAATGACTCTATTTCTTTTAGATTTATGGGATCACACTCGAAATTCAATAAAAAATAATGACCAGTATTTTTATCGTTAATTGGATAAGCAAGAGTTCTTAAACCAATATCTTCAGATCTATGAGTAATGCCATTAATAGACTTTATTTTTTCTAAACATTTTTCAAAAAGCTTAGACTCTCTGTCTAATTGTGGATCTACAACAAAAACAATTTCGTAATGATTCATATTATTTAGTCTCCTTATGGGTTTGAATCCTTATGTGGACTCAAGAAAACTTGGCAAGTTTACATTTTGATATCTTTCTTATCAAGTGAGGATTGAACAATTTTCATTACCAATTGATTAAATTCAACTCCTGCAAATGAAGCAGCTTTAGGAACTAAACTTGAATTGGTCATACCAGGTACAGTGTTCAATTCGAGAAAGTAAAATTCTTTTCCATCATCAATTAAATCTATTCTCGACCAACCTGTGCATCCAAAATCTTTATTTATTATTTTCGAATATTTAATAAGTTCTTTTTCCCTTGATGGTTCAAAAATAGCCTTTTCATAGGAAGTATTTTTAGAATTATATTTTGAATTAAAATCATAAAATCCATCATCTGGAATTATTTCCACTGCAGGGAAAATATCTTCTCCAACCATTGCTACAGTGATTTCCTTTCCCTCAATGAATTCTTCAATCATGAACTGACCATATTTTTTTGCTTCTCTAATGCCCTCTTCAATCTGCTGAGTATCGTTTTCTACAATTGACACACCAATGCTAGAGCCTTCTTTAGTTGGTTTGATAACGACTTTCTTAGTTTTTTTATCTTGACCAATTAAAATTTTTTTTGAATCGTCCCAATCAAATTGCTTTGGGGTTAAAATTTCTTTTGAAAGATATTTTTTTGAACTATTTTTATCGAATGTTTTTTCACACGCGGAGGAATTACTTCCGGAATAATTAAGACATATTTCTTCAAAAAAATTTTGAAGCTCTCCGTCTTCACCCCCGGCTCCATGGATGAGAATAAAAACAAAATCTAAACCTTCATATGTTGATTTAGAAAATAGTTGAGTTTTATCATGTATTTCAATCAATTTAGACTTTAGTCCTTCGTTAAAAAAAGCTTCGTTGACGGCTCTTGCACTTTTTAGAGAAATAGTTTTTTCGTTAGAGTATCCTCCTCCTAATACTCCGAATTTTATTTTTTCAATTTTCTCCATTTATTTGAATCTCAAGGCTAGCGTTGAAGTATTACCTGCCCCTTGAGTAAGAAAAATATATTTTTGATCACTAAAATTTTTGAATTCCTCAAAGGCTTCTTCTATTCCATTTACCAATACGACGTTTTTATTATTTTTTTTAACTTCGCAAAATAAGTCTTCACTAGAATAGTTTTTAATCGGAAGTTCGCTTGCCGGATATATTTCCATAAGAATTAAGTTGTCTATTTTAGATAAAATATTTACAAAATCATGAAATAAAGCTTTGGTACGGGAATACCTGTGCGGTTGAAATGCCATGACAACTTTTTTATCAGGCCAAATTTCTTTTATAGTTTCTATTGTCGCTTTCAGCTCCGAAGGATGATGACCATAGTCATCTACTAAAGTGATTCTTTTTCCAAATACATTATCCGAGATTATTTCGAACCTTCTCTCCACCTGAGCAAAAGAACTAAGCGCCTTTCTAATACCGGGTAATTTAATTCCCTCATCTAATGCAATAAGAATTGCGGCTAAAGAATTAAGAATATTATGTTGTCCATGGATTCCTATTTCGAAAAGGTGCTCCAAATCAGATTTTTTATCTTTTACAACAAAGGAGGATCCTTTTTGATTTTGTGAATAGTGAATTATTTTGTAATCAGCATCAGAGGAAAATCCATATGTAATAATTTTTTCAGTTCCAAGAGATAAATCTTTAAGCCACTTTTTTTCAAGGTCTAAAATAAAAACCGTGCTCTTAACTTTTTTTATAAAATCTACAAAAGCTTTTTTTAAGTTTTCTATATTTCCCTGATATGTCTCAAGATGGTCATTGTCAATCCCAGTAATGATTGCTTTATCTGGATTAAATAATAAAAAACTTCCATCGCTTTCATCTGCTTCAGCAAAAATATGTTTTCCATCTCCTAAGTTTGCATTGGATTCAAATGAACTAACTTTTCCACCAATTATATAAGTAGGATCAAGATTATTTTCTTTAAAAATATGAGCAGCTATACAAGTTGTTGTTGTCTTACCATGACTTCCAGCGATCAAAATACTTTTTTTTAGATTAGTCAATTCAGCCAACATCTCCGCTCTTTTTATAATTTTTATATTATTTTTTTTTGCCTCAATTATTTCAGGATTATCCTGTTTTATTGCAGATGAAAATACGACCAAATCAACCTCAGAAAGGTTTTCTCCCTCATGTATGTTAAAAAAAACTAATCCTAAGCTCTCAAGTCTTTTAGTTATTTTAGATTCCAAAAGATCAGATCCAGAAACTTGAAAATTTAAATTTATTAATATTTCTGCGATGCCGCTCATTCCAGCTCCGCCCACACCAATAAAATGAATTTTCTTTATTTTATTCGTACCAAGCATTTACTTCGTTGAAAATTATTTGTTCAGAAGGCTTAATCTTTATCTTTTCAAGGTTTCCTTTTTTTTCATCAACAATTTCTTTTTTTTCTAAAATTTCTTTTAGAAGATTAAAAAGGTTTAGAGGAAATTCTTCAGATTCCTGCAATATCCAAGATGCATTTTTTTCATAAAGATAACTAGCATTTTCCATTTGATGATTGTCTATAGAATTTTTAAGCGGCACCAAAATCCCTACTGATTTAGAGGAAATTAACTCAGATATTGTTAAAGCTCCTGATCTGCAGATAACTAAATCCGCCCAAGAGTAACTCTGGCTTATATGATTTATAAATTCTTCAATTTGTATATTTTTTGATGAGAGATCGTAGTTTTTCTCTAAAGACTCTTTTTTATTGACCCCACATTGATGCAAAACATTTATCTGTGAATTCTTTATAAAGATTTCTATAGATTTTGGAACGTGCTCATTTAAAAAACTTGAACCTTGACTTCCTCCAAGAACTAACAAATTGAATTTATCTGAATCGTTGTTTGTGTTATTTGATTGAGTTACCTCTCCGATTGGATTTCCGCTTTCAATCAATTTGATGTATTTCTTATCAAAATTTTCAAAAATTTGCTTTGTTTTTGGAAACCCACAAAAGACTTTTGATACTTTATTAGTTGAGAAGAGTAGTTTTGAAACTGAACCAGGAATAGTATTTTGTTCTTGAAGAAAAACGGGGCCTTTAAAATAAAAGAAAGCGATAAGTGACACGTATCCTCCAAAAACTATCATAGGATAATTTTCTCTATCAAAAGGCTTTGATTTAAAAAGGAAAACCACTCCACTAACCAAGAAAGCAACCAACGCTTTTAACTTTATCAAAACACCCTTTCCTCTAAATCCATATAATGGGACTTGTATGAAAGATATATCTAATTCTTTGCAAATATTTTTTTCTGGTCCTCTATTTGTTCCAATCCAAATAACCTTAGAGCCTTCCTTAATAAATTTTTGAGCAACTCTTTTAGCTGGAAATACGTGTCCTCCTGTACCGCCGGCAGCAATGAATATTATTTTTGGACTAGACACCTAACACTCTTTCTTCTACTTCAGAACTTTCTTGAAGTTCAAGATTAATCCTAAAGAGAATTGCAGTTAAAGCAAACATTAACATTAAGTTTGTTCCACCAAAACTTATGAAAGGCAACGTAAGTCCTTTGGTTGGTAACATCCCACTTGAAACTCCAATATTAATAAATACATGAAAAGCAATGCAAACTCCTACTCCATAAGAAAGATATGATTCGAAAAATTTTTTTATTATCCTTGCTCTTCTTCCTAATAAAAAAGACTTGAAAATAAAATAACCGTATATAGAAATCAAAAAAATGCAAAAAATTAATCCTAATTCCTCCGCTATTATCGCGAAGATAAAATCTGTTTGTGCATCAGGCAAATAATGATATTTTTGTAAACTTTCGCCTAATCCAACCCCAAAAAGATCTCCTCTACTAAAAGCAATGAGTGCTTGTGATAACTGATACCCGCTTTCGCCATAATTACTCCATGGGTCTACAAAACTCAATATTCTATTCATTCTCCAGGGGACTAAAAGAATCATGCTTATAAAGACGCTAAGCCCCATAAAAAAAATAATTAGCATTTGTTTTAATGGCGCTCCTGCAATGAACATGATGGTTAATGAAATAAGAAAAATTACCGCTGATGATCCCAGGTCAGGCTCAACTAGAACTAATGCTATGGCTGATATAACTACCAAAACCGGTTTCCAAAACCCCAACCATTTCTCTTTGAATTCTGTCATTCTTCTAAAACAATAGGATGATATGTAAATAATTAATGAAAATTTCATTAATTCTGATGGTTGAAAAGAAAATCCTAATATTCTGATCCATCTGGAAGCTCCATTTGCTTCAAAACCAATTAAAGGAAAAAAAACTAAAGTTAATAGAAAAAAAGAAAAAATAATCAGAGAAATATCAATCTTTTTCCAAGTGCTTAAGGAGACTCTGAAAATTAAAAGACCGATAAATATTGCAAGTATCAGCTTAACAATATGGTTTAAGGTCATTGACAACGATCCATCAGTTAAAGGAATGGTGACTGAAGCAATCATCACTACTCCAAATAAGCTGAGAAAAGTTACAGTAGAAAAAATTCCAATATCAAAATCAGAAATTTTTAAATTTCTATGGAATTCCCCAAAAAGGATTCTATGAAACTTTGACTGTTTAAGTGTTTCCCTCATTTAAAATTAGTCTTTTAAATTCTTCGCCTCGCTCTTCAAAATTATTAAACATATCAAAACTGGCGCAAGCCGGAGAAAATAAAATAGTAAATTTTGGTTTTGATAAATTTAAAGCTTTTAAGATAGCCTCTTTCAAATTATTTACATAATGTTTGTTACAAGTTTTTACTTTGCTTCCAATTTGTTTTTTATCTTCCCCGTAAATTATCACTGCCTCACATTTGTTATCTATCTCACTTGTTAATTCTGAAAAATCAGCCCCTTTTCCTTGGCCGCCACAAATGATTATAATTTTTTCATTTTTAAGTGACTTAATTGCAGAAATAGTAGCTCCACAATTAGTTGCCTTCGAATCATTTATAAATTTTCTGCCAAGTTTATCCTCGTGAAAAACTTCCATTCTATGATTCGGTTTAAAACTAAATTTTTTTAACTCTTCTTGAGAGCAATTAAGATCTATCTTTTCAAGAACTTTTGATACTGCATTTAAATTTGCTTCATCTATTTTTTCTGAACCTTCAAAGTAACTTGTCAAACCTCTTTTAATGTTCTTATCATTTTTATTTCCAATTGAGACTTTGCATTTTCTAAATAATGAATTTTTGATGTTTACATAATTTTCAAAGTTTTTATGCCTATCTAAATGATCATGCGAAATATTTAACAAAATGCCTATATCAGCATTAAGATTATTAGAAATTTGAAGATGAAAACTAGAAACCTCGATTATAAAATAATCTTTTTCTAATTCAATATAATCAAGAACTGGCCTTCCAAGATTGCCAATTGCATAAGAATCAAGTCCGCTTAAAGAAATAATTCTTTCCAACAACAAACTGACAGTTGTTTTTCCATTAGTACCACTAACTAAGATTTTTTTTGAATTATTTTCTTCAACAAAAATTTCTATATCACTTTTAATTGAAATATTATTTTTTTTCAGTTGTTGAATAATTTCATGATCATAGTCAAAACCAGGAGAACAAATAACGTACTCAATGAGCTCAAAATTTAAATCTTTCAATGAAATTAAATTAGTTTTAATTGATTCATCGTTGACAAAATCTAAAGGTAATTTATGAATATTCCTAGTATCAAAAATTTTAAAATTTTTTTTTCCTTTTAAATAATTAATTGCCGATAGTCCTGTTATTCCAGCACCAAGAATGAGGACAAAATTTTCTTTCGAAAGCATCTTTAACGTAATCTAAATGTGGCGAGTGCTATCAATACTAGAATTAAGGTTATGATCCAAAAGCGTACTATTATTTTAGGCTCAGCCCATCCTGAAAGTTCAAAATGATGGTGAATTGGAGACATTTTAAAGACTCTTTTTCCAGTTAATTTAAATGATCCAACTTGAATGATCACCGACAAAGTCTCCATTACGAAAACTCCACCCATTATTGCAAGAATTACTTCTTGCCTCAAAATTACTGCCATGCCTCCTAAAGCTGCTCCAAGAGATAATGATCCTACATCGCCCATGAAAATTTGTGCAGGGTAAGTATTAAACCAAAGAAATCCAATACCAGCTCCAATCAAAGCTCCACAGATAATTAATAATTCTTCCGTTCCTGGTAAATAAGCTATGTTCAAATATTCAGCAAAAATAATATTTCCCGACATATAGGCAATTATCCCAAGCCCACCAGCCACCATAACAGAGGGCATAATCGCAAGACCATCAAGACCATCGGTAAGATTGACAGCATTACTTGTGCCAACAATTATAAAAATTGATAAAAAGACAAAGAAAATACCCAAATTTAATGCGAAATCTTTAAAAAAAGGAAGAAACAGCGTAATTTCCTCAGGAATTGAATAAGTACTGTAAATAAAAATTACTATTATTGATGCAAATAAAGTTTGCCAAAATAATTTTTTCTTTCCAGAAAGACCATCACTACTATTTCTGCTGAGCTTTAAGTAGTCATCCAAGAACCCTAAAGCTCCAAAAGATATTATTAAAAAAATTATTGACCATAAAAATTTATTTCCAAGATCGCCCCAGCACACGCAAGAAAAAATTACAGACGCTAAAATTAAAATACCCCCCATAGTTGGAGTTCCTTTTTTTTCTAGATGTTTTTCTGGTCCAAATTCTCTAATAACTTGACCAAAATTTTTTCTTTCAATGTAAGAAATAAAATACTTTCCAAATAATAGACAAAAAATTAAGGCTGTCAAAGTTGAAAGAATAGCTCTGAAAGTGAAGTAATTAAAAACTCTAAAAGGCCCATAACTTTCGGCTAAATATTCAAGAAGTGGTAAGAACATATCAAATAAGATCTATAAGAGTTTCCATTTTAACTGATCTAGATGCTTTAAATAGAATTAAAGTTTGTTTATCAAAAAATCTAGATAGATTTATTACGATATCGCTTTTTGATAAATATTTAATCTTTTCACTTTTTATTTTTGAATTGAAATCAACGCAAAAAATAAAATCAAAATATTTAGTAGCTTTCTGAATCACTAAGTCATGTAATTGATCTGATTTTTCACCTAGCTCGCCCATTTCCCCCATAACGAGTATCTTGTGTTTATATTTTAATTTTGAGATAAATTCAAAAGCAGCTAAAAAAGAATCTGGGTTCGCATTGTAAGAATCATTTAAGAACGTGGTTTTTTTTGGTCCATTAATCTTTTCCATTCTGCCCGGAATCTTCAAATTGTCTTGAATTCTTTTTTTTATTTCACTTAACTCAAGGTTTGAATTCCTATCTAGATTTAAAATTTCTTTCACAATCAAATAGGCTAACTCATAATTTAAATCGAAAATATCTTTCATCTCATTACCCAATAGTTTCAGTTTTTTTCCAACGGCTTTTTTTGAGATAAGTTTCTTGTATTTATCATCTGTCCTAGCCAAACAAACACCTTTGTTTTTAACGTTTATAAATAAATCTGATTTCTCCTTTGCAACTCCATCGAGATTCTTTAAGTTTTCCAGATGAGAACGGCCAATGTTCGTTATGACTCCATAATCAGGTTTCAAAAAATTTGAAAGTGAATAAATTTCACCAGGTCGATTTGTTCCAATTTCAAAGATTCCAATTTTATGTTTACGATTCAAACCTAAAAGAGAGAGACTGAGTCCTAGTTCGTTGTTCCAATTTTTTGGAGATTTGAATACAGACTTTTTGTCGGTTAAAAAACCTAATAAAAGATATGAAATTTCTTTTGTGGTAGTTTTCCCATTACTTCCAGTGATTGCGACTATTTGTCCGCGGAACATGTTTCTGTTTTCTTGAGCAAGTATTTTTAAAAAATCTAAATTATTTTTTGTTTTAAGATAATTTAATTTCTTTGAAAGTGATTTCTCTGAAACAATTCCTACTGCCCCCTTCTCAAGAGCTTGACCAATAAAATCGTGACCATCAAAATTTTCTCCTTTTATAGCGACGAATAAATCTCCTTTTTTAATTGATCTTGAATCGATTGAAACATTTTTAAATAATAGATCTTTGCCAAATTGTCTTGAATTAGTAATTTCTGCTATTTTTGATAGTCTTTTTTCAATTAACACTAATTAAATCCTTCAAAATATTTTTATCGTTTAGTGGAAAGCGCTCTCCTTTTACCTCTTGATAATTTTCGTGCCCCTTTCCTGCAATTAGAAGAACAGAATCTTTCTTTTGACGACTTAAGATTTTCAATCCTTCTTTAATGGCTTTTTTTCTATCAGGGATAAAAATCGTCTTTTTTCGATTTGAAATTCCCGAAGTAATGTCTTTATAGATATCAATTGGATCCTCGAATCTAGGATTATCAGTTGTTATCAAAATTTCATCAGAAAACTTTTCCACAATTTTTCCCATTTTAGATCTTTTCCCTTTATCTCGATTCCCTCCGCAGCCAAAAATAGATATTTTTGAACCAGTAAAATTTTTTTTAATATCTTTAAGAACAATTTCAATCGCGGAAGGTGTGTGCGCATAATCTATAATGCAGTATTTATTACTAAAAACCTGTATTTTTTCAAATCTTCCTTTTGGAGTTGATAATTTATTAATATTTTTTAGATTAATTTTTGGTTTAAGTAATATCGCCAAAGAAACGGCCATCCCAAGGTTAGTTATTAGAAAATCTTGTTTAGAAAAAAAATGTAAATCGTAAGATTGATTTTTGAAATGAAGAAAATTTTTTTTATCCAGATAAAAATCAGCATTTCTTAAAGTAGAAGAAAAAGACAAGAAATTGCTCTTAGACTTATAAATTTTTTTTCCTAGCGGTGTATCAATGTTTATAAGCGCTGATTTAAAAGAGTTTTCTGAGAAAAAACTTTCTTTGATTCTCGAATATTCTTTCATACTCCCATGATAATCAAGATGATCTCTACTAATATTGGTGAAACATCCATAATCGAAACTTATTCCTTTAATTCTCTTTTGATCTATTGCATGAGAAGAGACTTCGATAATTGCGCAATCGTGATTAAGAGTGTTTGCCCAAGAAAAGAATTTATTTAGGGAAAGAATATCGGGCGTAGTTAGTTTAGAAAAAAAAACACCTTTCCTATTATTCTTGATATTTGATAATAGAGAAGAATTGAAATTATTTTTATTTAAAAGCTGATGTAAGAAGTAAGCTGTGGTTGATTTTCCATTAGTTCCTGTGATCCCAAAAATATTAAGTTTTTTTGAAGGCTCCTCATAAAAAAAATTAGCCAAATCACTAAGTTTATTTTTTAAATCTAGGAAGTAAAAAACAGGCACAGTAAGGTCTTCTTTTGGTTCAATACTCGTAATGATCGCTGACGCTCCTTTTTTAACAGCATCTTCAATATGCAGTCCACTTTTAATTGGATCATCGGCAAGACTGACAAAAATATCGTTACGTTTTATTTCTTTAGAATTTAATCTCAAAGAAAAATTTTTAAATCCTTTTTTATGATTCTCAATGAAAGAAGTCAATTTTTTAAAATTCATAAAGCTTTTTCAGACTCTGTTATCTTATTTATGAACTTAGAGAAAGATGGTGCTGCTACTTCTCCTCCTCCACTTCCGTTTGTTTTGGCATTTCTTATTATCAAACCAATAATTAAGTCTTTATCGCGCATAGATGCTTTTCCTATAAATAAAGCATTTAGAGCTTCTTCTTCATAACCTTTGCTACCGACTTTTCTGACAGTTCCTGTCTTTCCAGAAACGTCTATGCCATTTACTTTAGCCCTTCTTCCAGTTCCCAAATCAACTACGCTTGTCAGTATGTTTTCCATATTTGATGAAACTTCAGGAGAAAGAATTTGATCAAATTCATCACTTGGAGAGTTTGTGACTAACTTTAAAGGAACTGATTTTCCTTTAGAATATAAAATAGAATAAGAATTTACTAATTCCAAAAGAGTCGTTTGAAGTCCATACCCGTAGCACAAACTTACTTTCTCTCTATCACTTAAAGTATTCACATTTGGTAAATAGCCTTCTCTCGTAGAAATAAAAATTTCATTAAAATATTTTCCAAATCCCATTTTGTAAAACCCATTAACAATTAGTTCTGAATTTACTTTGTCACAAATTTTAACCATACCAACGTTACTTGAATTAGAAATTATTTGAGAAACATTTTGCACGCCATAATCTCTGAAATCTTTAGTTACAAATCCTTGGTAATCAATATACCCTGGACTTGTATTAATTTGTTTATTTAACAAAGTATTGTCATTATCTAGAATCACAGCCATTATAATCGGCTTCACAGTTGACCCTGGCTCAAATAAATTTGTAGCTGCTTTATTTTCTAAAGTTCCTAAAGAAATATTTTTTCGATTATTTGGATCAAAACTAGGGTAATTTGCCATTGCTAGAATTTCTCGAGTTTTTGGATCAATAACAACTAACGATCCAGAATTTGCTTCATGAAGTTTTACCGTATCTTCCAAAATTAAATAGGCATTTGTTTGAAGATCTGAATCAATAGTTAAAGAAATATTTTTACCATGTAAAGGTTCTTTTATATCGGAAGCTATAGTCTTATTTTTTCTTGAGGTTGTATATTCTTTTACGCCTTTTGTGCCAGAAAGCATAGAGTCAAGACTTAATTCAATCCCTTGGATACCCGAATTGGTATACGTATTTACTACTCCAACAATCTGTGAAAATGCCATTCCTTTTGGATAATTTCTTTTGTATTTCTTATATCCAACTATCCCTTGAATATTTTCTTTAATAATAGATTCGTATTTATCAACACTTGCACTATGTTTTAAGATTAAATATTTTCTATTTTGATTGGCCAGTCTATTTCTCAATTTCTTTTCATCAATCTCTAAAACAAAAGAAATTTTATTGATTTCATCGGGATTGAAAGAAAAATTTTTTATTTCCAATCCTATTTCATAAGAGGGAATGTCTTCAGCCAGTATAATTCCATCTCTATCCAAAATTTTTCCTCTCCTTGCGAGAAGATCTTTAGATCTTTCTGAAATAGAAACAGATTTTTCTATCGCTGTATCAAATTGATTTTTTTCAAGAAAGTAAAATCTTATTGGTAGAGATAATAAAAGTATGAAAACTAAAATCCATATACTTAGTTCTCTATATTTATTACTAAATTCAAAATACAAATCAATCTATCTGTCTTTTTACAAAAGATGGAACATCTAAGTAATCTGGACTACTCTTTTTTTCAACGGTTTCAAAGTCTGTTATAGGTTTAACTGTTGGTTGTGGTTGGGCAGAAGGAACTTTAAATCCAAATGGATCGTCTGAAAGAGGCGATTTCTTCTGTTTAGAATCTCCTAAACCAGTTGCAACAATTGTTACCTTAAGATCTCCTGCTTCCATAGATTTATCAATTGCAACTCCAGGAATTATTAAAGCTCCTTCAGAAGAAAATTGATTGACTTGCTCTAAAACCCGATCGATTTCTTTCATACCAATCTTATCTTTTGCCGAAATATTTACTAATACGCCTTTAGCATTTTCTAAATTTATATCTTCTAATAAAGGACTGCCAACCGCAGAGGATGCAGCCTCAATAGCCCTGCTTGGCCCACTAGCTATTCCCGTACCCATCATAGCTGTTCCTTTTTCAGACATTACTGCTTTAACATCTTGAAAATCTACGTTGATTGTTCCTACATTTGTGATGATGTCAGAAATGCCTCTTACTGCTCCAAGCAATACATCGTTTCCATGAGCAAAAGCATCTTGAAAATCGATATCGTCCCCAAAGACTTCTGCTAATTTTTGGTTAGGAATAGTGATTAGAGAATCAACTTCATCTCTTAAAGCTTTTATTCCGTCATCTGCAACCTTATCTTTTCGTTCTAGATTTAAAGGTTTAGTGACAACTGCAACCGTCAAAGCGCCTACTGATCTAGCAACTCTTGCTACTATTGGAGAGGCTCCGGTTCCGGTTCCACCGCCCATGCCCGCTGCAATAAAGACCATATCCGAGCCTTCTAACAAAGATTCAATTCTCTCATAATCATCTAAAGCAGTGTCTCGACCAATATCAGGATTTGCTCCTGCACCTTGTCCAGAATTGGTTAACTCTCCCAGGCAATGTTTGATCTCAGCAACGCTAGCATCTAGAGCTTGGCTGTCAGTATTTATAGATATAGTCTCTACATTCTCTAATCCGCTGTTAACCATATGATCAACCGCATTACCACCACATCCTCCAACACCGACTACTTTTATTAAAGCGCCTGGGTTGCTTCCTTTTTCAACTACTTTCCAGTTCATAATTTCCTCCTAAACTAAAAATTATTTTGAATCCATTTAAAAGCTCTATTCACTAAACCTTTTTCTCTCATAAAAGCAAAATCTATAATCTCTTCTTCTGTGATTTTTTGCCCATATAGAATTAATCCTATAGAAGTTGAATAAACTGGATTTTTTAAAATATCTGTCAACCCTACTAAACCTTTGGGCTTCCCGACTCTTACAGGAACTTGAAAGATTTCTTCTCCTAACTGAGAAATTCCCTCAATTTTGGATGCCCCTCCTGTGAGAACAATTCCTGCTGGCAATAATTGTGAAAGATCAGTAATTCCTAATCTTTGTTTTATCATTTGAAATATTTCTGCATACCTGTGCTCTATTACGTCTGCAAGAGCTTGACGAGAAAAAACTTTGTCAGATCTACCGTTGATTGATGGAGTCGAAATTTTATCTCCCTCATTTGTTAGCGAGCTAGAAGCACAGCCGTATTTTTTCTTTAATTCTTCTGCTTGGGATGTCGGAGTTTGAATTGCTCTCGCAATGTCATTAGTAACATGATCACCTCCAACGGGAATATTTACAGTATGGCTAATTGAATCATCCATAAAAATTGCTACATCAGAAGTCCCGCCGCCTAGATCAATCAGACAAACACCCAATCTTTTTTCATCATCTGATAAAACTGAATAACTAGAAGCTAATTGCTCTAAAACATAGTCTTGTACAGTTATGCCACAAGCTCTCATACAAGAAGATATGTTTTCTGCTGCGTTTTTATCGCAAGATACCAGATGGACTTTAGCTTCCAATCTAACTCCTGCCATTCCCAAAGGTTCTTTAATTCCATTTTGTTGGTCTATTGCATATTCTCTTGCAAGAATGTGTAAGAGTTTATAGCCATCTGGAATAGCTTGGGCTTTAGCCGCAGTTATAACTTTCTCAACATCACTAAATTTCACTTTTTTATCCTTTATTGGAACAACGCCTTCAGAGTTCAAGCCATTCGAACTTCCTCCAGAAATTCCTACATAAGCTTGATGAACCCTTATTCCAGACATCAGCTCTGCTTTATTTGTCGCTTCTTGTATCGCCTGAACTGTAGATTCAATGTCAACCACCACACCATTTTTTAAACCTTTTGAAGGATGAGTTCCTAGGCCTAAAACATTTAAGCCATCAGCATTTGATTCGACTACTAAACAAACAACCTTTGATGTTCCTATATCAATTCCAACTTTTATATTTTGATTATTAATTGAAGCCATTTTAATTAGCCGCCTCTTTTTCTCTTACCAATAAATTCTTAAATCTAATATTTTCTGATTCCAAAACCAAAAATCTTTCAAATTCATCATCAATCATTGAATTCAAAGATCTAACCTCATGAACGTTTAAAGATTTGGTAATAGTTGAAGTCATAATGCCTATTATCAAAAAACAAAACATGAATATTATTGGAAATTGATCATTCATAACTTTTCACCGACTCTCAGAATTGCACTTCTAGCTCTTGGATTATTCTTAATCTCATCAGAACTTGGTTTTATTATCTTTCCTTTTTGTTTTACTAAATTCTCAAAAGAAATATCGCCTAAATTTCCTTTCAAGAAATTTTTTACAATTCTATCTTCGATTGAATGAAAAGAGATCACCACCAATCTTCCGCCTTTTTTTAATAATTTTATTGAACTTTGCAACACAGAAATCAACTCCTCTACTTCATTATTTATGAACATTCTAATTGCTCTAAAAATGTTAGTTGCAGGATGTTTTTTGGATCGGTTAGAAGAGAATTTTAGTGAAGTAAGATCAGAAGTAGATGAAATTTCTTTTTTTCTCCTTTTTTCGACAATTTGTCTTGCTAGATTTCTAGATTTTCTCTCTTCACCAAAAAGGAACAAAACATCAGCAATTTCTTTTTCAGAGGAATTATTTAACCAATCACTGGCAGTCATTCCCGTTGATTGGTCCATCCTCATATCAAGATTTGCGTCATTTTTAAAGCTAAAACCACGTTCCATGTCGTCAAGTTGAATCGAGGAAATTCCTAGATCCAACAAAATCCCATCAAAAGAATCGTTAATAAAGTAATCTTGCAAATCCGAAAAACTTGAATTTATGAATTCAAATCTGGTGTCGTTTATGTTTTTAGAAAATTCAGATACTTTTGGGTCTTTATCTATTGCTTTTAACCTACCCCTCTCTGACAGTTTTTTTAAAATTGCCTTTGAATGACCGCCCATTCCAAAAGTACAATCTAAGTAGTCGCCATCTTTGTTATGGAGTAAATTTTCTATAACCTCTTCTGGCATAACCGATATATGATTCAAAATGGTATCTCCCTTACTTCTTCCGGAAGATCAATTTCAATCCTCTCGCCTTTTATCTCTTTACCAGATTCTTTTATTTTCCAATTCTTTTCGCTCCATAACTCAAATTTTTGACCCATTCCAATAAGAACAACTTTAGCTTTTTCCTTTAGTTGGGCATATTCCCTTAATGACAAAGGAAGTAAAATGTTCATTCGTTCAGAAATCTCGAAATCCATGTAATGTGCATTTCCTAGAAAATTCCATTGCAACGATCTAATTTCAGGATTAAGTCCCGATAAACCTTCAAAAGAATTAGAAATTTTCTTCCACAAATTCCCCGGATAAATTAACAGGGAGGGATATTGAGGATCTCTAGTTACAATAAGGGAGCCGCCAGCTAAATTTTTTAACTGATCTTTATATTTGGCAGGCATCGCAATTCTTCCTTTAGTATCTAAAACTAAACTGCTGAAGCCATATAAACCGGCCATATTTTGTCCCTTTTATGTACACTTAGGTATATTTTTACACACTTTCGTACACTTTTAAAGACTTAGGGGTATTTGATTTTTCTTAGTGATAAAGAATGTTTGGGATGAGCTGACCCATAAGCCGGGTTCTGTTTTATGTAATCATTCATCTTGGATTTGCGTCGCCACAAACCTCTAGCAACTTACCCAGATTCAATGCGGATAACATTATAGAATCTCTATTTAGTCTTGCTCCAAGTGGGGTTTACAAAGCAATATTTGTTTCCAAATATCCGGTGCGCTCTTACCGCACCTTTTCACCCTTACCTTTACGGCGGTTTACTTTCTGTTGCACTTTCCGTAGTAATTTTCATTACTCCCAGGAGTTACCTGGCACTTTATCCTTTGGAGCCCGGACTTTCCTCTGACTTACATCAGCGATTACTCGATCAGCTCGAAAAGGATTATATTATTTTTTTTTAAAAAAGTTATATATTTCTTTTGAATTTTCAGTCGATACTTTTGAAATAATCTTTGAGATTTGTCTTAATGTCATGAAGGGTTTAAGTTCATTGAATAATATTTCTGTAGTTTTAAAATCAAAAATTTGCTCTTTTTCTGTACCATCCAATAAAATTACGTATTCTCCTTTCTCAATTACTTTTGACAAATCTGTTTTTTCCACCACTTCATAAATTGTACCTCTATAAAATTCTTCATAAATTTTAGTCATCTCCCTTGCAAGGACAATTTTTCTTTCTGGTTCAAATACTTTTTGAAAGTTTTTTAAACTTTTTTTTATCCTCTTAGGAGATTCAAAAAAAATTTGTGTCTCTTTTTTAAATTTTATTTCTTTTAAAAAATTTATTTGTGGCATTTCTTTTTTTGGAAGAAAACCTCGAAAAGTAAAACTTTCTGTTTTGAGACCTGAGGCAATCAACGCACTTATTACTGAACTTGCACCAGGAATGGGGACAACATCGATGTTTTTTTCAATTGCCTTTTTTACAAATTCACTACCAGGATCAGATATAAGAGGAGTACCTGCATCAGAGATCATGGCGATATTTTTGCCCGTGAGAATTTTTTCTATCAAAGAGTCTATTTTATTTTCTGGAGTGAAATCATTAAATAAAGAAATTTTATTTTTTATTTCATACTTATTTAGAAGCGTTTTACTTTTGTGGGTATTCTCCGTTAAAACTAAGTCCACTTCTGATAGAACTTTAATTCCTCTGATACTAAAGTCTTCTAAATTTCCAATAGGGGTTGCAACTAAATATAATGATCCTTGTGAACTGATGACGAATCCTCCAAAAAAAATAGCTCTCTATCTATTATTGCCCATGCTTTTTTATAGCTGTGCCATAACTGAGAATGATGAATTAAGAGAATTTAACTTTAATTTTGACTCTAATCAAATTACAAAAAAAATTTTCAATGAACTTAAGACAATTTCAATCAAAAGAGATATTGAAATAATTCAATCTTCAAATTCTCAAAAAGAAGAAATTTTTAAAAAAGGGTTTCTTGCGGCCTTTTATTTTAATAACAAATTTTCAAAAAATAAGAAAAGGCTGTATTTCGTTGATGTTGAAGAGAAAATTAAAACATGCAGAAATCCTTCTAAATCTAGATCTATTACTCTTATTTTAGAAAGTTCTTTAAGCGGAAATTTGTTAGAAAAATGTGATTTTACAAAATCTAGTACTTTTGTGATCAAATTAAATAAGAGTACTTCCGTCACAGGTTATAAAGAAATTACTCTAAATCACTCATTCTTCGAAGATTTAAGAGTTATAAATATTTTAAAAACAAATAAATTTCTCTTATTAAGCCTTGAAATAAGTGAAATAGAGAGATTTATAAATTTTGCCAAACAAAATAATCTTGAGATAAAAAAGAAAAATCTTTTCCTTCTAGAAAAAACAAATGATTTCGAGTCTACAGTCGCTCAAATTTTTGAACAAAACAGCAGTAATATTAGGAAAAGAAATGTAGAAAGTATTTTAAATCGCGACCTTGAATTTTCTACTAGAAAGAGAAAAGATCTCGAAGCTATAATATTGATTTCTAGTTCTGAAGCAGCAAAACGTATTCTTCCAGCTCTTAAATTTAATCTTTTACAAGATATAACTGTATTCAATATGCCGAATCACTATGATTCTTGGAATGACTCCTCTTCTCCCTCCGATTTAGAAAACTCTCAAGGCTTGGAGCATCCAATATTGTTGAACAAGCTGAATTTTGATGACGATTCATTTAATTTTCTTAATTCAAAAGAAAAAGTTATCTATTCTCTTGGTTTTGATGCACTTGGAGTAATTAATAAAAGAAGTCATTTTGGTTTTTTAGGTCAACATTCCATTGAAAATGGAAAAGTTAATTTAGAGCCGATTAAAGTGAGGTTTTTTAAAGGTGAAATATTTCAGGATTTTTAAATTAAAAACCTTTCTCTTTCCGCTTCTGTTAAGCTGGCTTTAAAAGAAGCTTTTTCAAAAATTCTTTCCATGTAATCTTTAATGCCCGTTGCAGCTTTCGTGTTTGGAATATTTATACCTAAAAAGTTTAATCTAAAGAGTATTGGACAAATGACGGCATCTAATATTGTAAATTCTTCTTCATTAAAGAAAGATGGATTACTAAAAAGTATTAAAGAATTTTTCAAGTTAACTTCCAAAGCACTTTTACTTTTCGTCAATTCAGATTTTGAGCTAGCTTCATCTTCCAGAGTATCTAAATGAATCGCTAAATCTTTTTCAATCCTATCTAAAATCAGTCTAGTTTGAGCTCTAGCAACTGGATAAACAGGAAGTAATGGAGGATGTGGAAATCTTTCATCGAGGTATTCGACAATTAAAGCAGAGTTATAAAGCGAAAGTTCTCTATCTATTAGCAATGGTAAAGAACCGTCTGGATTAACATCTAGGATTTCCTTCGGAATTGCACTTCTATCTAAAGACTCCAAATCACAAGATATTTCTTTTTCTTGAATTATGATTCTAACTTTTTGGCTTCTATGACCTATTTCATCGTGAAAAAGGACCATAGAAGATCTATTTTTAAGCAAACTCATCTGTGAAGGTTTTATTTAAGTTCCTTTTTATACTCTCTGTATAGCAAAAAAGCAAAGGCGGTAAATAATAAAAGGAAGAGTAACACATAAACGCCTAATTGTTGTCTTTCTCTTGCAGATGGATCAGAAACGTAAACTAGGAAATTTGTTAGATCAGCCATTGTTTTACTAAAGTCATTTTCAGACATAGAATTTTGAAGATCTTCTAAGACATGTGGCATTGATACGTTTTTATAAACCAGATTATTCACCCCGTAAGGTCTTGAAGAGTCAGAATAAAAACTTTTTAAATATGTATAAATCCATTCAGGCTTCCTAACTCTTGCCTCTAGGGTAAGATCTGGTGGAACAGCACCTAACCAATTAACTGCATCTTCTTTATTTAAACTGATTTGCATTAATTCTCCGGGCTTAGAATCATCATAAATTAGATTGCTTACATACAACTCGATAGGAATTTCTAAATCTTCTGCAATTCTTTTGTATCTGGAGTATTTTAAAGAATGGCAACCGTAACAATAGTTCATATAGGTTGATAATCCGTTCTGCAATTCTGCATTGTTATAAATATTTACCTTGAAGTTTTCGCATTCAATAGTTCCACAGCTCAGTTCGTCAGCACCGAAAAAATTAAAAGGTATGAAAAGAAACAGAAATGGAAGAAGCTTCATTATTTATCCAGGAACTCTTTCTGGAACTGGCTTACATTTTTCTAATTTAGTATAAATTGGCATAAGTAAAAAATAAGAAAAATAAATAACTGTAAATACTTTCGCAAGAACATTCTTAAGTTCAGTAGGAGGAACTAGCCCAAGGTAACCTAAGACAAAAAAGCTGACAACAAAACCAGTAAGAAAAATTTTGCTGTAAATACCTTTGTATCTGATAGATTTAACAGGGCTTCTATCTAACCACGGCAATGCTGCAAATATTGCAATACCTGCTGCCATCGTAGCGAATCCAAGAAATTTGGCAGTAAATCCAAAAATTGAAAAATCTACAGCTCGGAGCATTGCATAATAAGGTGTGTAATACCATGAAGGCACGATATGAGCAGGAGTAGATAAGGGATTAGCTGGTTCAAAGTTCACTGTTTCAAGTATGTAACCTCCTCCACCAGGGAAGAAGAAAACTATTCCACAGAAAAATAAAAGAAACACTCCTAGAGCATAAACATCATGAGTAATATCATAAGGATAAAAGGGCTTAGAATCTAAGGGGACTCCATCATTGTCTACATGTTTTTTTATATCTATTCCGTCAGGATTGTTTGACCCAATTTCGTGAAGTGCAAGAATGTGGAAAAAAACAACCGCTATCAACATGATTGGTAACAAAACTACGTGAAAAGCAAATAATCTCGACAAGGTAATCCCTGAAACAAGATAATCTCCTCTAACCCAAGTAGCAAGATCTTCTCCAACAATGGGAATTGATCCAAATAAAGATATTATCACTTGAGCAGCCCAGAAAGACATTTGCCCCCAAGGGAGAACATATCCTGTAAAACCTTCTGCACAGAGCAAAACATAGGTAAACCATCCGCCAAGCCATATTAACTCTCTGGGTTTTTGGTATGAGCCATACATCATCCCTCTGAACATATGAAGATAGATTAAAACAAAAAAAGCTGAAGCTCCTGCAGCGTGCATATATCTTAAAAGCCAACCGTATTCTACGTCTCTCATAATATACTCAACCGATGAAAAGGCTTCTTCAGCAGTATTTGTATAGTTCATCATTAACCAAAGTCCAGTAAGAATTTGCATTACTAGAACAATGATCATAAGAAATCCGAATAGGTACCAAAAATTGAGATTAGTGGGAGCAGGATACTTAGATAAGTGTCTTTCAATTAAATCCGTTAAGGGAAATCTTGTGTTAATCCATTGCAACATTACGAAACTCCGTCTAAACCAATTACTAATAAATTATCTTTGGGAAAATAATGCGGTGGAACGTCCATATTTGTCGGTGCGGGAACGCCTGCATAAACTCTACCAACCATATCAAATTTTGAACCATGGCATGGACAGAAAAAGCCGCCTTGCCAGTCAGAGTCAAATGCTACAGAACCTGTTTCGGGATAATATTTTGGAGAACACCCAAGATGAGTGCAAACACCTGTAATCACTGCTACTCCTTCTTTTCTTGATCTAATCTGATTCTTAACATATTCGGGCTGTTTCGAGTTTTCACCTTCTGGGTCGGCTAATCTTGATAGATTAGAGGATAGTAATTTCACAGTATTCTCTTCCATTTTAACAACAAATATAGGTTTTCCTCTCCACTCAACAACTTTCATTTGGCCTGGTGTCAGTGATGAAATATCAACTTGAACTGGAGCTCCTGCAGCTTCTGCTCGCGCGCTGGGTTTAAAAGCGCTTAGGAAAGGTATGGCAAGAAAAAAAGCTCCTATCGAAGCCATTGAAGCTGTAATAAAACTTAAAAACTTTCTTCTTCCAGGGTTTGGAGGAGATATCGGTTGAACCATTAAAATTATCTTTTACTAAATTGTTTTGACTTTCTTGCTTTTACCAATCCAACTTTTTTTCTTTCAACTTGTCTAGAGTCTCTAGTGAGATATCCAGCCGACTTTAATGAAGGTCTAAACTCTGGGTCAAATTTTTCTAAGGCCCTAGAGATACCGTGTCTTATAGCCCCAGCTTGTCCAAATGAACCACCACCAGAAACTTTGACCATAATGTCGAATTTACTAGAAACATCTAAAAGAACTAAAGGTTGCATTACTAATATTTTAGCAACTTCCCTTCCGAAGTATTCTTCTAAAGGTATATCATTTACTAATATATTTCCTTTTCCTTCAGAAAGATAAACTCTTGCTGTCGAGGTTTTTCTTCTTCCAGTCGCATATGTAGTTTCTTGACTCATAATTTATTTTTAGATCTCTAAAGGTTGAGGGGCTTGTCCTGTATGAGGGTGATTTTTGCCTTTATAAACTTTAAGTTTTGCTAACATTTTAGTTGCTAATTTATTTTTAGGTAGCATGCCTTTTACCGCTTTAAGTATGATTTCTTCTGGCTTCTGTTCAACTAAATTTTGAAATGTCTGAGTTTTTAATCCTCCAGGATAACCCGAATGACTGTAGTATTTTTTTTGCGACTCTTTATTCCCCGTAAGTCTTATTTTCTCAGCGTTTATAATCACTACAAAGTCCCCAAGATCACTATTTTTTGAAAATTGAGCTTTATTTTTACCCATCAAGATAGACGAAATTTTGGAAGATAATCTTCCAAGTGTTTTATTTTCGGCATTTACTAAATGCCATTTTTTGACCATTTCTTCTGATTTGAAGCTTTTTGTTTTCATAGTTTAAAAAATAGTATTTTCAGCGCGTGAATAATAACTCAGAGAAGTTATAATTTCCAACTTCAATGAATAGAAAAGTAGTAATTTCAATATGCTTATGGACCATTTTAGGTTTACTCTCCGGATTTGTATTCCTAAATTACACCACTTCAGAAAAGCTTCCAGATATCTTAGAAGAAGCATCTCCATCTATAGTAAATATTTGGAGCATAAAAAAATGGAAAGCTTGGCAAGAAAAATCTAGCCTTCTAGGAATAAAAAGATATCAGCAAGTAATAAAAACGGGTTTTTTTCCAAATGGATCAGGAGTGATCATTGATAGCCAGGGTAAAATTGTCACAAATTATCATGTAATAAAAGATGCACTTCAGAGCAATCAAAAATTGATTATTGAGCTAAATAGTGGAGAAATAATAGAAGCTATAATTCTAGGGTTCAGTGAGACTGCCGATATTGCAGTAATTCAAACAATAAATGGTGAAAATCTTAAACCAATTAAACTCAAAAAAAATATAGATGATCTTAGAGTTGGAGAACAAGTCATTGCTATAGGCAATCCTCAAGGATTAGGTAAGTCTTTCAGCATGGGAATTGTAAGTGCAATCAATAGACAGTTTAAAAATGTAACTGGGACTTTTATTCAAACAGATGCATCTATAAATCCAGGTAACTCTGGCGGGGCTTTAATTGATAAGAATGGATATTTGTTGGGGATAACCAATTTTATTGAGACTACTTCCGGAGGAAGTCAGGGTCTTAATTTTGCAATTCCTATTGACGAAGTAATGAAAGTTTATAATGAAATTACTAATTGAAAAGTCTTTTCAATCTTAAATCTACTGCATTTGCGTGCGCAGCTAAGCCTTCCTCTATAGCAATATCTCTCGAAGTTTTTAATATTTTCTTGAAATTTTCATCTTGAGAATTTGTGATATGCGTAAAAGATGAATTTATAAAAAAATCTTGAATGCTCAGTTGCGAGCTGAATTTAGTAGCACCATTAGTTGGTATTACGTGACTAGGCCCCGCACAATAATCTCCAAGAACCGCTGTATTCTTTTGGCCAAGAAAAATTGCTCCAGCATATATTTCTTTTAAGTTAACTTGACCTTCGTTTTTAAGAATTAATTGAAGATGCTCTGGATTAAACTGGTTGCAAACTTCTTTAGCTTCTTCAAAATCTGATACGTTAACTATCAGACCGAAATTTTTCAAAGATTTATAAGCATTGGAATCTTTATTAAAGTTTAGATTATTTAAGTACTCTGAAATTTTGTCTTCCACTTTTTTGGCAATCAAATTATTAACTAATACCAAAATACAGGTTGAGTTAGGCCCGTGCTCTGCTTGTGCAATTAGATCCAAAGCTATCATTTCCAGATCAGCAGTCTCATCGGCAATTATCATTACTTCTGAAGGTCCTGTCATGGCGTCAATTCCAACTATGCCAAATACTTGTCTTTTTGCTTCCGCAACATATTGATTTCCAGGTCCAAAAATTTTATCTACCTTTTCAAAATTGTCTGTTCCGAATGCCATAGCTCCTATTGCTTGCGCCCCGCCAATAGAAATAACTTGATCAACTTCTCCAAGAAATGCTGAGGCTAACATCAATCTAGTATTTTTTTCGTTTGACGGAGGAAAACATAGAAGAATTTCTTTTACCCCGGCAATTTTTGCAAGAACCGAGGTCATAAGTACTGACGAGGGATAGATAGCACTCCCACCAGGAGCATAGAGACCTACTCTTTTTATTGGCCGAGAAACCTGTCCATATTTTGAAAAAACTTTATCAGTCTTTTGCCAATCAGTTGTAAGGATTGATTCATGAAAGCTCTGGATGCGTGATTTTAAGAAAATCAGGTCATCTTTTATTTCTCTAGGAAGAAGGTTATACGAATCTTCTAATTTGTCTCTCGAATAAATTAATTCGTTTAAATTCTTTACAGATAAATCGTCAAATATCCTGGAAAATTTGAGCAACGCCTTTTCGCCATCTATTTTTACTTCTTTAAGAATTTTTCTAACGTCATCAGATACTTCTTCTAAATCTTTTAAAGGATCAATATTTCTTCTGACAGATAAAAACTCCTTAAAAGTCAATTTTTTTAAATGAAATTCATTCATACATGCTTTTTTAATTCTCGTAAGATTTCATTTATTTCTTTATGCTTAGATTTAAATGACGATTTGTTGACAATAAGTCTTGAAGTTATATCAGAAATCTTTTCTAGCTCTTTTAAACCATTTTCTTTTAAAGTTTGACCTGTTTGAACTAAATCGACAATACAATCAGCAAGGCCTAATACAGGAGCAATTTCGATAGCTCCCTTAAGTATTAAAATTTCTATATCTTTAGAGTTTTCTAGAAAATATTTTTTTGTATATTCAGGGTATTTTGAAGCAACCCTGATCTTTTTTTGGTTAGGTATTTTGTTTTCTAATGAAGCCAAAGACATTCTGCATTGCCCTATTCCCAAATCTTCGAGTTCGTAATAATTATTTTCTAAATTAGACTCAAATAATATGTCTTTCCCTACAACTCCGATATCAGCAGTTCCATAATTCACAAATTTTGGGATATCCCACGTCCTTAAGATAGCAACTTTTATAAAATCCTTAGAAGTATTGATTATTAATTTTCTGGATTTATCATCAAATTCAATTCCAACTTTTTCAAGAAGAACTTTTACCTCATTTAATAATCTTCCTTTTGGTAAAGCCAACAAAAGACTCATTCGGACACCCTTTCAATATTTGCTCCGAGGAGATTAAGTTTTTCTTCAATTCTTTCGTAACCTCTATCAATGTGATAAATCCTGTCAACTTTTGTTTGCCCTTTGGCAACCAATCCTGCTAAAACTAGGCTAGCAGATGCCCTAAGATCAGTTGCCATTACTGGTGCGGCGAATAATCCGTTTTTGCTACCAGTAATAGTTGCGGTATTCCCCTGTAAGTTAATATCTCCTCCCATCCTAATTAACTCTTGAACGTGCATGAATCTATTTTCAAAAACATTTTCTACTACTTTGGACTTACCTGTTGAAATAGAGTTTAAGGCTATAAATTGTGCTTGCATATCGGTTGGAAAAAGTGGAAAAGGCGCGGTAGAAATATTTACTGGATTTGGCTTTTGGTCCATTTCTAATTCTATGCTTTCTTCATTGAAAGTAATATTTGCACCAGAAATTTTTAATTTATCAATAATAGTCTCTAAAATTTTAGAAAATGAGCATTTAATTTCAATTTTTCCTTTGGTCATTGTTACTGCGGTTAGATAAGTTCCAATTTCAATCCTGTCATCCATAACTTCGTATTCACAAGGATTCAACGAATCTACCCCATTTACAGTAATTTTTTCACTTCCTCCCCCTTCAATATTAGCTCCCATTTTTTTTAAACATGAAATTAAATCCACAACTTCTGGTTCTTTAGCTGCATTTGTTATAACTGTTGTTCCTTTGGCCAGTGCTGCAGCCATAATCGCATTTTCAGTTCCTGTAACAGTTACAGTTGAAAAATCTATTTTGCCTCCCTTGAGACCGCCTTTTGCTTTTGCTTTTATATATCCATCAGAGATTTCAATATCTGCGCCTAATTTCTGCATGCAGTCAATGTGCAAATTTACTGGTCTACTTCCAATGGCGCATCCACCGGGAAGCGCGACTTCCGCTTCATGATATCTAGTCAATAAAGGCCCCAAAACTAAAATTGATGCTCTCATAGTCTTGACTAACTCGTATCTTGCAAGCGGATTAATTAGATTTTTTGTATCAACCTCCAAATCCATATCTTCATTAACTGTCATCTCAGCTCCCATAGAACTTAACAGCTCAATCATGGTTGTTATGTCATTCAAATGAGGAATATTTTTTATTAAAAACTTGTCTTTTACTAAAATGGAAGATGCTAATATTGGGAGAGCAGAATTTTTTGATCCAGACGCTCTCAACGAGCCTTCGAGCGAAGACCCTCCGGTTATAAGAAGTTTATCCATTATTCTCTTCGTAAACGTCCCAGTTATTTATAGCAAAATCTATGTCCATATTTCCTAATTTGTACAAACTTATAAATTGCTTTCTAAAAATAGAGATGATGTCTATACCGTCTAATATCAATCCTATAATTTTCCAATCGTTATTGAACTTTTTCATTTTGTATATGAAATCTACCTTTCTACCGCTTATATTGATTTTTAATTTGACTATTGCTAAATCCATTCGTTCATTTGGATGCGAATGAGACACAATCTTAAGGTTTTCATAACTTAATTCTTTTAAAGCAGAAGAATATGACTCAAAAAGTGTATTCCTAAACTTAAAATTGAACATTTCGATTTGCTCCTTAGAAGATAATTGATAGATCTTTTTTCCCATGACTCTTTTTGAAATTTCTCTTGGGTCTATTAGATCCTCGATGGACTTTTCAAATCCTGCTACAAATAGATTCTTGTCTTCATCAATTAGTTCAATATTTTTTTCAATGTAATCAAATAAATTTTTGTGCTGCTCATCCAAAAAAATCTCAATCGATTCGCCTGAAAAAGATAAATTTGAAAAGATTATTGAAAATATAAAAATGAATTTACGCATGAAAAAACGTTCTAATGGTTTATTATAAGGCCAAGAATACAGTATTAAAAATTTCTATGAAAATTAAACCTAAGAAAAAAAATAATTTCTTTCATTCAGCTAAAAAAACATTTTCTAAAGAAATAGATTCTCTTTCACAACTTTCAAAACAAATAAGTTCAAAAAATTTTAACGGATTGTGTGAAAAGATACTCTTAAATAAAGGAAATTTATTTCTTATGGGAATAGGAAAATCTGGCAATATTGCTGAAAAGATATGTTCAACATTATCTTCAACCGGAACCCCAGCGATTTATATAAACGCAGCTGAAGCAAGCCATGGCGATTTAGGGGCTATAACAAAAAAAGATATTTTATTGATTTTTTCGTATTCTGGTGAAACTGATGAAATTCTCAAAATACTTCCAGCTTGCAAAAGAAAAGCGAAAGATATTCTTTCGATTACAGGAAACTCCAAATCAACCCTTTCCATCAACTCAAATGTTTCTTTATCCATAGAAATAGATCAAGAGGCCTGTCCAATGGATCTTGCGCCGACAACTAGCTCTACGGCTATGTTACTTTTGGGTGATGCTCTTGCAATATCGTTACTAGAAGCTAAAGGTTTTTCTCCACAAGATTTTGCAGAAAACCATCCTGGAGGCAGTCTAGGAAAAAAATTTTTAAAAGTAAAAGACTTAATGATATCTAAAAAAAATCTTCCAACGTTATCTGAATCTTCTTCCGTATATAGTGCAATTTATTTAATGTCTTCTAAGGGTCTCGGCTTAACACTGATTGAAAGTAAAAATAAAGTATCAGGAATCTTTACAGACGGAGATTTGAGAAGGCTTTTAGAAAAAAAAGTTAACTTAGATGATTTAAAAATCAATGAAGTAATGACAATAGATTTTAAGTTTGTTTCTGAGGAAGTCTTAGTTTCTGAGGCTATAAAATCAATGGAAAAATTTAAAATCTTTTCATTGTTAGTTAAAAATAGTAAAGATCAAGTTACTGGTCTCTTAAGGATGCATGACGTATTGGAAGCAAAAATTATTTAATGCGACGAAATTTAATAATATATTCAATCTTACTTTTAAGTCTTGCAGGTGTTTTTTTATTTTTATCTTCCAATTACATCGATTCCTCAAATCAAGAATTTGAAGAAGATACAGTTCAAAATTTATTTCAAGCAGATAAAGTAAAATTAAAAGTCTCTTTCTCCGATAGCAAAATTAAATTTTTTATAGAAAGCGAGATGCTTAATAGTTTAGCAAATTCTAATTTTATGAAATTATTCCAACCCGAAATATTTTTATCAAACGAAATGGACTTTGAAATTTCTGGTAATTCTAAAAATGCTTTTTTTTATTACAAATCTAACCTCATAGAATTTGAGGAAATAATTAATTTTAGTGGAAGCTTTAAAGAAAATCCTTTTTCTGGATCTTCTGAGAAAATGATAATTAACTTTTCAGAAAACACTATAGAAGTTTCAAAAAACTTAAAAATAAATTATCTAAATAGCTTTTATACTGCGGATTCGATAAAAATAGATCTGTCGGAAAAAATAATTTTAGATAGTTCTAATATAAAATTCCGAGAAATCTGAAAAATGATAATTGCAAAAAATATTCACGTTAATTACGGGAAAAAAATAATTCTTGACGATATTTCCTTGAACGTAAACTTCAAAAAAATCAATGGACTTTTGGGTCCGAATGGAGCTGGAAAAACCACTCTCTTTTATTCTCTCGCAGGTTTATTGAAGCCGTCTAAAGGAAAGATTTATCTGAATGAAACTGAAATTACAAATTTATCGCTAAGTAAAAGAGCTGAACTTGGAATTGTTTATCTGCCTCAAGAGCCCTCAATTTTTAGAAACCTTTCTGTGAAAGACAATTTAAGATCTTCCCTTGAAACAAAATACTTTACTAAAAAAAATATAGAGAAAAATATAAATAGCCTTTTAGAAGAATTTAATATTTCTTCTATTTCTTTGCAGAAAGGAAGAGAACTCTCAGGAGGTCAGAGAAGAAGAGTAGAAATAGCAAGATCAATCGCTTTGAATCCAAAATTTATAATGCTGGATGAGCCTTTTGCAGGAATTGATCCTTTAGCAATTGATGACATAAAAAATTTGATTTTAAAATTAAACGAGAAAGGTTTGGGGATCTTAATAAGTGACCATAACGTTAAAGCAACGATAGATATATGCGAGAACGTCAAAGTCATAAGTTCCGGAAAAATTATAGCTGATGGCAGTGCTGCTGAAATTACAGACAACCCATTAGTAAAAAAAGTTTATTTAGGAGAATCTTTTTGAAATTAAAAAAAATTGGGCCCAATCTTAAAAAAACAAAAAAAACTTTGTTACTTGAATTTTTATTTCAATCGATATCCAAAGAAAATAAACTCTCTCCTCTTTCAGATGAAACGCTAAAAAAAATGTTTGAACAGAAAAATGAAATTAAAGTCTCAAGGAAAACTATCTCTAAATATAGAACTCTTTTGAATCTTCCTGCGGCTCACGACAGAAAAGAAGAAAATGCAGTCAAATAATTCTTCTGAAAATGACTCATTACAAAAAATAGTTTCTTCAGGTCAATTTATTAATTCAAGAGAAACCTTAAATTCTCTTCCTGCCTATGAGATTTCATTATTAATTGAATCTAGTCCACCAAATACAAGAGCTTTAATCTGGCAGTTAATAGATGAAAAAAATGAAGGAGAAATTTTAAAAAATTTATCAGATGACGTTAGAGAAATGATTTTGTCCTTTATGGATCCAGCGGAAGTTGCAGAAGTGACAAAGGATCTTGAACCAGACGAAGTAGCAGATATTCTTCAAGATTTACCTAAGAAGGTGATGAAAGAAGTTTTAGAAAAAATTTCTGACCAAAATAAAAGTATTTTAGAACAAGTTTTAAAATTTCCTGAAGATTCAGCTGGTGGTTTAATGAACACTGACGTTATTGTGGTCAGACCGTACCATTCAATTGAATTAGTCCTAAGGTATTTAAGGATAAAAAATTCAATCCCGCTCTTAACAGATAACCTTTTTGTGGTGAGCAGAAATAATAAATTTAGAGGGGTTTTACCAATTTCAAGTCTAATTACAAATTCACCTAACGAATTAGTGAAAAATATTATGATTCAAAAAAAACCATTAATTGCATATACAGAATCTAGCGAGGTAATTAAGGTATTTGAAAAAGATGATTTAATTTCGGCACCTGTAATTGATGAAGAAAATAATTTAATCGGGAGAATAACTTTTGATGACGTCATAAGTGAAATTAAATCTGATGCAAATGACTCCTTAAAACAGATGTCTGGTTTGAGTGGAGATACGTTTGAAAAAACTTCTTCAGCTATAAAAAGTAGAGGTTTTTGGCTAGGTATAAATCTTTTCACCGCAATAATTGCTTCGTCTGTAATAAATCTATTCAAAGAAACGATCGAAGAGGTAATTTTTTTAGCAGTTTTGATGCCAATTATTGCAAGTATGGGAGGCGTCGCCGCAACTCAAACACTCGCTATAACTGTTAGGGGTCTTGCGTTAGGACAAATAATGTCATCAAATTATATTTATTTATTATCAAGAGAAATTACTGTCGGAATTGTAAATGGTATTTTCTGGGCCCTGATTTTGGGAGTAATTTCCTTCTTATGGTTTAACGATTTTACAATTGCGATAATAATTTTATTGTCCTTGATAATTAATTTATTTTTTGCAGTTTTAAGCGGATTAGGAATTCCACTAATTTTAAAATTTTTCAAACTAGATCCTGCTATCGGCGGAAGTGTAATAGTTACAACAATAACAGATGTAGTAGGCTTTTTTTCCTTTTTGGGATTAGCTACAATTTTTTACAGTTAACTGCCGTAAGTAAATTTTATTCTTATATTTCTTAAAAGGCCGTAAATAATAGGCCAGATCAATGCAGAAATAACGGTAAAAATAAATAATTCTAGAAAAATACTCAGAGAAAAGTTAGAGAAAGAAATGATAAATATCATCTGATTTAAAAAAACTGCGCCAGCAACAATTAGAGATTGCTGAACTCTATACAACGCTCTCAAACGGTGAAAATATCTTTGTATCAAGTAAGAACTTATCAAAAAAATCATAACATTTGAACCCAAAACTAAGTCTTGAGATAAATCTAGAACAAACCCAGAAATTATCGCCCATAATAAACCTACGCTTTTAGGAAGAGCCATATTCCAATATATGAGACACATTAAAGTTAATGGAATATTTAAATAGAAGTTAAAAGAATTTCTAAAAATAATCTCAACAATGGAAAAAATAATTATTGTGATACCTATTGTTATATAAATAGGAAAAGTATTTCGCTTATCAAGATATTCTGTCATGGAGAGATAAATAATACTTTTGAGCCTTTATCAAATTCAGCACTGGACGAAACTTCGACTTCCTGAAATTTAAGATTTTGGTTTTTTGAAATGCTTTTTACCTTTCCAATTAAATATCCTTTAGGAAATTTTCCTCCTAATCCAGAAGAATATATTTCATCTCCTTCATAAAGATTAACTTCACTACTTAAATTTTCAATCGTGAAGGTTTTGTTTTCACCTTTTCCTTTCAAAATAATATTTAAGCCGTTCCTTGAAATATAGCTTGGCACAATATTACCTTTTTCATACAGGGGCTGAACTCTTACATAATTGGGATAAATTTCAGATATTTGTCCAACAACTCCATAATTATTTAAAACGATCATATCTTCGTTCAGTTTTTTTATGTCGGTGAAAACATTTAACGATTCTTTAGGAAAAAAACTTTTACTTTTAATCTCGCCAAGAATTGAAATAGAAAAATTTTCAGTTTTTACAAGATTCATTAATTTTGAAAGCTCGATATTTTCTTTCTCAAGATTTTTTAATTTTAAAATTTCAAAATTTAATTTTTCTATCTCATTATTGAGATTATCTATTTCGATAAATAATCTATTTTGAGAGCTAAAGAAAAAAGAAACTCTGTTAGAGGTTTGAATAAGCACATTCGGTATTTCAGTTAAAGGTTGAAATAATGTTAAAAAGGATATTTTTAAATTTTTACTATAATCAAAATAAAAATCAGTAAAAAAAATTGACAAAACTAAAAAAAAAGACGGCAAAATCTTTGAGGCTCTCATCGATCCAGTTGTAAAGATTGCACTTTGAGCTATTTGTGTTTGTTTTAGCTCTTTGTTAATCATTTACTCTGTAGACAGTAAATCTACGTCGTATTTATCTAAAATATCTAGCGCTATACCTCCGCCTCTTGCCACGCAAGTCAGAGGTTCTTCAGCAACAATTACAGGAATCCCTGTTTGTTCCGAAATCATTTTATCTAAATCTCTTAATAGTGCGCCTCCTCCTGTGAGGACAATGCCTCTTTCAGAAATATCTGAGCTCAATTCTGGGGGAGATTGTTCTAGAGCGTTTCTTATGGACTGTAAAATGGAAGAAAGAGGACCAGAAATAGCTTCGTAAATTTCAGAACTGGAAATATTTAAAGTATTAGGAACTCCCTCTGCAAGATTTCTACCTCTTACCTCCATGTCTTTTACTTCACTATCAGCAGAAGCACAGCCTACACTTTCTTTAATCCTTTCAGCAGTAGATTCACCAATCAAAACTCCGTATTTCCTTCTCAAGTATGAAACAATGGACTCGTTAAACCTATCTCCACCGGTTTTTAAAGAACTAGAGAAAACTACACCATTCAAAGCCAATATTGCTATCTCTGTGGTTCCTCCACCAATATCTACGACCATTGAACCAGAAGCTTCTTCTACGGGAAGCCCAGCTCCTATTGCCGCTGCCATTGGTTCCTCAATCAATCTAACTTCCCTTGCACCAGCTTGCAAAGCAGACTCTCTTATAGCCCTTCTCTCTACTTGAGTTGATTGACAGGGTACGCAAATCAAAATTCGCGGACTAGGTCTAAAAAAATTTTCTCCATGAACCTCTTGAATAAAATGTTGAAGCATTTTTTCTGTTACTTGAAAATCCGCTATTACTCCATCCTTTAAAGGTCTAATAGCCTCAATATTTCCAGGAACTCTTCCAAGCATTCTTTTTGCTTCAGACCCGACTGCTACAACAGATCTGTGGCCATCCGTTTTTTTTATAGCAACAACTGATGGCTCGTCTAAAACAATACCTCTTCCCTTAACATAAACCAGAGTATTAGCTGTGCCTAGGTCTATTGAAAGGTCAGTTGAGTAAAATCCCTTCAAATATTTAGATAATGAAACCATTTTTTTAAATTAAATGTAAAATGCAATCTATTTATGTCCCCAAAGATATAATAACTTAAATTATATAAATAAATGAAAATATCAGAAGAAACTTTAAAAAATATTTCCCAATTATCAAAATTAGGAATTCATGATGATACAAAAAAGAAATTGATCAAAGAATTGGAATCTATTTTAGAAATGGTAAATAAAATGAACGAAGTAAATACTGAATATGTTGAACCAATGAGTCATCCAATGAGTGATTCTCAAAATCTTAGAGAAGATTTAATCTCCAGTGATATTAAAAGAGATGACTACATGAAAAACGCTCCACATTCAGAAGATGGATACTATCTAACTCCAAAAGTAATAGAGCAAGATGATTGATCTAAAAAGTTCTGATCTTGTAACTCAAATAGAAGCTCTGAAGAATAAAGAAATTTCCTCATACGAACTCACTTCAATGTATTTGAAAAATATTCAAGATAATGAAAATTTAAATTGCTTTATTTCCATCAATGAATCTGCGCTAGAGGATGCGAAAAAAATTGATTCATCGAAAGAAGAATTTAGTCATCTCAAGGGTATTCCTATAGCTCATAAAGACATTTTTTGTGTGGAAAATGGCAAAACAACTTGTGGGTCTAAAATGTTGGAAAACTTTATTTCACCTTATTCATCTACAGTTTATGAAAAGCTTGATAGAGCGGGAACGGTAATGTTGGGTAAAACTAATATGGATGAATTCGCGATGGGGTCTTCAAATGAAACCAGTTATTTTGGAAATGTAAAAAATCCTATTGATAACACAAAAAGTCCCGGAGGTTCCTCAGGGGGATCTGCAGCTGCAGTGAAAGCTAATTTATGTGCCTTTGCAACTGGAACAGATACCGGGGGATCTATAAGACAACCTGCTTCCTTCTGCGGAATCACAGGAATTAAACCAACCTATGGCAGAGTTTCTAGGTGGGGAATGATTGCTTTTGCATCAAGTCTTGACCAAGCTGGAGTTTTCACAAAAACTGCATTAGATGCTGCAGTAGCTCTTGAAATGATTTCTGGATTCGATAAAAAAGACTCTACTTCTATCGACAGCGAAGTTTCAAACTTGAAATATGAGACTGTCTCTGAAATGGATCACATAATTGGAATACCCTCAGACATTATTGATTCGATTAAAGATCCAAAAGTAAAAGAAACTTATTTAGAAAATATTGATCTTTTAAAAAAAAATGGTGTTAAAACTAAAGAAGTTGAACTCCAAAATCTTGAATATTCTCTTCCTGCATACTACGTTATTGCTCCAGCAGAGTGTTCTGCAAACCTATCTAGATACGATGGGATTAAATTTGGTTATAGTTGCGAAAATCCTAAAAATTTAGAAGATCTTTATACTCGAACAAGATCTGAAGGGTTTGGAGAAGAGGTAAAGAAAAGAATACTCATTGGTACATATTGTCTTTCTGCAGGATATTTTGATGCCTATTATCTTAAAGCTCAAAAGATAAGAACCTTGGTTACCGAAAGTTTTAAGAAAGCATTCAAAGATGTCTCGGTTATTGCCATGCCGACCTGCTCAAATACTGCTTTTGATTTAGAGTCAATACAAGATCCTGTAAAAATGTATGAGCAAGACATCTATACAATTCCTGCAAATTTAGCTGGATTACCTGCCATTTCTATTCCAGCAGGAAATCAAAAAAATCTTCCACTTGGATTACAATTCATTGGTAATCATTTGCAAGAGTCATCGATATTAAATATTTCACATAAATTTCAAAAAATATCTGATTACCATGTCTAATCCAAAGTCAAACCTATGGGAATCTGTTATAGGGTTAGAAATCCATGTGCAACTTGCAACTCAATCAAAGATTTTTTCTAGCTCGCCATCAAAATTTGGAGTTGAACAAAATACTCAAGCTTCAATAATTGATTTAGGATTACCTGGAGTACTTCCTGTCATCAATAAAAAGGCTATTGAGATGGCAGTAAAGTTTGGTTGTTCTATAAACGCTGAGATTACTGAAAAAGCTATTTTTGCAAGAAAAAATTATTTCTATCCTGATTTACCGAAAGGTTATCAGATAAGTCAACTCGACAATCCAATTGTTGGGAAAGGCTCGGTGATGATCTATTGCGAAGGAGATGAAAAAGAAATTGGAATTACTCGCGCGCACCTAGAAGAAGATGCTGGAAAATCCATTCATGATAAATACGAATCCTTCACAGCGATTGACCTGAATAGAGCTGGAACGCCTTTGTTAGAAATTGTATCTGAGCCCGATTTGAGATCTTCAAAGGAGGCTGTTTCTTACCTAAAAAAAATTCATTCAATCGTAACGTTTTTAGGTATCTCAGATGGAGACATGTCTCAAGGTTCTTTGAGATGCGATGCTAATGTTTCTATAAGAAAAAAGGGACAAGAAAAATTTGGAAATAGAACGGAGATTAAAAATATTAATTCTTTTAAATTTGTTGAGAAAGCAATTGAATATGAAATTAAAAGGCAAACTAAAGTTGTGGAGTCTGGTGAAAAGATAATTCAAGAAACCAGATTATATGATTCAAACAAAAATGAGACTAGGTCCATGAGATCTAAAGAACACGCCAACGACTATAGATATTTTCCTGAGCCTGATTTGATACCTCTTAAAATATCGAGTGAATACATTCAAAGCGTCAAGGAAAAGCTTCCCGAATTACCTGAACAAAAGATAAAAAGGTTTTGTTCTGATTATTTGATAAATGAGTATGAATCAAAAATTCTAAATAGTTCAAGGGAAATGAGTGTTTTCTTTGAAACAATTGCTAAATCTGTGAAAGATGTAAAAACTGCAGCAAAGTGGATTGTCGGAGACTTTTTAGCAATATTAAACAAAAATAATAAAAATATTTCAGAGTCTAATATTTCATCTGAAGATTTAATTGATCTTTTTAAAAATCTTGAAGAAAATAATATCTCTAATCCAGCTGCAAAAAAAATTCTTGAAGTACTTTGGGATCAGGATCTTACAGTTCAAGAAATTATCAAAAAAGAAAATTTAGAACAAATTTCTAACGAAGATGAACTTCTAAAAATTATAATGAAAATAATTGAAGAAAATCCAAAACAACATAATCAGTACAAATCTGGAAAAGATAAATTATTTGGATTTTTTGTAGGTCAAGTAATGAAGGAGACCCAAGGATCGGCTGATCCTAAGGTCGTGAATGAGATTTTGAGAAAAGAACTTAACCAGTGACGAACATTGTCAAAGCTTCAGCAATGAAAGCTGGCTTTTCTTGTCCCTCAATCTCCATAGTAACTTCGTTTTTAACTAAATATCTACCGTCTTCTTTTTCATCAACTGATATTAGTTTAGCTTTAGTCCTTACTTTAGATCCCACATTTACTGGCGTTAAAAATCTTACTCTGTCTAAACCATAATTAAACGCCATAGTCATATTGTCTGGCGCTATACCCCCAGCCTTTAAACCCGCTGTTAAAGATAGTGAAAGAAATCCATGTGCAATAGTAGAGCCGAACAAAGGCGTAGCTTTTTCTGAATCAACATGAATAAATTGATAATCCAAAGTTGCGTCAGCGAATTGATTTATTCTGTCTTGATCAACTTCGAGCCAATCTGAGGGTTCGAATTCTGTACCTATGTAATCTTTTAACGTCTGTGCGGGAACTAATCCAGCCATATTTACCTCCTTATTTTTCTAATAAATGATTTTGATATTCTTCTCTCAAACCAGTTTTTAATAATTTACCTGTTGCTCCGTGGGGCAGTTCATCAACAAATATTATATCGTCAGGCATCCACCATTTTGCAATTTTGTCTGAGAGAAAATCTTCAATTGAGTCTTTTTCGCAGTCTTCTAGACCATTTTTGACTATAAATAAGATTGGTCTTTCGTCCCATTTAGGATGAGCTACTCCAACCACACAAGCTTCCGCTACACCTGGATGTCCAACTGCTGTATTTTCTAAATCGATTGAACTTATCCATTCTCCTCCAGATTTTATTACGTCTTTACTTCTATCAACAATCCGCATATAACCACTAGTATCTATTGTTGCAACGTCACCTGTATCAAACCACCCTTCCTCAAGAGCTGATGATTCGGATTTAAAATATCTCTCAATGATTGCTGGACCCTTGACCATCAATCTTCCAAAGGTTTTTCCATCATTTGGAAGAGTTTTTCCATCGCTGTCTACAATTTTCATGGAGCAGCCATAAACTGAGCGTCCTTGACTAGTTTGAATGTCATATCTTTCCTCTAGATCCATATCCTTCATCTCTGGAGTATAAGAATTTAAAGTACCTAAAGGACTCATTTCCGTCATTCCCCATCCGTGAAGTAAAAAACAATCATGTTTTTCCTCAAAAGCTTTAATCATAGCTTTTGGAGCAGCTGAACCCCCAACTAACACGCTTTTTACGGATTCAAGCTTTATACTATTTTTTTCAGCATAGTTAAGTAGATCTAGCCATACAGTAGGAACACCCATTAATTGATTTACTTTTTCTGAGGTGATTAATTTACAGATCGATTCACCGTCTGTGTGAGGTCCCGGAAACACCATTTTTGCTCCATACATAAAAGAAGCATAGGGAATTCCCCATGCATTTACATGAAACATAGGCACAACAGGAAGCAATATTGTTTCTGGTGTCAAATTCATTGCATTGCCTGCGGTCGCATACCATGCATGTAAAACTGTTGATCTATGAGAGTAAAGAACTCCTTTGGGATTTCCTGTTGTCCCAGAGGTATAACAAAGTGAAGAAGCTGTATTTTCGTCAAACTCCGGCCAAGAAATTGTGTCTGATTCACCGGATATAAAGTCTTCGTAACATATGAGATTTTCTAAAGATGATGAAGGCATGTTTTCTTTATCAGTTAAAATGACAATCCCTTTAACTGTTTTTAGATCCGAGATTACATTCTCAATAATTGGAAGAAATGGAGCGTCCACAAATAAATACTTATCTTCGGCATGATTAACAATATATTTAATGTCATCCGGAAAAAGTCTTGGATTTAAAGTATGTAAAACCGCTCCCAACCCAGAAATGCCAAAGTAAAGCTCTAAGTGTCTATAACTATTAACAGCCATAGTCGCAATTATGTCTCCTTCTCCTATTCCAAGGTTTAGTAAAGCATTTGCTAATTTTTTCGATCTTAAAGCAGAATCTTTAATCGTATACCTATGAATGCCTCCTTCAACTGTATTGCTTACAATTTCACTATTGGCATTGTTCTTTACAGCATGTTCCAATACGCCTGAAATAAGCAATTGTTCCTGCATCATGTTACCTAGCATCATTGACTCCTAATAGCTAATTAAAATAGAAAACTAGAATATAACTGTAATTTCAAAGCTTCAACTTTTTTTTAGAGTTTTGAACAAATTTTACAATTTCGATTCTTTTTCAATTTAATACTTTTTAAGTTATTTTCTTTTAAATTTAATTCAACTAATTCCGAATTCATCTTTTCGTTAGCAATAATTCTCTTTATAGATTCCGAAGCCATAAAAGAACCAACAACACCCACTAGTGGCGAAAAAATACTTGATTCTCTGCAAGTTAAGTCTTCGCTATCTAAATCTTCAAAAAAACATTCGAGGCATGGAGAATTATCATCTTTAAAATCTAAAGAAAAGAACTGACCCATCCAACCTTGAGAAGATCCAGAAATTAGAATTAATTCTTTATTTTTACAGTAAATATTTATTAATTTTCTCGTATCAAAATTATCAGTACAATCTAGAATTATTTCTGAATTTTTAAGCGCTCTTTCAATGTTAAAGGCATTTAGCTTCAAATCTTGAGCTTGGATATCTATTTCTTTGTTAAGTTTAATAAGTTTGTTCTTTGCGACCGACGCTTTCTGACTATCCAAATCTTTTTCGGAAAATAGTATTTGTCGCTGTAAATTACTAATATCAATAAAATCATCATCTATTAAATTCAATGTGCCAACGCCAGAAGCCGCAAGAAAAGAGGAAGCAGAGCATCCCAAACCTCCTAAGCCAACAATTGAAATCTTTGAAGAAGATATTTTTTTTTGACCTTCTATATCTATCTCAGGCAACATAATATGTCTGCTGTATCTGACTAAATCTGTATCTTTCATTTGCTTAAGATTGAGACTCTCATTAAATTGTTGTTATCTTTTAACTGTTCTAAGTTTTTGTAGCCAATTTTTTTTGCCAAAGTCACAATTTTTTTTGATTGTTCGTAAGAGTGTTCTAAAAGTAACTTCCCTTTTGGTTTGAGGAATCTAATGCTTTTAGAAATAATAGTATCTAAATCTTTAAATCCTTTTTCATCTGAAAACAAAGCAATAGAAGGCTCAAACCATACTCCGTCTGCATCCTTGTCTAAAGAGCTTCTATCTACATAAGGAGGGTTAGAAACTATATAATCCATTTTTGGAAAAAGCCATTTTCGATTCCAATCGTGATTTATAAAAATCACATTATCAACATCTAAGCTTTTAGCATTTTTATTGGCTATCATTAATGCGCTTAAAGACTTCTCAGTTCCAAGTACATTTAGTTTCTTATTTTCTTTTGCTACAGATAATGAAATAACGCCTGAGCCTATTCCTAATTCTAATAAATCTTTATTGTCTAGATCTTGTTCCAATAATTTTTCTACCAGCATTTCTGTTTCTGGTCTTGGAACAAGAACCGATTTGTCTACAAAAAAATCATTTTTCCAAAATCCTTTTTTACCCACTAAATAAGCTAAAGGTTTTTTTTTCTTTCTTTCTTGGACAAGATCAAAAAAAAGTTTGCTCTCTTTGATGTTAATTTTTTCATCTTTATGAGTGAAGAGATAGCTTCCATCAACACCTTTTACAAATTCTAATAAAAGTCTTGCGTCTTGGGAGTCTATATTTGTGCTTGCCATTGAAAGAGCATCTTCGATGTTAATTGTTTGTTGTTTCATCTTCTAAATTAAGCAACATTCTTGATTGATTTTCCTCTAGAAGAGTTTTGAAAATATCTTCCATATCTCCATCTAAAAAAGCTTCAAGGTTATGGCTAGTAAAATCAATTCTATGATCTGTAACTCTGTTTTGAGGAAAATTGTAGGTCCTAATTTTCTCGGATCTGTCGCCACTGCCTACCATATTTTTCCTCTTTTTTTCTAACTCAGAATTTTGCTCGTTTGAAGCTCTTTCAGTCAATTTAGATTGTAAAAGAATCATCGCTTTTGCTTTATTTTTATGTTGAGATCTTCCATCCTGACATTCGACCACAATCCCTGATGGGATATGAGTAAGACGAACTGCCGAATCAGTTTTATTTACGTGTTGTCCTCCCGCACCAGAAGCTCTAAAAGTATCAACCCTTATTTCAGACTTGTCGATTTCAACTTCATCTAAACTTTCAACCACTGGTAAAATCGCTACGGAACAAGCTGAAGTATGGATTCTTCCTTGAGACTCTGTCTCCGGAACCCTTTGAACCCTGTGTACGCCTGATTCAAATTGTAAATACCTGTATACATTATTACCTGAAATTTTAGCGACAATTTCTTTAAACCCGCCTTTTTCCGACTCTCTAGAGGAGATAAGTTCTATTTTCCATTTTTTTCTTTCTGAGAGCCTTGAAAACATTCTGAATAAATCGCCAACAAATATTCCAGCTTCGTCGCCTCCAGTTCCCGCTCTAACTTCTAAAAAAATATCTTTTTCTTCGTCCTCATTTTTTGGGATTAATAATTTTTTTAAATCAAGCTCCAGTGCTGTTAAAGAGTCATTGAATTTAACAAATTCTTCTTTTGCAAAATCTTTTATTTCAATATCAGAATCATTCATTAAGACCTTTGCCTCCTCAAGTTCTTCTTTTATTTTTTTAAACTCAAGATTTTTTTCAACTAATGGTTTTAAATCAGAATATTCTTTTGTGTATGCAGCATAAACTTTTTGATCTTTAAGAATATTAGATGAAGAAATTTCTTTTTCTAGAAATTTAAACCTTTCCTCAGCAGATTCGAGTCTTTGTATAATGGATTTAAGCATCTTATTAAATTCTGACTGTTATTATATTCATGAAAATTTTAAAAGAAATGAAGAAACTTAACTTTGGGCTTTTATTAATATTAAGTATGTTTTTAAGTAGCTGCGTTTCAAATTTTGATTCAGAAATAGGAGGCGGATTTACTAAAGAAGGAAAATTTTCTCTATCTATTAATAATAAAGTGTTTTCTGGATTTTTAAAAATTGAAAAGATCCATAATGACTTTTACTTAAAAATTAGCTCATTTGATAACTTAAACAGGTTTAGAATTAACTTTTCGGAAGAAAAAATTTATTTAGGAAAAAAAGAGGTTTTACTTTTTACAATTAACAATAATTCAAACCTTAAAAAACTTAATTTTTACAAATTATTAAATTGGGCCTTCGAACTATGTGACAATGCAGAGTGTCTCATGGTGAAAGAGGAAAATTTTTTTTTCGTAAAGACTCAAAAAGTTAAATCAACTTTAATTGAAGCAAGTGATTTGGAAGAAACCTTTTCTTTAAAAATATTTATAGAATGATTTACAAAATATCTTCCCCAGCAAAAATCAATTTGGGTCTTAAAGTTCTTAACAAAAGAGCGGACGGCTTTCACAATATAGAAACAACATTTCAATTTTTGAACTGGGGAGACGACATTACAATTGAAACAAAAGTAAATAAAAATCAAATAGTTTGCCCAAGTGTAGAAGAAAAAGAAAATATTGTAAGCAAATTGATAAATTTATTAAAAAATACTCATGGTTTTAAAGAAAACTTAAAAGTAACTATTAACAAAAGAATTCCACTTAAGTCTGGCCTGGGAGGAGGAAGCTCAAATGCCGCATCAGTTTTAGTAGCTATTAATAAAATCTTCAATCTTGATCTTTCAAAAAAAAAATTAATTGACTTGGCTTTGGTTCTTGGTTCTGACGTACCTATTTTCGTTCATGGAAGATCTTCAATTGCCACTGGGAGAGGGGAAATTTTTAAAAAAGTTTCATTGGTTGAAAACCCAGTGCTCGTAATCATCCCAAATTCAAAAGTTTCAACAAAACTTGCTTTTGAGAATTTTAATAATATCGAGTCAATAAAGTATTCAAATAAAAAAAATTTTAATTCTTTCGAAAACTGGATTAGAAAAAATTTTTCTGAAATTGATAAAATTTTTAACTATATTGAAAGTTATAATGATGCTCATCTTTCAGGCACAGGCTCAGCTATTTATTCAATGTTTAATAATTTTGAAGAAGCCCAAAAAATAATAGATAATGCACCTTCAAATATGAATTGTTTTTTGACTACCACACTGAATAATTCACCAATAGAGGATGAGATTAAGAATTATGGGGTGTAGCCAAGCGGTAAGGCAGCGGCTTTTGATGCCGCCATGCGATGGTTCGAATCCATCCACCCCAGCCAAAAAAAAATTTTTAGGAAATGACAGAACATAACAATAATCTTGTCCTATTTTCTGGATCTTCAAACCCAAATTTAGCCCATAGAGTTGCTAAAGAATTAGGGAAAAACCTAGGAGATGCCTATGTTGGTCGCTTTAGCGACCAAGAGCTCAATGTCAGAATTGATGAGCATGTTCGTGGTATGGACGTGTTTATATTGCAATCTACTTGTTTTCCCGCAAATGAGAACTTAATGGAACTTTTGATAATGATTGATGCTCTCAGAAGATCCTCTGCTTCTAGAATAACAGCTGTCATTCCTTATTTTGGTTACGCCAGACAAGACAGAAGAGTAAGATCTGAAAGAGTTCCCATAAGTGCAAAGTTAGTTGCAGAGATGCTTCAAAATGCTGGAGCAGATAGGATATTAACAATTGAACTTCACTCTGATCAAATCCAAGGTTTTTTTAACGTCCCTGTAGATAATATCTATGGAACGAATGTTACTTTTGAACATATCGATAAGGCAAATTATGAAAATCTTATAATTGTCTCTCCAGATGTAGGAGGGGTAGTTAGAGCTAGGGCATTAGCAAAACTATTAAATGACGCTGATCTAGCTATCATTGATAAAAGAAGAGAAAAAGACAATCAGTCTCAGGTTATGAACGTAATAGGAGATGTTGCCGAAAAAACTTGTGTACTTGTTGATGACATTGTAGACACAGCTGGAACAATTTGTAATGCAGCTGAAGCATTAAAGAATGCTGGAGCAAAAAAAGTAATATCTTACGCAACACATCCAGTTTTATCTGGGCCTGCATTAAAAAGAATAGAAAAATCAGGGCTAGACGAAATTATAGTTACTGATACAATCCCGCTTTCAGAAGAGGCATCTAAATTAAATAAAATTAAGATAATCTCTTTAGAAAAAACTATTGCGGAAGCGATTAATAGAGTAAATAAAGAAGAGTCAGTAAGTGCAATGTTTCTTTAGGTTGAGTTATGGGTGATCAAACAGTTTTAAAATTTGAATATATTGCGGAAGAAAATAACCTATCTGCAAAAAGTTTAAGAAATATTGGTAATGTGCCAGGAATTGTTTATGGGTCTGGAGAAGAAACAAAAAAAATTTCCCTTTTGGCAAAGGATCTTAGAAAAGCTTTAGAGCTTCCAAGTATTTTTTCTCAAGTAATTTTACTTGAAGAAGGAGAAACATCCCATAAAGTTATTCTCAAAGCGGTACAAACTAACCCAGCTAATGACAATCCTATTCATGTAGATTTTATGAAAGTTTCTTCACAAACAATGATAACAATGCAAGTCCCCTTAAAATTTATTAACGAAGAATCTTGTATCGGTGTGAAAAATCAAGGCGGAATGATTTCAAAAAATAGAAATGAAATAGAATTAACTTGTATGGCAGAAGTTCTTCCAGAATTTATAGAAGTTGACATTGCTGAACTTGAACTAGGTAATTCTATTATGCAAACTGGACTTATTCTTCCTGAGGGAGTGGAACTTTCTAATACTTTAATCACTAGTCAAGATCAACCAGTTGTCTCTTGTAGCACCACCCGAGCTAGCTTGGATATCGATGAATCCGATGCTGAGTTATCTGAGGGAGAAGAAGGCGAAGAAAGAGAATCTAAAGATGGCGATTCTAAAGCGCCGGTAGATTCCGAAGAAGAAAATAATTCTTAATGGAAAAATTTTTAATTGCCGGCCTGGGAAATCCTGGAGCTAGGTATGCAAGAACTCGACACAATGCTGGAGTAGATTTCGTAGATGAATTATCAGTTCAGTGGGATTTAAAATTCGAAGAAAAAAAGTCCATAAAATCTTACTTAGCTCAATATGTTTTCAAAAATAAAGAAATCTATTTAATCAAACCAATTGTTTTTATGAACAATAGTGGTAATTCTCTTAAGCCTGCGATAAAAAAATATAACTTGAACTTAGCAAATGTTTTGATAGTTCACGACGATTTAGATCTTCCATCCGGCTCATGCAAACTAAAAAAATCTGGAGGAGATGGAGGTCATAATGGTTTAAAAAGTATCATTGAAAGTCTAGGGGGAGAAAAAGATTTTTTGAGAATGAGAATAGGAATAAGTCACCCTGGAAAAGCTTCTCTCGTAAATGATTACGTAGTAAAAAAAGGCACCGCGAAGGAAGTTAATGAGAGGAAAAAAGCTATTAAAAATGGGATAGAAGTAATCGAAGACATTATATTCGATGGCTGGGAATTTGCTATAAACAAACTACACTCTAAATAATGTCTTTGAAATGTGGAATAGTTGGACTTCCTAATGTTGGTAAATCAACTCTATTTAATGCTCTTACAAATGCGCAAATTCAAGCTGAAAATTATCCTTTCTGCACCATTGAGCCTAATCAAGGTATTGTTGAAGTGCCTGACAACAGACTTGAAGAGTTAGTAAAAATAGTTAACCCAAAAAAAGTAATTCCAGCAAGTGTTGAATTTGTTGATATTGCAGGTTTAGTTGAGGGAGCTTCTAAAGGAGAAGGCCTTGGGAATACTTTTTTGTCCCACATAAGAGAAACCCAAACAATTATTCAAGTAGTAAGGTGTTTTGAGGATAAAAATATTACTCATGTAAATGACAAAGTTGATCCATTAGCCGATGTTGAAATAATTGAAACAGAATTACTTTTATCTGATTTAGAAATTCTCGAAAAAGTAAAAATTAATTTTAATAAAAAAAAATCTATTTTAGATAAAAGTTCAAAAGAAAAATTAGAAGTAATTGAGGAAATAATAGAATTAATTAAAGAATCTAATAGAAAAAAAATTTCTGAAATCTCTGATACAAAAAAGAATCTAGTCAAGGAGTATAATTTAGTTTGTCTTAAGCCTTTCATATACGTCGCAAACATCGATGAAAATAATTGCGGAATCGATATTGAAGCTTTAAAAAATAAAGTCTCGAAAGAAGGTTCAGAATTTATAACCTTGTCAATAAAATTGGAATCAGAAATCTCCGAGCTAGACAATGATGAAAAAATAGTTTTTCTCAAAGAATTAGGTCTTGAAGAGCCTGCTTTAGAAAGATTAATTAGGAAATCATACAGCAGCTTAGGCTTAGGCACATTCTTTACTGCTGGAAAAGAAGAAGTAAGAGCATGGGTATTAAAAAAAGGATCTTTAGCTCCTCAAGCGGCAGGCGTAATTCATTCAGATTTTGAAAGAGGTTTTATAAAAGCAGAAGTGGTGAGCTTTGATGATTATATTTCATTTAATGGAGAGCAAGGCGCCAAATCTGCGGGCAAGCTTCGTTCGGAAGGTTCCGACTATGAAGTTAATGAAGGAGATATTATTTTGTTTCGTTTTAACGTTTAAAACTTGACAAAACTTTTGATGAAAAAGAGAATCCCTCTTTGGCTATGTAGCTCAGCTGGTTAGAGCGCAGCATTCATAATGCTGAGGTCCTGTGTTCAAGTCACAGCATAGCCACCATTTCTATTCAGAGCTCTCTTGATTGCTGTTAACAGCTTTCATGCTCAATTTGATTTTTCCACGATCATCGACTCCAATGACCTTTATATCCACCTCTTCACCTTCTACTAAGTAATCTTTTACGTTTTTAACTCTTTCCTCGGCAATTTCAGATATGTGAACCAACCCTTCTTTTCCTTTATCAAAAGAGACAAAAGCACCAAAATCAACAATTTTAACTACTGTTCCTACGCAGACTAATCCAACTTCCGGATCTGAGATCATTGACTCAATAATTTCCAGCGCTTCCTGCCTTGATTCTTTGCTTCTTCCGTAAATACTAATATTGCCATTGTCACTTATGTCAATATTGGTTTCTGTTTTCTCGGTAATGCTTTTAATTGTGCTGCCTCCTTTACCAATAACTTCACCAATTTTATTTTTAGGTATAGATGTCTTTATTGCCTGTGGAGCTAAATCTGAAAGTTCAGGTCTAGATTCACTTAAAACTTTATCCATTTCACCAAGTATATGAGATCTAGCTGTGTTTGCTTTATTTAAAGCATCTTTAAGAATTTTCTCGTTAATACCAGCAATTTTTATATCCATTTGAAGAGCAGTTACTCCATCTGATGTTCCAGCTACCTTGAAATCCATGTCACCGAGATGATCTTCATCTCCAAGAATATCAGTTATGACACAGTAATCATTCTCACTTTTCACTAAACCCATTGCTACTCCTGCAACAGCTTTTTTAAGAGGAATTCCCGCATCCATCATTGCTAAACTTGAAGAACAAACTGTGGCCATTGAACTTGAACCATTAGATTCTGTAATTTCTGAAACCACTCTTATTGCATATTCAAATTCTTCAGGATTGGGTAAAACAGCCTCCAAGGCTCTTCTAGCTAATTTACCATGTCCAATCTCTCTTCGTTTAGGACTGCCAATCATTCCAGCTTCACCAACTGAATAAGGAGGAAAATTGTAATGCAGCATAAAGGGATCTTTAGAATCACCTTGAAGCGTATCAAGCAACTGAGAAAGTTTTAGCGAATCAATTGTAGCGACTCCAATTGATTGAGTTTCTCCTCTCGTAAACAATGCAGACCCGTGTGCTTGCTTTAAAAATCCTGTTTCAATATTAATTGGTCTTACGGTATCTAAGTCTCTTCCATCTATTCTTGGTTGTCCATCTAATAGACGAGACCTAACAATAGATGATTCTAAAGACTTAAAATAATCTTTTGCTTTTTCAATTTTTTCCTCATCTTCTTCTTCAAATTGGTTTGTTAAAAATTGTCTAGCATCCGAAACTGCTTCTTGCCGAAGAGCCTTCTCTGGAATTTGATAAGCTTCCTCAATTTTTGAACTTACTGAGTTAGAAACCATTTCCATAAGTTCTTCATCATCTTCTTGTATGGAGTACTCAATTGGATTGACTTCAACTTGAGAAACCAACTCCTCGATTAAATCCAAACTTGGTTTCATTTCTTGTTGAGCAAACAAAATTGCTCCCAACATTTGATCTTCAGATAACTCCTTTGCTTCTGATTCAACCATAAAAACTGCATCGGATGATCCGGCAATAACCATTTCTAATTCAGATTTTTTTAGATCACTTAAAGATGGGTTTAAAACATAATTTCCATCAATAAAACCTATTTTTGCAGCGGATAAGGGCCCCTGAAAAGGTAAGCCAGAAAGCTGTAACGCAGCAGAAACGCCTATTAATGAAATTATGTCAGCAGTGTCATCTTTATCTATTGAGAGAACAGTACAAACTACTTGAACTTCTTGAGTATATCCTTTGGGGAAAAGTGGCCTAATTGGTCTATCTATTAGTCTGGAAGTCAAAACTTCTCCTTCAGATGGCCTGCCCTCTCTTCTAAAAAAGCTTCCAGGAATTTTTCCTGCGGCATAAAATTTTTCTATGTAATTAACCGTCAAGGGAAAAAAGCTCTGTCCTTCTTTTTGCGCTCCGGCAACTACAGTGACTAAAACTTGAGTGTCTCCTGAAGAAGCAATTACCGAGGCTGTTGCCTGCCTTGCTACTTTCCCGGTTTCTAATGATATTTCTCTCCCTGCAATTAATTTTTTGCAGGATACAACTTTACTTTTATCCATATTTTTTTAGATTTATTGAATCTATTATTTTCGGAGATTAAGCTCTTTCAAAACAGAACTATATTTTGTCTGATCATTCTTCTTAAGATAGTCTAAAAGTTTCCTTCTCTTATTTACCATTCTGATTAACCCCTGTCTCGAATGATGATCTTTTTGATGATCTTCGAAATGATCCTGAAGAGCTAAAATATTCTCCGTAAGAAGAGCAATTTGTACCTCAGGAGAACCGGTATCTAATTCAGATCTTGAAAACTTTTTTATTACTTCACTTTTCTTATTACTATCTAAGCTCAAGTGTTTTCTCCAACATTGTTAAAATTACCTAGTAATCTTTTGGGTTTCAAAAACCCATTATAACTTTCAACTATTCCCACGAAATTTTCTTTTTGATCAAAAAATCTAAAGAATCCGTCTTCTTTGGCCTCTTCTATCTCTACCATTTGGCCATTAGTTATTTTTTCTACTATTTCAGGGCGGCATTGTATCCTATCTAGACACTTAAGTGCATCCCCTGAAGGGATTATTTTTTCATTTAAATTTTTTACTGTTAAATCGTCTATATTTGAACTTTGGCTTAAATCAAAACCTGCAGATTCAGTCCTTATCAAAGTAGAGATCGTCCCTAAAGACCCTAAAGACTCGCAAATATCTTCTGCTAGGGTCCTAATATAAGTTCCAGGCCCACACTTTACGGAAAATTTGAATTTATTTTCTTCAAAAGATTCAAGAGAAATGCTGTGTATCGTTACTTTCCTGCTTTTTATTTCAATTTCAATGCCCTTAGCAGCATAATATCTATATGGCTTTCCTTTGTATTTTAAAGAAGAATAAATTGGTGGTTTTTGGTCAATTACTCCAACAAAAGATTTAAGCTTTTTTTCAAGAGCTAATCTAGAAGGAGTTCTTTTAGATCTTTCAATGACCTTTCCATCCATATCTCCTGAATCTGTTTTGATTCCCAATGAAACCTCTGCTAAATAAGTTTTATTTTCTTTAGTCAAAAAATTTACAAATTTAGTCATTTCACCAATACAGACTATTAAAATTCCTGAAGCCAAAGGGTCTAATGTTCCTGCATGCCCAATTTTCTTTTTTTTAGAGAACAAGCTTTGCAACTTTCTTACGAAAACTCCCGAGGAAATACCTTTTGGTTTATTTAAAATTAAAATGCCATCAATCATCTAATTCCTCTGCAAATAAAATTCTTGGAATTTTTCTAAGTTTCAAATTTTTTCCTAATTTTGCTTTGATAAAACCTATGCTTTTGTCTAGACCTCTTTGAATGTCTAGAGGTTCCTCTGTGCTCAAATCTGTTAGATAAAAAATAGTGGCGTTGGACAAATCATCACTTAAATCAACTCTACTGATAGTTACATTTTTTAATCTTGGATCTCTGAGTTGAAAAAGGAATATTGAAGCTACCTCTTTTTTTATTAGATCGCCAACTCTTTGTGACCTTTTGAATGATGAAGATTTAAACAATTATATTTTTCTTTTAATTTCTTCTTTTTGGAAAACTTCTATCTTGTCCCCGATTTTTATATCTGAATAATTTGAAATTCCAATTCCACATTCTGTACCAGATTTGACTTCTCTTGCTTCATCTTTAAATCTTCTTAATGAATCCAGAATTCCTTCATGAATTACAATATTATCTCTTAGAACTCTTACATTCATATTTGCTGAAATTGTCCCTTCTTCAACTATTGAGCCAGCTACAAATCCAAATTTTGGAGATTTAAATACATCTTTAACTTTTGCGACCCCTTTAATACTCTCTTTAATTTCTGGGCTTAAAGAGCCTTCAATGGTTGATTTAATTTCATCTATCAGATCATAAATAATTCCGAAGTATTTAATTGAAATTCCCTCTTCTTCGGCTAGTTTACCTGCAGCTGTATCTGCTCTTACATTAAAACCAAAAATAGCCGCTTCAGATGCAATAGCTAAATTTACATCATTTTCTGAGATTGGGCCTACCGAATCTAAAACGATTTTTATATTCACTTCGTCAACCTTTAAATTATTAATGGAACCTACTAAGGCCTCCAAAGAGCCATTTGTATCAGATTTCAATACTAAATTTACAGAAGATTTTTCACCATCAGATACATTTGCAAACAAATTTTCAGTTGTAACTCCGCTTCTTTGAGCGAGTCTTTTATCCCTTATTTTTTTTGATCTATTTTCTGACAAAGCTCTCGCAGCTTTTTCGTCTTCTACAACTATAAATTCGTCTCCAGCGTTTGGAGAATACTCTAAACCCGAAATAGATACTGGTTGGGAAGGCAGTGCTTCTTTAATATTTTCTTCTGAAAAATTTTTTAAGCTTCTAATTTTTCTATATTGATCTCCAACTAAAATTAAATCACCAGTTTCTAATTTACCTTTTTTTACTAGCAGAGTTGCAACTGCTCCTTCACCTTTTTTTACGCCTGACTCAAGCACTAAACCTGCCGCAGGTCCTGAATGATTAGTTTTTAATTCTAAAACTTCTGCAACTAACAGAATACTATCTAGCAAATCTTCAATGCCATCACCGGTCATTGCAGATACAGGAATCATTTGGGTATCTCCCCCCCAGTCTTCAGGAGTTAATCCAATTGCTGCAAGATCTCCTTTTACCTTATCAAGGTCTGCGTCAGGCTTATCAACTTTATTGATGGCTACTATTATTTCTACTTCTGCTGCTTTAGCATGATCTAAAGCTTCTTGAGTTTGAGGCTGCACACTATCATCAGCCGCAACAACCAAAATTACGATATCAGTTAAATTCGCTCCTCTTGCTCGCATTTGTGAAAAAGCTGCATGTCCAGGAGTGTCTATGAAGGTAATGCTTTTATCATTATGAAGGGTCTGATAAGCGCCAATTGCTTGAGTAATCCCGCCTTCTTCAGTATCTGCTATAGAGGCTTTTCTTATGAAGTCTAGAATAGAAGTCTTTCCATGGTCTACATGCCCAAGAACGGATACCACTGGATCCCTGCTCTCTTCTTCTCCATCATAAGACAAATTTTCTATTAAATTTTCCTCATCATCTTTTTCCTCTATGGGAATTCCCAAATGCCCTAGTTCTTCAACTACTAAAAGCGCCGTCTCTTGATCTATTGTTTGATTAAGGGTTACCATGACACCATTAGTCATTAAAGATTTTATTAAATCGGCAGACTTTATAGATAATGCCTTTGCTAGATCCGCTACAGATATAAATTCAGGAATACTTACCTCTTTTTGAATGAACTCTGATGGTTTTTCGAAACTTTGAACATTCGCAGATAGTTTAGTCTCTAAATATTTTTCACCTTCTAATTCTCTCTTATTTTTTTTACTATCATCTAATATAGAATTGGTTTTTTTTAAATTTACAGGCTTGTTTTGTTTCAAAGAAGTTTCTGATTTTTTTATTCGCCTTACTACGTTACCTTTGTTTTTTTCTTCAACTGATTGGTCTTTAATTGCTTCTTTGGATTTCTCGGCAGAGACCCTTTTTCTTTCTGCATCATCAAAGTCTATGGTGCCAGAGAAATCTTTTGAAATTTCTGAGCTTGTTGCATCTTTATTTTGGTTTAATCTGGTAATTGAGACCTTTGAGTTTGTGCTGGCTTTGTTTGTAGTTTTTTTTAAAGAAATAGTTTTTTTAGAAGCTTTTTTGGAAGACTTAATAAAGTTAAGTAATATTTTTTTATCTTCGTTATTAATCTCTTCCTCAGCATTCTTATGGGTTAATCCAGCTGCCTTTATTTGAAGAAGCAGCTCTTCAGGGGAATAACCAATTGCTTTAGCAATTTGACTTACTTTCATGATCCTCAAATAAACCAGTCGGCTCTAGCCGCCATTATAATTTTTCCTGCTTCATCTTCTGAAATTTCTAAAATGGGAGCAAGCTCATCAGAGGCAAGATCAGCCAATTCTTCCTTAGTTGAAACATTATTCTTTGTAAGTTTTTCAATCATTTCGTTATCAAGTAAATCTAAACTTTCAAGAGTGTTGTCTTTAGATTCTTCTTCCTCAATGTCAGATAATGCCAGTTCCAAAAGAGCAGCTTCTGATCTTTCTAAAAGAGCTTCAGAAATTTCTGAATCTATTTCTTCAATACTCTCCAGATCTTCTGAGGAGGCTTCAGAAATTTTTTGAATTGTATCAAAGCCACTTTGAATTAATTTTTCTGCTAAGTCGCTGTCTACACCCATAAATTTAATTAACTTATTTTCTGGAGAATCTTCAGTAATCAAGTCTTCGTTTTCCCCGCCTATTTGGATTTGCCAACCTATTAACTCGGAAGCTAGTCTAATGTTTTGTCCATTTCTTCCAATAGCGAGGGCAAGATTTTCATCTTTTACCTTCACCTCCATAGTTCCATTTTCTTCATCTAAAACTATAGAAGTAACTTCCGCAGGAGATAAAGTATTTATAAGAAGTTTTGCTGGATCATCGTCCCAGACAACAATATCAATTCTTTCGCTGCCAAGTTCATTAGAAACAGCCTGAACTCGAGAACCTCTCATGCCTACACAAGCGCCAACAGGGTCTATTCTAATATCATTAGTCTTAACGGCAATTTTTGTTCTTGCTCCAGAGTCTCTAGCCACCGCTCTAATTTGAATAACCTCTTCGGCGATTTCAGGGACTTCTAATTTAAATAATTCAACCACCATTTCTTTTGCACTTCTGCTCAAAATTAATTGAGATCCTCTATTTTCCCTCTCAGCTTCTCCTAAGATTCCTTTTATTCGGTCGCCAATTCTGTAAATCTCACCTTGCACCAAATCCCTTCGAGACAAGGAAGCTTCTGCGTTATCGCCTAAATCAACTATGATAAATTCTCTAGTAACTTTTTTAACTGTGCCGTTAATCAAAGTGTTTAAGTAAGGTCTAAACTTTTTAATTATTTCAAGTCGCTCAGCATCTCTTACTTTTTGCACTATTACCTGCTTCGCTGCTTGAGCAGCAATCCTGCCAAAGTCAGGATTTTCAATTTGCTCTTTATCTACGTCGCCTTCTTTTAATTCTTTTTCATCAGCTAAATCACTATCAGCTAAAATATGTATTTCAGAATTCTCGTAGTTTTCAAAATCAACTGCTGTCCAACACCTGAATGTTTCAAAGTCACCTGTTTCTCTATCTATAGAGACTCTAATGTCTACTTCTTCTTGATATCTTTTTTTTGCAGCGCTCGCTAATGCCAACTCAATAGCTTCAAATATAGTATCTTTTGGCAAATCTTTTTCATTAGACACTGATTCAGCTACCATCAATATTTCTTGATTCATTTTATGCTTGCTCCATATATATTAATTTTGAAGATAAATAATTAGAAGAACTTATTTTTTCGAGATCTTCATTATGTTTTTTAATTTCTAAGAGATTATCTTCAGCTTTAATAAGCTTTCCTCTAAGAGTTTGTTTTATATTTTCTTTCATGAATTTTATTTCAACTTGATAACCAAGAAATGCTTTATGTTGATTAAAATCAAAAAAAATTCTATCAATTCCAGGAGAAGAAACTTCTAATCTATAGTTAAAGTCTAAAAAATCTGAGTTATTTAAGATTTCCATGGTCTGGTTGCTTACTTTTTCACAATCTGACAAATTTATAGATGTATCCTTATTGTCTATATATAGCCTTATTAATTTAGATCTAGAATTTCCTGAAATTTCTAAACCCCAAAAAATATACCCCAAAGAAATAATATCCTTTTCAATAGCAATCTTTAATCTCTCTTTTATATCCATAATTTTATATTAAATAGGCCCTTAAAGGGCCTATTTGGTAGCGGGGGCAGGATTTGAACCTACGACCTTCGGGTTATGAGCCCGACGAGCTACCAGACTGCTCCACCCCGCAATAAGTCGCAGGAGTATAGGATTTACAATAAATTTGGTCAAGTAAATTGGTGCCGAAGAGAGGATTTGAACCTCCACGAGCAAAAGCTCACTACCCCCTCAAGATAGCGTGTCTACCAGTTCCACCACTTCGGCACTCTTAGTCTGGTAAATCTTCAATTTCAATAATGTTATCTGAAACATCTTCTGCATTCACTGGTTCAGAAAAAATTTCTAATTCTGAGTCAAAATTTGTCTTTTGGTAAATCGATATCCCTAAAGTATTGATAAAAAAAACGAAAACTAAGATCCATGTCAAAGTTGTTAAGGTGTTTCCAGATTCGATTGGACCAAGCATTCCATTATTATTACCGCTCCCAAAGGCTGAACCGATATCTGCTCCCTTACCGTTTTGCATAAGAATGACAACTACTAATAAAATAGCAACGAATATTTGAAATCCTATTAAAAAACTAAGCATTTTTAAAATTTTGGGCGATCTTAGCAAATTCTTCTCCATCAAGTGAAGCGTTTCCTACTAATAATCCTGAAATATTTTTTTCAGCCAAAATTTCTTTTGAATTCGTCGCATTTACACTTCCGCCATATAAAATTTCTGATTGAATGTTTTTAGTTTCTAAAGTTGCTTTAATGAAATCTATGGATTCTCTAATACTCGATATTTCTGCAGAAATACCCGTTCCAATTGCCCAAATAGGCTCATAAGCAACTATTATTGAGTTTGATTTAAAGTTTTCAAAATTACTAAAAGACTCTAATTGTTTAAATAAGAAATTTTCTCTATCTCCGCTTTCCCTAGTTTCAAGGCTTTCTCCTACGCAGACTATAGGAGAAATTTTTTCATTAATTAATTTTTGAGTCTTCTGGAAAACAATTGAATTAGTATCTCCTGCCATTCTTTGTTCAGAATGCCCAACAATACAATAATGAATCTCAGAGAAATTTGATAAATGCTTAGAAGAGACTTGACCGGTAAAAGGACCGGGGTCTTTTTCAGATACGTCTTGGCTTCCAGTTAATAAATATTTAGAAAAAGCAGATTTTTCAATAAAAAAAGGAATTTGTAAAAAATTTGGACAAATTACAATTTGCAACGTTTCTTTAGAAGAAATCTCACTACAATTATTTTCAAATTTAAAAATCCAATCAGAAATGTCTAGGCTATTCATTTTCCAATTAGCAATTAGATACTTCATGAAAGATTTTTAGCAAAACTCTCTAACTCTTCAGAAACGTTTTTAGTTTTAGCTGAATCATTGCTTTCCACCATGATTCGTAATAATTTTTCTGTCCCTGACTTTCTAACGTTTATCCTTCCTTTATTATTGGTAATATCTGCTTCCAAGCGTTTTTTTAGTGCGTTAAATTTTTTATTTTTTATTATTTTTTCAGGATCATTAGTTTTTACATTTTTCAAAACTTGAGGGTATTTTTTAAAGTTTTTTATATTTTTTTTATAAACTTTATTTGAAAAATTAATTGCATCTAAAAATTTTATTGCTGCAATAATACCATCCCCAGTTAACGCAGAATCTAAACAAATTAAATGCCCAGATTGCTCGCCGCCCAGCTCCCAGCCTAATTCTTCAAGTTTTTCAAGAACGTATCTATCGCCAACATCTGATCTTATCAATTCAATATCTAACTCTTTCAAGGCGTCTTCGAGACCTTGGTTAGTCATATGAGTACCAACGACTCCCCTGGTTCCTAAGTAAATATTGTGTTGAAATTTTTCTTTAGCCAACAAATATAAAATTTGATCTCCATCTATCTCAGTCAAATCTTTACTTACAAAGACTAATCTATCTCCATCTCCATCTAATGCAAGCCCAAAATCCGCATTATTTTCGGCTACTGCTTTTTTCAAACATTCAATATCAGTTGAGCCACAATTTTTGTTTATATTCAATCCGTCAGGCTTATTGGATATAACCTTTAATTCAGCTCCTAATTCTTTAAACACCTTTGGAGCTACGTCATAAGCTGCGCCATTCGCCACATCCAGTACTAATTTTAATCCAGAAAAATTTTCGTTTTTAGTTAAAGCTTTTTTACAAAACTCTATATATCTCCCACCAGCATCAGAAATTCTATTAGCTTTTCCTAGACAATCCGCTTCAACGACTTGAAACTTCTCATCAATCATCTTCTCAATTCTATTTTCAAGCTCTTCTGATAATTTTTTCCCTCTGCTGTCAAAAAATTTTATTCCATTGTCTAGATATGAATTGTGTGAAGCGCTTATAACCACTCCCGCCGCATTTTTAAAAGAATTTGCTAAAAATGATATTGCCGGAGTAGGAAGTGGGCCAACTAACTTAACGTCTATGCCAGCTGATATGAATCCAGATTGAATAGCAGTTTCAAGCAGGTATCCAGAAATTCTCGTATCTTTTCCAATAATGACTGAAGAAATGCCCATTTCAGAGAAAACTTTTCCTGCAGCCCAACCAAGTTTTAAAACGAATTCAGGATTTGTGATTTCGTTAATTGGCCCTCGAATACCATCGGTACCAAAGAATTTTTTCTTTCTAACAAACATCGATTCAATTTTCTAACTTATTTGATAATTTTGCTACATTATGAACTCTAAGAATGTTCGCACCATTTTCAGCTGCAATTATACTAGCAATAGCTGATTTTTCGTCTATATCTTCAATTTTTGCTTCATTAAATAATTTTTTTAAGAATCCTTTTCTTGATAAACCAATTAAAATCTTATTTTTGTATTGAGAATAATCGAAATCAAAAAGCAATTTTTTATTTTCTTCAAATGTTTTATCGTATCCAAATCCAGGATCTAAAATAATATTTTGTTCATTTATTCCGAAGATTGTAAGTTGATTGATCTGAGCTTTAAAAAAACTATCTATGTCTTCCTCCAACGATTTAGTCCTATCTCTAGAGTTATGCATTACACAAATAGGTACATTATGATTTTTGACTAATTTCTTTCCTGAAATTGAAGTCAATCCACTAACATCGTTTATTAGTCCGATCGGGAATTTAAGCACCTCTTTCATAACTTCTGGCTTTCTAGTATCAATTGAAATTATCGATTTAGTCTCTGAAATCAGTTCTAAAACTGGTATTAATCTATCTAATTCTTCTTGAGTAGAAATTGGAGAATACCCCGGCCTTGTAGATTCTGCTCCTATATCAATAAATGATGCTCCTGACTTTTCCAAGAAATCAATTTCTTTAATAATTTTTCTTAAATCAAATTCTGAAGTTAAATTATTAGATATAAACTTTCCACCATCTGAGAAAGAATCAGTTGTAATATTTATTATTCCCATAACAAGAGGCTTATCAAAGATAAGCTCCTTGTTTCCGAAAAGCATTCTATAATTTAAGTTTGATTTGCTGGATCAGAAATAGGTGGATTAGGTTTCTTCTTTCTAGAGTCCTTTGTATCAGAATCATCTGAGTCTCCAGCCCTAGGTTTTGCTCCAGCCATAATATCGTCTATTTGGTCAGTATTTAATGTCTCAAATTCAACTAACGCTTTCGCCATGGCGTGAAGTTTCTCAATGTTTTTATTGAGAAGATCCGTAGCGGTTTTATAGCATCTATCAATAATTTTCTTTGACTCCTCATCAATTAATTTTGCAGTTTGATCCGAAAAAACGGTAGATGAGTTTGAAGCCGATCTTCCAAGAAATGGTTCATCATTTTCATCTTCATATCTCATAGGACCTAATTTCTCTGATAAACCCCATTTAGTTACCATATTCCTAGCAAGTTCAGTAGCTCTTTCGATATCATTTGAGGCACCAGTAGTTACACCTTTGTCTCCGTAAATTAGTTCTTCGGCAATTCGACCACCAAAAAGACCGCATATTCTGTCAAGGATTCCCTGTTTGCTTAGACTATATCTGTCTTCTTCTGGAAGGAATACTGTAACCCCTAGTGCTCTTCCTCTTGGAATAATAGAGACCTTATAAACTGGGTCGTGCTCGTCAAGCTCTCTTCCTATAATTGCGTGACCAGCTTCATGGTAAGCAGTTCTCGTTTTCTCTTCTAAAGACATGACCATAGACTTTCTCTCAGCGCCCATCATTACTTTATCTTTTGCAAGTTCTAATTCATTCATTGTTACTTTTTTCTTTCCCGATCTGGCTGAAAATAACGCAGCCTCGTTAACTAAGTTTGCTAAATCGGCACCAGAAAAACCTGGAGTTCCTCTAGCTATGTATGAAACTTCAACGTCCTCAGAGATTGGCACATTTCTACAATGCACTTTAAGAATTTGTTCTCTTCCTCTGATGTCAGGTAAAGGAACTACAACTTGTCTGTCAAATCTTCCTGGTCTTAACAAAGCCGGATCTAGTACATCCGGTCTATTAGTAGCGGCAATAATAATTATTCCTTCATTTGCCTCGAATCCGTCCATTTCTACTAAAAGCTGATTAAGTGTTTGTTCTCTTTCGTCATGACCACCGCCAAGACCGGCTCCTCTATGTCTTCCAACAGCGTCGATTTCATCAATGAAAACTATGCATGGAGCTTGCCTTTTGGCTTGCTCAAACATGTCTCTAACTCTTGAGGCACCAACACCAACAAACATCTCAACGAAATCTGAACCAGAAATAGAAAAAAATGGAACTTGTGCTTCTCCAGCTATAGCTCTAGCTAAAAGGGTTTTACCAGTTCCTGGAGAACCGCTCATCAAAATACCTCTGGGAATTTTTCCACCTAATCTTTGAAATTTTGAAGGGTCTTTTAAAAAATCAACTAATTCTTGGACTTCTTCTTTAGCCTCTTCAACACCAGCAACATCTTTAAAAGTAGTTTTAACTTTTCCTCCTTCAAGCATTTTTGCTTTGCTTTTACCAAAGCTCATTGGGCCGCCTCGGCCTCCCATTCCACCTTGCATCTGGCGCATGAAGAAAAAGAAGATAGCCAATATTATTAAAATTGGAAAGCTAGCAACCAGTAGCTGAGTCCAAATGCTTTCTGTTTGAGGCTCTTCACCAAAAACTTCAACTTGGTGTTCAAACAAATCGTCCATCAACTGGTTGTCTTGAACATAAATTGGCCTTGTAGTTTTGAAAGAGGTTCCGTCTTCTTTGAAACCATTGATAGAATATCCATCTCCTTCAAATGAAACGCTGGCTATTTGGTCTTTATTTACAAGGGAAACAAACTCAGAATAAGTAATATTTTCTGAACCCGGACCTTGATTAAAATTTTGTAGTGCAAAAAAAGTTGCTCCAGCAATAAAAAGCCAGATGAAAGTGTTTCTTAGAAATTGGGACATAATATTTTTTAATTCTATATTTTATCGATACCTAGAATGTAACATTCTTTTGAAGTTGATCTTGAAGCATCAGGTTTTATTCTTTTAATTTTTCGAAAGCGATTTTTCAATTCATTTTTTAAAAAAATCATAGAATCGCCTTCGAAGCATTTACACAAGTATTTTCCACCAATTTTCAGAAATTTGTCTACTATACTTATCTCTATTTCTAATAAGGATTTCATATTTTCCGAATCGATTATACTTACACCACTTATATTGGGGGCAATATCAGATAAAACAATAGATACCTTATTTAAATTGATCCTGTGAACATCTTTTAAGTCGATTTGAAAAAAATTTACGTTTTTTATTTCTTTCATCGGCAATATATCTATTGCAATTATTGAACCTGAGTCGCCTAGAATATTGCTTGCTACTTGACTCCAACCGCCTGGAGAAGAGCCAATATCAAGAACTTTATCCCCAGCCTTAATGATTTTGTTTTGTTTTTGTATCTGAATTAATTTATAAGCTGCCCTAGATCTAAAACCATCTTTTTTTGATAGTGAATTATATTTTTCTCCCTTTGAATAAGATACATTTTTTGACATGAAGATTTATAAATGTTTTGTAGATACTATCTCATATTCTTTGAATCCTGAGGGAGTTTCAAACTTTATGATGTCACCTTCTTCTTTGCCTATTAGCGCCTTAGAAATAGGAGATGAATAAGATATTTTCCCTTTTTTTACATCAGCTTCATCCTCACCAACAATTTTATAAGTCACCTCTTTTTCTGAGCTCATTTCAAAAAGTGTAACAGTTGCTCCAAATATAACTCTTCCAGATTCTGGGATATTCTCTATCTCTATTATTTGAGATCTAGATAGTTTGGATTCTACTTCTCTAATCCTAGCCTCTGCTAAACCTTGTTGTTCCTTTGCTGCATGGTATTCAGCATTTTCTTTAAGGTCACCAAATTCTCTGGCTTCTGCAATGGCTTTTGATATTTTTGGTCTTTCAGTTAAAAGTTTTTGAAGCTCTTCTTGTAAAGCAACCTCTCCTTCTTTAGTCATGGGCTCTCTGTCAGGCATATTTAACTATATATCTTGTAATTTTCTATAAGACCAATCAACCTTTTTTGTAATTACTTCACAAATAGCCTTCGCGCCTTTAATTGTTGTAGTACAACAAATTTTTTCATCTAATGCAGTTCTTCTTATTGAAGCAGAATCTAAAATTGATTCTCTACCCTCTGTTGTGTTTATAACAAGATTGACTTCTTTATTTTTCATCAAATCTACTATATTGGGCCTTCCTTCTATAACTTTTTTTATCTGGCTTACTTTAAAGCCCATATTTTTTATAACACTCGCAGTTCCTTTAGTTGCAATTAACTTGAAATCTTCTTCAACCAACGAAGGCACTATTTCTGACAAAAATTGTTTATCTGTGTCCCTTACACTTATGAAGACTGATCCCTCTTTTGGAATTTCTACTCCTGCGCCAACCTCTGCTTTCTCAAAAGCCTCTGCAAATGAATTCCCTATCCCCATTACTTCGCCGGTAGATCTCATTTCTGGACCAAGTATAGGATCTACGTTTTGAAATTTATTGAATGGCATCACAGCTTCTTTCACAAAAAAACCCTCTAAGTTTGGTACATTTTGAAATTTTAAATCTTTTAAACTTTTACCAGCCATTACCTTCGCAGCTACTCTTGCTAGGGGAATTCCTAATGCCTTCGAAACAAAAGGAATTGTCCTAGAAGCTCTAGGGTTTACTTCTAATATAAAAACATTGTTATTAACGTAGGCCAATTGAACGTTAACTAAGCCAATTATTTTCATATTAGATATTACCTTTTCAACTTCAATTTCAATCTTATTAATTGCCTCTTTTGAAATATCGTAGGGAGGAATTGAGCATGCGGAATCGCCAGAATGAACCCCGGCTTGTTCTATATGTTGAAGGATTCCGCAAATGATAAATTCTTTTCCATCGCTAATTGCTTCAACATCAAATTCAATTGCTACATCTAGAAATCTATCCAATAGCACTGGATTGGAATCATTCACTTGAAAAGCGCTACTTAAATATTTTTTGAGGTCATCTTCATCGTATACTATTTCCATGGCTCTTCCTCCTAGAACATAAGAAGGTCTTACAACCAGTGGGAATCCTATTAAATTTGCAACTTCGATAGCTTCTGTTTCATTTGAAGCCATTCCATTTGGTGGTTGAGACAGATCATATTTTTCTACAAAATTTAAAAATCTTTCTCTATCTTCAGCTAAATCTATTTGATCTGGCGATGTACCTAAAATTGGAACACCCAAATTATCAAGTTCGTTTGCAAGCTTTAGAGGAGTCTGTCCACCATATTGAACAATCAAACCTTCTGGTTTTTCAAGTTCAACTATTTCAATAACGTCTTCTAGTGTAATTGGCTCAAAATATAAACGGTCTGAAGTATCATAATCAGTAGAAACTGTTTCGGGATTACAATTAACCATTATAGTTTCGTAACCGTCTTCTTTGAGAGCTTGAGCAGCATGAACACAACAATAATCAAATTCTATGCCTTGTCCAATCCTATTCGGCCCTCCTCCCAAAACCATAATTTTTTTGTTTTTAGAGGGTTCTGCCTCACACTCATCCTGATAAGTAGAATACATGTAAGCAGTAGATGTTCTAAATTCAGCTCCACATGTATCAACTCTTTTGAAAACTGGATTTATGTTTAGACTTTTTCGAGTATTTCTTACTTCTGCTTCATTAATATTCAATATCTGAGATATTCTTTGGTCAGAAAAGCCTCTTTTTTTCGCACCAAGAAAATCAGATTTATTTTCCAAAAATCCTTTTTTCTTTATCAAGTTTTCGTAGCTTATTAGCTCTTGTAATTCACTTAAAAACCAAGGGTCAATTCCAGATGCTTCATAAATTTCTTCAACTTCATAACCCCTTCTGAAAGCTTCAGCTATATAAAAAATCCTTTCAGCAGAAGGAGAAATTAATTTAGATCTAATTTCGGTTTTCGTCGGCTTCGCGTCAAACTCCTCTAATCCACTCTTCCCAATTTCTAAACCCCTGATTGCTTTTTGAAATGATTCTTGAAATGAAGAGCCAATGGCCATCACTTCGCCTACGGATTTCATCTGCGAAGTTAAAATTTCTTCTGCTCCAGGAAACTTTTCGAAATTGAACCTTGGAATCTTTGTGACCACATAATCTATTGTGGGCTCAAAAGAAGCGGGAATTCCATCATCACTAATATCATTTTTTAACTCATCTAAGGTAAATCCTACAGCCAACTTTGCTGCTATTTTGGCTATTGGAAATCCTGTAGCTTTTGAAGCAAGAGCTGACGATCTTGAAACTCTAGGATTCATTTCAATAATGACCATTTCGCCATTTTTAGGATTTATAGAAAATTGAACATTCGAACCACCTGTTTCAACACCTACTTCTCTTAATATAGCCATAGAAGCATTTCGCATTTTTTGATATTCCTTATCAGTTAAAGTTTGAGCTGGTGCTACGGTAATGGAATCACCAGTATGAACTCCCATTGGATCAAAGTTTTCTATGCTGCATATTATTATGCAGTTGTCTGCTTTATCTCTGACTACTTCCATTTCGTATTCTTTCCAGCCAGATAAATATTGGTCGATATAAAGTTCAGATGTTGGAGAAAGATCAAGCCCCCTTTCACAAATTTCTTCAAATTCATCCGGATTATATGCAATTCCACTTCCAGATCCTCCCATAGTGAAATTTGGACGGATAATACAAGGAAAGCCGACTTCGTCTAAAATTTTTTGCGCTTCCAAAAGATTATGAGCAAGTCCAGCTTTTGGTGTTTTTAGGCCAATTTTTTTCATGCATGATGCAAAAAGTTCTCTATCCTCAGCTTTATCGATTGCTTCTTTTGTAGCGCCTATCAGCTCAACATCGAATTCCTTTAAAACTCCATGTTTGTTTAGATCGAGAGCTGCATTAAGGCCTGTTTGTCCACCCATGGTAGGTAAAATTGCATCCGGTCTTTCTTTAGCGATTATTTGTTTTAAGGATTTCCAATTTATAGGCTCTATATAAGTCGAATCAGCTAATTCTGGATCAGTCATGATTGTAGCTGGATTAGAGTTAACCAAGATAACTCTGAAACCTTCCTCTTTTAAAGCTTTACAAGCTTGAACACCCGAGTAATCAAATTCACAAGCTTGACCTATTACAATAGGGCCAGCTCCAATTATCAATATAGAGCTAATATCTTTTCTTTTAGGCATTTTTAAGTAACCATGTTTTGAATAAACTTATCAAACAATTTTCTAATGTCCTGTGGTCCTGGGCTAGCTTCTGGATGCCCTTGAAACCCAAATACTTTGCCTTCATCGTAAGAAATTCCTTGTATTGTGTTATCGAATAAAGATCTATGGGTAACCTCAACATTATTATTATTTTTGACGCTACTATCACTAACAGTAAACCCATGGTTTTGACTTGTTATATATACTTCATTAGTTTTTAAATCTTTCACTGGATGGTTAGCGCCATGATGTCCAAATTTCATTTTTTCTGTCTTTAATCCAAGAGCAAGTCCTAATAATTGATGACCTAAACAAATTCCAAAAATTGGTATCTTTTTTTTCAAGAAAACCTTGATTGCATCTATAGCGTATTTACAAGGATCTGGATCACCAGGACCGTTTGATAGAAAAATACCATCTGGCTTCATTTTCAAAACTTCTTCAGCCGAAGTTTTTGCTGAAACTACAATTACCTCGCATCCTCTATCTACCAAAAGACGCAAAATGTTGTGTTTCACTCCAAAATCATATGCGACTACTTTGAGGATATTTTTTTTTGAATTTTCATTTTCCGTTCCTTCTTTCCAAACATATTTATCAGTGCAAGTTACCTTTTGTGCTAAATCCTTTCCTTTTAGATCTCCAAAAGAATCAAACATCGAGTCAATTTTAGTGTTAGGGAGATTCTCTTTCGAAATCACTGCGGGTTGAGAACCCTCTTCTCTTAAAATTCTTGTAAGTTTTCTGGTATCAATTCCAGCAATACCGATAATTTTTTTCTTTGTTAAAAAACTATTCAGACTTTCTTCATTCCGCCAGTTACTTGTAAACTTTGTCTGCTCTCTTATGACGATCCCTTTACACCCACCAGTGAAAGATTCTAGATCTTGATTGTTTGTGCCTACATTGCCAATATGTGGATAAGTAAAACAAACAATCTGATCTGTATAAGAAAGATCAGTTATTACTTCTTGGTATCCCGACATAGAAGTATTGAAAATTATCTCTCCGACTTGAGGTTCATCTGAACCAAAAATCTCTCCAAAAAAAATATGCCCAGATTTTAAAGTGAGTTTTGCTTCTTTATTTCTTTTATTATTCAAAGCTGTTGATTAAAAAAAATCGCGACATAGAAGAAAATCTAAGTATCGCGATAGTTACGTCTAATGCCGATTGCATTAAAAAACGACTATAATGAAATATGTACGTTTAGTCCATGGATATCTCTAAAGAAAATGATAAAAAGTTCAGAAGACATAAAAAAAATGAGAGAAGCGGGCAAAATAGCTGCTAAAACTCTTGAAATGATTGAAGAATTCATCAAGCCTGGTGTGAGTACAGGCGAACTTGATAGCATATGTCATAAATTCATAACAGAAGACCAAAGATGTATTCCAGCACCGCTCAATTATAAAGGCTTCCCTAAATCTATATGCACTTCTGTCAATCAAGTGGTATGTCATGGAATTCCAAGTAAAACAAAAATTTTAAAAAACGGTGACATAATGAATATCGACGTTACCGTTATCAAAGATGGGTTCCATGGAGATACAAGTAAAATGTTTTTTGTTGGAAAAGAAAAGCCCCATGCTAAAAAATTAGTGGAAACGACTCAAAAATGCATGTATGAAGCCATCAAAATTGTTCGTCCGGGAGTAAGACTTGGAGACATTGGACACAAGATTCAGACAATTGCAGAAAATAATCATTATTCTGTTGTAAGAGACTATTGTGGTCATGGAATTGGAAGAGTCTTTCACGAGGATCCTCAAGTACTTCATTATGGTCAGCCAAATACTGGTTTAGCTTTAAAAGAAGGAATGTGTTTTACGATAGAGCCAATGATAAATATTGGAACACATAAAACTAAATTATCTAAACAGGATGGCTGGACAGTTGAAACACTTGATGGGAGGCTTTCAGCTCAATGGGAGCACACAATATTGGTTACTCCTGATGGTTTCGAAGTTCTAACAATTCGTGAAGAAGAATTAATACAATGAACCCTCTTATTTCTGAAGTAAATTCTTATCCATTTGATAGATTGCGGAATCTGTTGGGTAAATCGTCGCCAAAAAAAAATAAAAACGATTTTATAAACTTATCTATCGGAGAACCAAAGCAAAATTCAAACAAAGAAATCTTAAAAATCCTAAAAAAAAATGAAAAACTTTTTTCTCAATACCCTCCAATTGAAAGTATTCGAGAACTTACCGATAGTTATAAGACGTATTTGAATAAAAGGTTTGGTGTTTCAAATATCGAAAATGAAAATATTTTAAATTTGGGTGGAACTAGAGAAGGCACCTTTTCAGTAATTCAATCTTTATTTAATAGATCTTTAAAATCAAAAAAACCATTTATTTTTATGCCTAATCCTTTTTATCAAATTTATGGAGGCGCATCTTTATTTGCTGGCGCAATTTCTAAACATATAAATTTAAATGAAGAAAAAGGTTTTATCCTTGACCTAGACTCTGTAAGTGAAAGCCAGTGGAGAAAGTGTCAACTTCTAATAATGTGCTCTCCTTCTAATCCCACAGGAAGCGTCATGGAGAAAGAGGAAATTTTAAAAGTTATTAAACTTTCTAGGAAATATAATTTTTATATTGTCAGCGATGAATGTTATATAGATATCTATCGTAAAAAACCTCCAGAAAGTTTTATTCAAGTATCTATTGAAAAGTACGGAAACATGAAAAATATTGTTTCTCTTCATAGTTTATCCAAAAGATCAAACCTACCGGGATTTAGATCTGGAATGATTTGTGGAGACAAAAAACTTATAAACAATTTCAAAAAGTACAGAGCCTTTCATGGGGTAAGCATTCCTTTGCCAATTCAGATGGCGAGTTCAGCTGCTTGGAAGGATGAAAAAACAGTATTTAAGAATCGAGATTTTTACAAAGAAAATTTTGAACTTGCAAAAAAAATTCTTAATTATGACGCTCCTGAAGGAGCCTTTTATATGTGGTTAAAAACTGAAGATGGTGAAAAATTTTCTAAAACTTTGTTTATTGAAAAGAATATTGTTACTCTTCCTGGAAAATATCTTGCTGTTTCCAAAAATGGTAAGAATCCAGCTGAGAACTATGTAAGAATTGCTTTAGTTCACAACAAAAAAATAGTTAAAGAGGCTTTGGAAAAAATTTCAGAAATTTTATGACAAATAAGACTTGGCGAGGTTATGGCTTGGGTACCAAAAACAAGAAAGGTGCTTATATTGAAATGTATTTCGCTCCAGAAAACATAATAGAAACGTCGAACGTAGTCGTTGATCCAGATAATGAAATTATTAAAAAATTTGAAATAGTTTTTGTATCAGATGATAAGCCGCCTGAATCAGTCAGTGAAGCTTATCTAAAACTTCATTTATTATCATTAAGAAAAGTTAAGCCAAATGAAACAAACTTAGATGGTATTTTTAACATTCTTCCAAATGTTGCTTGGACATCTCTTGGGCCAGTTGATGCTGAAGAGCTCTCTAATTTTCTTCATGAAAATAAAGAAAAAGGGGTTCCAGTTAAGGTTTTCTCCATAGATAAGTTTCCTAGTTTGACCGACTACGTTTCTTTGAGTGATGTCAGAATTGCAGACGCAAGTCGTGTAAGACTTGGAGCGTATCTTGGCCCAGGTACTACTGTAATGCATGAAGGATTCGTAAACTTTAATTCTGGAACGCTTGGTGAAGCCATGGTTGAAGGAAGAATTTCCCAAGGAGTTATAGTAGCTGAAAATTCTGATATTGGAGGAGGCGCGTCTACTATGGGTACCCTTTCAGGAGGAAATGAAATAAAAATTTCTGTTGGAAAAAATTGCCTTTTAGGAGCAAATTCCGGACTTGGTATTCCTTTAGGTGATAGATGCACCATAGAAGCAGGATTATATTTAACAAGTGGTTCAAAAGTTGAAATTCTTAACGAAAATGGAGATGTAGAAACTTCTTTGAAAGCCAGCGAGTTAGCAAATAAACCTGATCTTTTATTTTTAAGAAATTCATTGACTGGCGCTATCCAATGTAAAAAAAATAAAAATGTAAATAAGCTCAATAAAGATTTGCATGACAATTGAGGAGTCATTAAGAGAAGAATATAAACCAGCTAGCTTTCTCAGAAGAATCTTAGCTCTTTTCTACGATAGCCTGTTATTAGCTGGAATTATATTGGGATACTTGCTTATAGTTACTTTAATATTTGGAGGTACATTTGAAAGTATTTTGGAAAGAATATTTTTACAATTTTCTTACTTAACCCTAGGCGTGATTTTTTTTACTTATTTCTGGAAGGTAAACAAAGGGCAAACATTAGGAATGCAAGTCTGGAAAATAAGGATAGTTGGAGATGAAAATAACGAACCTTCTACAAAAAATCTTATTTATAGAAGCTTATTGGGATTTGTTTTCAATTTAGCTTTTGGTTCAAATTATTTGTTTATTTTTTTTAATAAAGACAAAAAATCTATCAATGATTTATTGTCAAAAACTAAAACAATAAAAATCAATTAAGTTTTAACATTCTTATTCCGATTAGAGCTACTAAAAGCGAAGGAAGAAGTATCGCCAAAGATGGTGAAACATTGTTAATGATTGCTACGTTTCCAAAAATCTTTAATATCAAATTGAAACCAAAAGCCATTAGAGAACCAAAAAGAAGTCGCTCGAGATTTTTATTTTTTGAAAATAAAATAAGCGATAATGATAAAGATAATAAAATTATTGCAATCGCAGAAAATGGTTCAAGAAGTTTTTTCCAAAATTCGTATGAAATTTTTTTTCTTTCTCTTTCCGGTCCAGTTTGGGAGAGAATTTTTAAAACCTGAGAGAGAGACATTTCTTTGAGCCCTAATTTTTCGTTAATCCCTACGACAGGTGCATTTTTCCAATAAAAAGCTTCGAACTCTTTTTTATTGATATTTTCAAAAGCATTATTTAATTGCCAACTGTCTTCTTGAACTTCAAAAGATTCAGCTTCAACTATAGTTGAAAGTTTTTTATCTGGACCTAAAAAATAAAGAATAACGTCAGAGCCGCGACTTTTTTCAAAAGAAAAATTAGCCAAAACATTGTCTTTTTGGATCCATTGAGAAGTTTTAACAATTTCTTCTTTTTTATATTTCAAGTTATTTGCTGCACTTTCTAGAGTTGGAGTGAAAAATTCAAAACTTAATAAGGTTAAAAATAAAACAATTATGATGGGTTTCAAAATATTCAAAACACTACTACTTAATGACTTTCCTAAAATTTGTGCTGCAATTAATTCTCCCGAGTCGCTTAAAAACCCAAAAGTTAAAATAGCTGAAATGACAGCACACAGGGGTAAAATTTCACATAATCTTCCCAACGAAATTAAAAAAAGATATTTGAACATTTTTCCAAAGCTGTAATCGTTATTTAAGTCTTCTAACTCTTTTACAAGATTTAAAAGCAAGTCCAAAGAAAGAACTAAGAAACATACAAAAAAAAGAATTTTTAAAGATTCCCAAAAGAATATCTTGTCTATAGTGTCTCCAAAAATTGCTTTCAACTTATAACCTCATAAAAAATGATATTGAAAATTACCGAAACTAAAATTACGAGCAACAAAAGTTGTAAGAACCACTTTTTAGAATATTTTTTGGCGATAACTGAGTTGAAATTAAAAATAAATCTTTCAAACCCAAAAAGAAATATTGCTAGCATTGCAAATAAGCCATGAATTATATAAAAAATTTGCATGGGTTTAAAAATATTCTCCTCAATAAAGGCTTTTTGGCCTATCACTAGGCCATAGTAAGATAAAAAAATTACCAAGCCTGAAAAAACCAAAATAAATCTACCGTTTTCCTGCATTCTTAAGCTAAGAGGTGCAGCAATCATCACAGATATAATTAACATCAAACCTAGTGAGAATCTTTCTAAAATTTCTGATACATAAATTTGGTTATCTGTCTCTTTTAGTAATTCATTCCAAGTTTTAGATTTAATTTCTTTGCTTACTTGTATTTCGTTTTTTGGAAAAAGGAAAAAAAGACTTTCGAAATCTAAAAAAAAGTTGTTCTCTTCAAGGGGGATAAATAACTCCCCATTTTTAAATAAAATTTTGTTATAAATTTGATCATTTGAATTAGCAGAAACCTCCTCAGAATTAAGTATGTAATTTAAATCTTCTGATTCAATTTTTGCAAAAATGTTTTGGAAGCCAAGATCTGACGCACCCTCAGCAAAAAAAATACCATTCAATTCTTCTATTTCGTTAATTTTGCCTTCTCCCATCAGTTTAAAATTGTCAGCAAAAGATTGAGATTTAGACAAAAAGCTGAGCTGTTGATTTGATGTGGGAGCTAAAAAGAAAGAATTAAAAATAAGAAAAATGGATAGAAAAATTGATGGAATAAGGCAAATTAATACTATTCCTGATTCACTTAACCCAGCTTGGTTAGCAAAGGTTATTTCATTTGTTTTTTTTAAATTATAAATGGCAATTAAAGTACCAATGAACAAAGACGTTGGGATAGCAATTTCTAGTAACGAAGGTATTGAAAAAATTAAAACTAAACCTACAAGACTAGGGTAAAGTTCGCCATTTGATGCTTTCTCAAGAAATCCTATAGATTCATTAAAAAATAATATTCCAAAAAGTATAAAAAAAGTTATAAGTAACGTTTTTAGCAATTGGTTTAATATATAAAAGGATATAATTTTTGGCATAATACTTTTAATTATCTTACACATATTATCTAACAAATTTAGATTGGAGCAAAAATGAAAAAATTAATTTCTATTTCAATGAATTTAAAAAAAATTGAGGCTTTAAAAAGTTTAAACTCTGAATGTTTAGTGATCGGTATCTATGAGGACAAAAATTTAAATGAGATTACAAAAATATTAAATTCCGACTCCTCTGGTCTACTAAAAAAACTTTTGACTAGAAAAGAGCTTACAGGAGCTTTAAAAAATCAATTGTATTTACCTGATATGAGTGGTTTTAAAGCCAACAAAGTTTTTCTTGTGGGTCTTGGTAAAAAAAATAAAGAACTAAACGAAGACGAATTTTCTCAGTTGAGTAGCACAATTTCTAAAATAACAATTTCTTCTAATGCTAAAGACGTTGATATTTTCCTTCCCGAAATAAAAGTCAAATTAAAAAAACCTTCTTGGGTTTATAAAATCTTATCCAGAGACCTAGAGTCCGGATGTTATCAATACTTTTTTGAAGGGAAAAAAACACAGCCAAAAAATAAATTAAAAAAAATAAACTTTCTTAATTTGGCAGGTAATGAGAGTAAAGCAAAAATACTTTCTTCTATTAAAATGGGCCATGTTATTGGCGCTGGAATGAACACATCCAAAGATCTTGCAAATACCCCTGCAAATATATGCACGCCAAGCCACTTAGCAAAACAAGCAAAACTCATAAGTAAGACTTTTCCTTCAATTAAAACAAAAGTTTTAGGCGAGAAAGAAATGAAAAAATTAGGAATGGATTGTTTACTGTCTGTCGGTAACGGTAGTGCTCAAGAATCTAAATTTATTATCATGCAGTATTCCGGAGGAAAAAAAACCTCCAAACCTCATATCATAGTTGGCAAAGGAATCACTTTTGATACTGGAGGTATAAGCATTAAACCAAGTCCTAACATGGACGAAATGAAATATGATATGTCAGGTTCAGCTAGTGTATTTGGAACTATGAGAGCAATAGCTGAAATTAAGCCTAAACTGAATATTATTGGAGTGGTGGCTTCAGCTGAAAACATGCCAAGTAGTACAGCGACTAAGCCTGGGGATGTGGTGAATACCTTGTCTGGACAAACTGTTGAAATTTTAAATACTGACGCCGAAGGTAGGTTAGTTTTATGTGATGCACTAACATATATTGAAAGGTTTAAACCAGCAAGTGTAATAGACATTGCAACTCTAACAGGTGCTTGTGTAGTTGCCTTGGGTCATCAAGCAACGGGTTTATTATCCAATGATCAAAAATTAGCTGATAATATTTTAGAAAGCGGATATTCTAGTTGCGACAAAGCGTGGCAACTCCCCCTTTGGGATGAATATCAGAGCGATATTAATAGTAAATATGCAGACATCGCAAATATTGGAGGAAGAGCAGGAACAATTACTGCAGCTTGCTTCCTTTCAAGATTTACTCGCTCTTATAAATGGGCTCATTTAGATATTGCTGGTACTGCTTATGGAGGACGTGTAGGCAAAACTTCTAGCGGAAGACCCGTTCCACTTTTAACGGAGTATCTGTTGTCTAGAAAACAATAGATGAGTTCTGTAAGTTTTTTACAAGCTGGATTTTCAGAAGACCTCGCCATAGACTATGTCTGTGATCTTACAGGTAAGATAATTCAAAAAAATTTACATGATTCAACTTCGAAAAAAATTTTTATCAGATGCAACGATGCCGAACAAGCAATTAAGTTAGATGAAAGAATGTGGGGATATCCAAAACATATATTTATTCCTCATAAAATTTCTACTGAAAAAAACTCTAAAGATTGTGAAGTCTCAATTTCTTATCCAGGGATTAAAATCAATGAAGAATTTTATTATTTGGTAAACCTTAATCCTCAGCTTCCATCTAATTATAGCGAATACAAAGAAACCCTTCAGATAGTCATAAAAGATAACTCAACCAATCAAGAAATTGCTAGAGAGAGTTACAAAAAATGTCTTGGCGATGGGATAAAACCAAAATATCTAGAAGAAAATGAAGAAAGTTTTTGAACCAAAACAAATTGAAGGAAGATGGTACAAATTTTGGGAACAAAACAATCTCTTTAGTCCGAAGATATCTTCCAAGAAAAAACCCTTTAGCATGATGATCCCTCCTCCAAACGTTACAGGTAGCCTCCATATGGGTCATGGTTTTCAGAATACATTGATGGACACTATATGTAGATATAAAAGACAAAAAGGATTTGAAGTCCTTTGGCAACCTGGTACTGACCATGCAGGAATTGCTACTCAACTTGTTGTAGAAAGAAATTTAGAACAAAAGGGGCTATCTAGAGAAGAAATTGGCAGAAAGAAATTTGAAGAAGAAATTTGGAAATGGAAGTCAACTTCAGGAAATACAATCACAAAACAGCTAAGACGATTAGGAGCCTCTTTAGATTGGAATAGAGAAAAATTCACAATGGATAAAGATTTCAACAATGCGGTGATAAAAGTCTTTTGCTCTTTGTATGATGAAGGCCTTATCTATAGAGGTTATAGATTAGTTAATTGGGACGTTAGCCTGCAATCTGCAATTTCAGATCTTGAAGTAATAAACGAAGAAGAACCCGCAAAAATTTGGCTCATTGCTTATAAGAATAAAAATGACTCAATTACTGTTGCTACGACGAGACCCGAGACAATGTTTGGAGACGTTGCAATTGCAGTAAACCCAAAAGATAAGAGGTATAAAAAATTTGTAGGACAAGAATTTGAAATACCTCTTTCCGGAAAAAAAATTAAAGTTATAACTGATAGTTACGTTGATCCTGATTTTGGAACTGGATGTCTAAAAATTACTCCAGCCCATGATTTCAATGATTTCGAAATAGGCCTCAGAAATAAGTTACCCATGGTAAATATCTTAAATAAAAATGGTTTGCTTAATGAAAATGTCCCCAGTAAATTTCAAAGTCTATCCACACTTGAAGCTAGAAGACAGATACTAGTTGATCTAGAAAAAAATGGAAATCTTATCAAAGAAAAAGAACATAAGATTAGCGTACCTAGAAGTGAAAGAACTGGAGAAATACTTGAACCGCTATTAACTAAACAGTGGTATCTCAAATCAACAAAACTATCCAAAAAAGCAATTAATTTAGTCAAAACAAAAAAAATAAAATTTATTCCCAACAATTGGGACAAAACTTACTTTTCTTGGATGAACGAAATTAAAGATTGGTGTATATCTAGGCAACTCTGGTGGGGTCATAGAATCCCAGCCTGGTATGATGAAAATTCTAATGTTTATGTTGGCGCGTCTGAAAAAGAGGTTAGAAATAAATACAAATTAGGAAAAGGTATAAAATTAGAAAAAGATAATGACGTTTTAGATACTTGGTTTTCTTCTCAATTATGGACATTTGCTACCTTAGGATGGCCAAAAAAATCATCACTTCTTGAAAGGTTCCACCCAACCTCAGTATTAGTGACGGGATTTGACATAATTTTTTTCTGGGTAGCCCGAATGATTATGATCTCTCAAAAATTTTTAAATGAAATACCTTTTCGAGAAGTTTATATTCATGGATTAGTTAGAGATAGTGAGGGTCAAAAAATGTCTAAGTCTAAAGGTAATATTTTAGATCCAATAGATATAATCGATGGGATAAGTCTAGATGAATTAATTTTAAAAAGAACTTCAAATCTATTAAGTTCTAAACAAACACAAAAAATTGTAAGTTCCACAAAAAAAGATTTTCCAAAAGGAATATCTCCTTATGGAGCTGATGCAATAAGATTTACATTTTGTTCTCTCGCATCCGGCAGTAGGGACATTAACTTTGATTTGAATAGAGTTGAAGGTTATAGAAATTTTTGTAACAAGTTGTGGAACGCATCAAGATTTATCATTTTGCAATGTAAAACTAAAAAAGTTTCAAAAAATAAATCTAATGACGAAGAAGATCGATGGTTGTTAAACGAAATGAATAAAACTTTCAGAATTTATTCTGATCATATAGAGAACTACCGATTTGATTTAGCTGTTCAGTCTATTTACGAATTTGTTTGGGAGATTTACTGTGATTGGTATATTGAATTTTGTAAAATAAGACTTCAAGATGAGAATTTATCAATTTCTAAAAAGAGTGAAATTCTAAACTCTTTAGTAAACTCATTGGAGTCAATCTTGGTAGCTTTGCATCCCGTAATTCCCTTTATTACAGAAGAAATATGGCAACAAACGAAAGACTTACATAAGCATAAAGAAAAAAGTATTTCTCTCAGAAATTTTCCAAAAATAATAAGCTCAAATAGATCTTTTAAAGATATTGCGCTTTTAAAAAATTCAATTGTAGGTATCAGAAATTTAAGGGGAGAAATGCAATTATCCCCTAAAATAAAAATTGATTTAATTCTTACAAAAAAAAATATAACTTACAATATTCTTAATAAATACAAAACTTATTTAAGCAATCTTTGCGGTGTCAAAAATATAATATTTTCGTCTTCCCCTCCCCCATCATCAATTGTCCTTATTTCGGATGAGAAACTTTTTGTGCCTTTAAAAGGATTAATAGATCCTAATAAAGAGATTGCAAGAAACTCAGAAAATCTTAATAAATTGAACAAAAACTTTGAAAGTTTAAAATTACAATTGCAAAATAAAAAATTTATAAAAAATGCACCTAAACTTTTAGTGAAAGAAAGAAAAATGCAATTAAAAGACTTGAGTCAAAAAATATCTAAAACTAGAAAACACCTTAAAGTACTAGAAAAAGTATAATAACTCTATGTGGTTGAGAGGAGCGACAGCAGGAATTATAGTAAGTCTTATTTCTGCATTTTTATATAACTTCTTTTTTCAAGAAGGATTCATAAAAATCTTTTTCTTTATATTCTTTTCCACATATATCTCCAGCATGATTATTGTTTATGGCAGGCAAATTAAATATAGGCTAAGAAGAGAAAAAGGAACTATAAAATGGTTCGATCCTAGCAAAGGTTATGGTTTCCTAGAAAGAGATAAAGGAGGAGATTTGTTCATTCATTTTGCTTCAGTGGCTGAAAAAGATAGAAAAAGTTTGAAGGAAAATACTCGAGTAAGTTACACGGTTATTTCAAGTGTAAAAGGACCGCAAGCTAATGAAATAAGAGTTATTTAAAAATCTCTCCTCATATAAAATCTATCAAGACTATTTTCCCTTCTTATATCGTATACTTCGAAATCATATTTTTCATAAAATTCTTTTGTTTTAAGTCTCGAAGTTAAAATAAGTGAAGATTTATTAAAATTTTTTTTTGCTTTTAATAAAATAAAATCCATAAGAATTTTTGATATACCAATATTTCTGTATTTCTCAGCAACGGAGAATCTTTGCAAGGACACTTCGTAGTCTGAACTTTGATATAAACGAGAGTAAGCAATTAAATCTGATTTCAAAAAGATTGTTAAATGGAAACTTTCTTTATCTATTTTATTATCATCATAGACTTTGTCTCCCTTGACGGAATCTCTTAAATTTTTTATTTTTTGAAAAAGAGCTTTTTCAATATCTTCAAATTTTTTACACTCCTTAAAAAAAGAGTCTTCTGATATCTTCATTCAGTTAGATTAAGGGCAGGGATTAGGACATTCCGAATGAATCTTGTCTAATTCCCCAATAACATCATCGGACAATTTAGTAATTCCACTTTTTATAGCTATTTCAAGTTGTTCCATTGTAGTTGCCCCAATAATGTTGGAAGTGACAAATTCTCTAGAGTTTACAAAAGCATTAGCCATCAAAGATGGATCAAGATTGGATTGATCAGCAAGGTTAATATATTTTCTAATTGCAGCCTCGGCGCTTGGAGTTTCGTATCTTTGCCCTCTACCAAAAAGTTTTGTTCTGGATCCCTCCGGAAGTTTTCCATCTAAATATTTACCTGATAAATAACCTTGCGCTAAGGGAGAATAGGCTAATAATCCTACTGAACTTCTATGAAAAAATTCCGACATTCCCGATTCATAGGATCTATTCAGTAAATTATATGCATTTTGAACCGACTGTACTCTAGGGAGATTATCTCTTTCAGATACATTTAAAAATTCAGACAGGCCCCATGGTGTTTCATTTGACAACCCTATGTGTCTAACCTTGCCTGTTTCAACAATTTGGTTTAAAACGTCTAAAGTTTCTTCGATTGGGACAGACTCAAGATCATAATGTTTATAAAGTCCTAAACCTCCACCAAATATATTTAAAGCTCTATCTGGCCAATGTAATTGATAAAGGTCTATGTAATCTGTTTTCAATCTTTTTAAGCTTCCTTCAATCGCTTTTTCTATGTTTTCCTTGTTTAATCTAGTTTCTCCACCCCTAAACCATTTCATGCCACTTCTTCCGGCTACTTTAGTTGCAAGAATAATATCTTGCCTGCACCCATTTTTCTCAAACCAAGAACCAATAATTCTTTCTGTGCTGCCCTGAGTTTCTTCTTTGGGAGGTATCGAATATAACTCTGCTGTATCAAAAAAATTCACTCCATTCTCAACGGCATAGTCCATTTGCTCATGGCCTTCTTCTTCAGTATTTTGTTGGCCCCAAGTCATTGTTCCCAAACAAATTAAACTTACATCAATATCAGTATTCCCAAGTTTTTTATACTCCATAGACTAACCTCGGTTAAAATTTAACATCTTTCTTAAAAAAAATAATGAAAATCTTGAAATACTTTCTAAGGAAGATAAGTTCATATGCTTGGTAAAAATCAATCCGTCTTCTCTCCCTTGAGATAATCTATAATAATTTTTTCTTTTACCAACATTTTTATAATTATTCTTTTTATAAAACTCAATTGCTTTCTCATTACTATCTCTAACCTCCAAGAAAATATCAGAGACGCCCTTTTTTTTTGCATCTTGTTCAGATTTATTTAAGAGCAACTGACCCATACCTTGAGAACGAAACTCAGGATGCACAGATATATTGAGTAGATGAGATTCTGTAAAGTTAATTGTAGAAATGCAAAACCCTATTGTTTCTTCTTGTTTAATTAATAAAATATTTTGGTAGTTGGAATTTATACAATCTATGAAACTTCCAATAGACCAAGGTGTGGGGTTCGAAAGTCTTTCAATTTCCATTACTCTTTCGAGGTCCTTAAAATCAAGAATCTTAAATTTAAAGTTTTCTTTCCCAGACATTTTTTCTTGCTTTTGAATCCGACATGAATTCACTAAGTTTATCTAATTGAAAAAGATTTTGGTCTACGAAAAAGTTATAAATTTTTAATGAATCTTTCTCTTCAAAGTTCAGTCCAAATGCTGAAGACATAGAATATAAAAAGGAAATTTCATCTTTGTTAAATTTTTTCGTTTCGACTTTAACTACCTTGTTTTTTTCAAACGAATAACTAGAGTTTAATTCCCATTTATGTAGTTTTAAATCTTCAAATATATAGTCGTTAAATTTCATTTAATTAATCCTATATAATATTTTAATTCAAATTTGAGTATAAAAATTGAAAGAAATTATAAATAGCTCTGCTTCAAAGTATTCGCCATTCAAGAAGATTGAGTTGACCAATAGAAAATGGCCTGAGAATCAAATTACACATCCACCAATCTGGTGCAGTGTTGACTTAAGAGATGGGAATCAGGCATTAATAGAACCTATGGGTATAGATAAAAAGTTAAGGTTTTTTTCTATGCTGGTAGAACTGGGATTTAAACAAATTGAAATCGGCTTCCCTTCTGCTTCCGAAACCGAATTTAAATTTGTTCGGGAACTTGTAAGCCAAAATCTCATTCCAGATGATGTTCAAATTCAAGTTTTAACTCAATCAAGAGAGCACTTAATAGAAAAAACTTTTGAATCAGTTGCTGATTGTAAAAATGTGATACTGCATTTATATAATTCAACATCAACTCTTCAAAGAAAGGTAGTTTTCAATAAAGATAAAAAGGGGATCACTAAAATAGCTACAGAAGGAGCAGCTTTAGTAAAGAAGTTATCAGAAGAAGCGACAAACACAAATTGGCAATTTCAATATAGCCCGGAAAGTTTTACGGGAACCGAATTGGAGTATGCTCTGGAAGTTTGCAACGAAGTAAATGAGATTTGGCAACCAACTAAAAATAAAAAATCAATCATGAACCTTCCGGCTACTGTTGAATTATCTACTCCGAATATATATGCAGATCAAATTGAATGGATGTCTGAAAACTTAAAAAATAGAGAAAGTATAATTTTGAGTCTACATCCACATAATGATAGAGGAACTGCTGTTGCAGCTGCAGAGCTTGGTTTAATGGCAGGCGCAGACAGAATAGAAGGAACTTTATTTGGTAATGGGGAAAGAACTGGAAATGTTGATATAGTCTCGTTGGCCTTAAATCAACTAACTCAAGGGGTTGATCCTAAACTTGATTTTTCTAACATAAATAAAATTATGAGAGAAGTTGAATATTGTAATCAGCTACCCGTCCATCCTAGACACCCTTATGCTGGAGACTTGGTTTTCACTGCATTTTCAGGTTCTCATCAAGATGCAATAAAGAAAGGTTTTGATGCAATGAGAGAATCCAACGATCCCAAATGGGCGGTTCCTTACCTTCCAATAGATCCAGAAGATGTCGGAAGATCTTATGAGGCTGTAATAAGAATTAATAGTCAATCAGGAAAAGGAGGGGTTGCATATTTGCTTGAAAAAGATCATGGTTTATCCTTGCCAAGAAGATTACAAATTGACTTCTCTAGAGTAATTCAAAAAATCACAGATTCTACGGGACAAGAAATTGAAGCAGGGGAGATTTGGCAAGTTTTCAAAAAGAACTATGTTGAATTAGGCGATGATATGAATTACTTAAGCCATAGTATCAATTCAAAGAGCTACCCTAATGGAGAAAATTTAGATTTATTAAAATTAAAAATTCATTACAAGAATAAAGAAATTTTAGTAGAGGGAGAAGGAAATGGGCCTATAGACGCATGCATTAAAGCTTTAAGTAAGTTACTTGGAATATCTCTTAAGATTTCAGATTACCAACAACATGCTATATCATCGGGTGCAGACGCTTCTGCAGCAGCTTATATTGAAATAACGATCGATAATAAAAGTTTTTGGGGAATTGGGATAAACTCAAACACAGTAGCTGCGTCCTTTGAAGCAATTATGAATGGTATAAAAAAATCTTTTAGCTAACCTCAACTGACATCATTCCCTTTTTTATAATCAAGCAAACCTTATTTCCTTTATTTTTAGATCCCCAAATATGTTTAGGACAACTTGTCTTTTCTGAATGGATAAACTTATTTATTATTTCTTCTAAAACAGCACTATTCGGTAAATTGCATTTTTTATTTTCCAGCCAGCTAAGAAATAAAATTTTTTGAAAATTTACATCATATTTTTTCAACTCATTAATTTTAATATCTTCTCCTTTAACAATTTTAACTAACTCTTTCTTTGAAATTTCGGTTAAAAATTCGAATGAGTTTTTTTGGTTATCTATAGACCTAGAGATACTCTTTCTGTAATTTGGCCACCTCTCAGAAATTTTAGGAATCACTATATTTCTCAAATAATTTCTATCGAAATCGTTATTGTTGTTTGAATCGTCCTCTACGAAACTTAAATTATTTTGGATGGCATTTTGAATAATTTCCTCTTTTGCAACTTTTAAAAATGGTCTTACTATAAATCCGTTTCCTAAATTACGTTTAAGCGGTATTGAAGAGGCGCCTTTCAAACCCGTGCCCCGGATCAATCTAAAAAATAAGGTTTCTATTTGGTCGTCTAAGTGATGCCCCATAAATAATAGAGAAGTTTTATCAATAAGAATTTTTTGAAATATCTCGTATCTTCTCTCTCTCATCAAGGATTCCAAACTTGAACCTTTTAAATTTTTTGAATCCATCTGAAATGATTTGAAAGAAAAACCTTTTTTTTTACAAAAAATTTTACAATGTTCTTCCCAAGATTCTGAAGATTTAGAATATCCATGATTCACATGTACTGCTTCTACTTCAGAATTAAATTCATTGGCAGCCTTTCCAACTTCATTAAGTAAAACAGTAGAATCAACTCCTCCACTATATGCAACGAAACACTTCTTGCCTTTAATTAGATGTGGAGTAATTAGAGATTTTAGATTGAACAAGATTTAAACCAATCCATAGGACATAATTTTTTGATATCTTTGATTTAATATTTCCTCAATATCCTTGTCCTTAAGAGATTCTAAAGACTTCTCAATTGAATCAGAAATAATATTACAAGCACCTTTTACGTCTCTATGTGCTCCTCCAAGAGGCTCACTTATAACCTCGTCTATGAGGCCAAAATTAATTAAATTTTCTGCATCAACTTTCATTGCTTTAGCGGCCTCATTTGCCTTGGATTTATCTCTCCAAACAATTGAAGCGCATGCTTCTGGAGAAGCAACCGCGTAGATGGAATATTCAAGCATACAAATATGATCCCCTACTCCAATTGCAAGAGCTCCTCCCGATCCACCTTCTCCGGTGATAATAACAATAATAGGTGTTTTTAATTTTGCTAAAACGCTTAAATTTTTTGCAATCGCTTCACTCATTCCCCTTTCTTCACTTTCTATTCCTGGGTATGCTCCTGGCGTATCCACAAAGGTTATTAAAGGTAAATTAAAATCTTCTGCTAGTTTCATTAACCTTTCAGCTTTTCTATAGCCCTCTGGCTGAGCCATACCAAAATTTCTCAAGATTTTATCATCCGTACTAGCACCTTTTTCGTGACCAATAAGAACAACTGGCATTTTTTTAAACATTGCCAACCCTCCAATTATGGCTCTATCATCGCCAAATGTTCTGTCGCCATGAAGCTCATCAAAGTTGGTAAAAATATTTTCTATGTAATCGGAAAAATGTGGTCTATGTGGATGCCTAGCTACTTGAACTTTCTGCCAAATGTCTAAGTTGTCATAAATATCTTTTGTAATAGATTCTATTTGATTACTAATTTTTGAAATTTCTTCCAAAACCTCGTTATCTTCTTTAGATGTTTTAAGGTTTTCGATTTTACTTTCTAAATCACTAATTGGTTTTTCAAATTCTAAGTACGTATAAGCCATTTACTGCCTCGAATAATAATGCAAATCAATATTTTTTATACCACAAGCCTTCTTCAGGGACTCAAAATTATCATTAGTTAAAGAAATATTAAAGTTTTCTTTAAGTTCCATGCCAACTTTTCCATCCTTAGTGTGATAATTAATTTCAATGGGACATCCATTAGGACTTTCTTCTTTAGAAAAATCTTGAAGTTGCTCTATCAATTGTTCTATTTTCTTTGTTTGATTTTCCGAAATGTTTATAGATAATTTTCTAGCAAATTTTATTCTTAATTCTTCGAGGGTATTTAATTGAGTTACTCTCATTTTTTTTGATAAGCCAAATTCTTTGTTCTTTTTTCCATCTTCCTCAATGACCTCTCCGTCAGCAATAATTATTTCTTGGCCGTTAAAAGATAAGTTGGAAGCTTCTAAAACCTCTTGATTAATGATTAATTCGATCCTTCCGGAATTATCGTCTAGAGTTGCAAATACTATTGTTCCCCTTCGAGTTTGAATTCGATTATGAGAAATGATGACTCCGCTACATCTCTGATTATTATTACTTAATAAAAGATCCTTTATTTTTATTGGAGAGATTTTTTTTAATTCCCAGTAATTTTCCTCTACTGGGTGGTGTTGCAGATGATATCCCAGAGATTCAAATTCTAAAGTTGAAAGGCCAGATGAAGGGAAAGACTCTTTTAAGCTTGACTTACTTTCTACTGAAAATTCTTGAACTCCGAACATATCGGATTGGCCATTTTCTTTATTTTCTATTTCCTGTCTTGCTAACTTTAATATGTCTTCCATTTGATCCAATAGTTGAAATCTATCTATATTAAACACATCCATTGATCCACTTTTGATTAGGGGCTCGATACACCTCTTATCAACTTTTGAAAGATCAACTCTAAAACAAAAGTCTTTAAGACTCTCGAAATCGCCTTTTTTTCTTTGTTCTATGATATTTTCTATAGCATTTTCTCCAACTCCTTTTATCGATCCAAGGCCAAATAAAATAGTTTCTTCATTAAGAGAAATAAAATCTCTGAAACTTTTATTTATATTTGGAGGCTCTATTTTTAATCCTAAAGAAGACGCATCATCAATCAAAACTTTAATTTTATCTGTATCGTCTAGTTCTGATGATAAAGCGGAAGCCATGAATTGAGATGGATAATGAGATTTAAGCCATGCAGTCTGATAGGAAATTAAAGCATATGCTGCAGAATGAGATTTATTGAATCCGTACCCTGCAAAAGTTTCTATTTGATCCCATAAATCTTCGGCTACTCTACTTATCTTTTGATTTTTTTTAGCCCCGTCAATAAAGGCTTGTCTTTGACTCTCCATTACTTCGGGAATCTTTTTTCCCATTGCCTTTCTCAAAATATCTGCCTGACCTAAGGTAAATTCCGAAAATTCTTGAGCCAATTGCATTACCTGTTCTTGATAAACAATTACTCCGTAAGTACTCTTTAAAATTTTCTCGATATTATGGTCTTTAGAGTAATCAATTTTTTCTATTCCATTTTTCCGATTTATATAAGTATCGACCATCTTCATTTCTAAAGGGCCAGGTCTATAAAGAGCAATCATCGCAATAATATCCTCAAAAGTGTTGGGTTTTAATTTGATGAGATACTCTCTCATACCTCGTGATTCCATTTGAAAAACTGCCGTGGTAATACCTTTCTGGAGCAACTCAAATACTCCTTTATCGTCTAGGTTAAGCTCGTCAAGATTAATTGGTTCTAACTTGATAGATTCTCTATATTTATTTATTTCAATCAGAGCTTTATTAATAACGGTTAAAGTTTTTAAACCTAAAAAATCAAATTTTTGTAGTCCTACTGCTTCAATATCTTCCATACTATATTGGGTTGCATAACTTTGAGGAACGGATTCGTCATAAGTATCGGCATCTAAATACAAAGGAGAATAATCGTTAATTTTTGAAGGAGCTATAACTACCCCAGCAGCATGTTTTCCAACACTTCTAGCAGTACCTTCTAACTTAAGTGCCATATCAAATATTTCTGAAGCATCCTCATCTAATTTTAAAATCTGTTTTAATTCTTTATTTTCTTTGAGGGCCTTTTCCAGGGTCATTTCAGGACTAAAAGGAATTAATTTTGCAATTTTATCTCCGAGACTGTAGGACTTGCCTTGAGCTCTTGCAACATCTCTAACTACAGCCCTAGCTGCCATGGTCCCAAATGTGCAAATTTGTGCAACTGCTTGATTACCATACTTATTTGTAACATAGTCTATAACTTTCTCTCTTCCGTCTCTGCAAAAGTCAATATCAAAGTCAGGGTTACTTATTCTGTCCGGATTTAAGAAACGTTCAAATAATAAGTCGTATTTCATTGGGTCTAATCCAGTAATACCCAAAGAATAAGCAATTAAAGAGCCTGCTCCAGAGCCCCGTCCAGGTCCCACAGGAACCTGATTATTTCTAGCCCAATTGACAAAGTCAGCTACTATTAAAAAATATCCCTCATAGCCCATTTCTAAAATTGTCTCTAATTCGTAATTGAATCTTTGTAAATATACTGAAGGCAATTGATCAAAGTTTTTTAACTTCATTTTTTCCAAAATACCTTCTACTGCTAATTTCCTAAGGTAATCCGATTCTTTTAAATTATTAGGCGTTTCGAAATCAGGTAGAACATAAACTCCCGTTTTTATTTCTAAATTACATTTCTTTGAAACTTCATAAGCATTTTCTATTGCTTCAGGAATATCAGCGAAGTCATGCAACATCTCTTCAGAAGACTTAAAATATTGAGCTTCTTTATAGTCTCTTTTTCTTCTTGGATCGCTTAGTACATATCCCGATTGGATACTTACTCTTGTCTCGTGAGATTCATAATCATTTTCATTTAAAAATCTTACTCGATTTGAAGCGATTACAGGGATCTCTAAAGATTTTGATAAGTCTAAAAGAGCGCTATTGCACCTATTTTCACCTTCAAAACCTAATCTGGTAATTTCAAAGAAAAAATCTTCTTTAAAAATTTCTTTAAAAAATTTAGCTTGCTTCTCAGCTAGTTCAAATTTATCCGACAATATGGAATCTGAAATTTGACTTCCTAAGCCCCCCGAAAACATTATGAGTCCTTCATAGTTATCCTTAAGAATTTTTGTATTAATTAAGCATTCTTTATTTTTTTTTCCTTTTGTATTCGCATGAGATATTAATCTCATCAAATTTTTATATCCTAGGTGATTTTTAACTAAGAATGTCAAATTGCCTCTAGAATTTTCTCCTTCTAAAATCATTTCTGAGCCACAAATTGGTTTTAACCCTTTCTTCCTCATACTTTCATAAAAATTAACAAACCCGAAAAGGTTAGAAGAATCCGTCAAAGCAACAGAATCAAATCCCAATTCTGAGCTTTTATTTGCCAAAGCTTCCATATTAATTAAACCGTCATTTATGGAAAATTCTGAGTGAAGACTTAGATGACAAAATTTATTCATTTATATTTTTTTACAATTCCGAAACTTTTTCTATGTTCTTTTATTATTCCATATGAATTTATAGCGTCTATATGTTTTTTAGTTGCATAACCCTTATGAGAGCCAAAAAAATATTTAGGATACTTACTGTCTAAAAGTAGCATTAATTCATCTCGGAAAACCTTTGCAATTATTGAAGCAGCCATGACTTCAGCTACTAAATTATCAGCTTTCACTAAAGTGCTTACAGGATGTTTTGAGTTTAAAGAATCCCTTCCATCTACAATTATTTCTCTTGGCAAGTGTTTTAGACCGGCCACAGCTTTTTCCATAGCAAGAATAGATGCATTTCTAATGTTAACTTTGTCAATTATCCTTGCAGAAACTGTAGCGATAGAAAAGGCATGAGCTTTTAGTTTTATTATGTTTGAAAGTTCAGTCCTTTTTTTTGGGGATAATTTTTTTGAGTCTGCTAACCCTTTTACGTTATTTTCACCAAGAATAACTGCTGCTGCAACAACTGGCCCTGCAAGACAGCCCCTTCCGACTTCGTCAACTCCGGCTAAAAACCTTTTCAATTTTTTTTTACAGAGTTGATTACATCGTAAAATTTTGTTTTTTTTGAATTTATTAAAGAACTATGAATTTTCTTATAATCATTCAATAAGTCATGATGATCTTTATTCATTAAGGCCTCTAACTCACTAACAAGGTTTTTTTTAGTGACCTTTGTTTGTATAAGTTCCTCAACGATTTTTTTCTTTTTTAATATATTTGGTAAAGAAATAAATTCTGTCTTGATGAGTCTTGATAAAATCATATAACTTAAAAAATTTGTTTTATAGATAACAATCATTGGAATTTTACAAAGTGCTGCCTCCAATGATGCTGTTCCAGAGGTTATGACAGCATAATCACAAGCGCGAAGAATATTTCTAGAATTGCCATAATGGATCTCTAAATTCGAATTTCCTTTGATTTCTTTCTCCAAATTCAATTTTTTACTATCTTCGGTTAAAGCAAAGATAAATCGAAGCTTTGAATTTAATTTTAAATAATGATTTGAAAGTGAAGCTAAAACATTGAAGTGTCTGGTAACTTCAGATTTTCTACTACCAGGCATTAATACAACGTACTTGGAATTTTCATCTAGATTAAGTTTTTGTTTGTACTCCTTTCTATTTATTTCAAACTCAATTTTTTCTGCAATGGGGTGACCAACAAAACTTGAATTAATGTTATGTTGACGTAAAATTTTTTTTTCAAAATCATATAAGCAAAAAATATGGTCTAAAAATTTAGAAAAACTTTTTATTCGATCTTCGCGCCAGGCCCAAAATTGAGGGCAAACATATTGAATTGTTGAGATGTCTATCTTTTTTTTTAATTTTTTAGATATTCCAAGATTAAAGGAAGGACTGTCTATCCCGATAAAAATATCTGGTTTTTGAGACTCAAAAAAACTTATTAACTGCTTTCTTCTTTTCAATATGGTCTTTAATGAGAGTAAAGGATCTATGATTCCCATTTTTGAAATTTCGTTAATTGGAAACAAGGATTCTAGTCCATCTTGTTTCATCCTTTCTCCGCCAATTCCTATAAATTCAATCTTGTCGTCATGAGCTTTAAGAGATCGCATTAAATCTGAGCCTAAAATATCACCTGATTCCTCTCCCGCTGATAAAGCTATTTTCATTGCTAGCTTACCTAACTATTCCTCTTTCAGAATTCTTTAAAGAATTAAGAAGAATTTTAATCTCAGGTAAGTGGCCAAAATTAGCTTCTATTTCTCTTTTTGAATTTTCTAATGTATTTTTTCTTAAATAAATAATTTTATAAGCTTCTTTAAGTGCGTGAGTACCCTCTTTATTAATATTGAGTCGAGAGATTCCAGTAACGTTAAGCCCTCTCGCTTTTGCGGTATTCCCGCTTACCCTGACAAAGGCTGGAATATCTTTCGACACTGCGCTTCCCATGGCAGAGAAGCTGTAAGCTCCAATATTACAAAACTGATGAACTAAACTAAAACCGCCTAAAATCGCTCCTCTTTCTAATTTGACGCAACCAGCAATTGATGAATTGTTTACCAACACAACATCGTCTTCTACTACACAATCATGAGCCACGTGTACATAAGCCATGAACAAGTTTCTTGAGCCAATCAGGGTTTTTGAGTTTTCTTGGATTGTGCCTCTATTTATTGTGACTCCTTCTCTAAAAATATTATCATCTCCAATTTCTAAAAAAGTTTTTTCTCCTTGATATTTTTTATCTTGTGGATCTCCTCCAATTGAAGCAAACGAAAAAACTTTATTATTTTTTCCTATAATTGTTGGGCCTTCTAGAACAGCATGAGAGCCTATATTTGAACCAGAATTAATTTCTACTTCAGGTCCAATAACTGCAAATGGACCGATGTTTACAGTGGTATCAAGTTTTGCTGATTTATGAACAATTGCAGATTTATGAATCATTATTTTGGTCTGTCTGCACACAAAATTGTAGCTGAGCAGACGAATTCATCTTCTACAGAGGCCTTACATTCAAATTTCCAAATTCCTCTTTTGTCTGAAATTTTTGTTGATTCTAAAATTAATTTATCTCCAGGTATTACAGGTCTTTTAAACCTTAAATTGTCTGCTCCGACAAAATAATACATTGAACCTTCATCCGGGGTTTTACTCATGGTTTTAAAACCCAATATGCCTGAAGCTTGAGCCATAGCCTCTAAAATTAAAACACCTGGAACCACACTCTTCTCAGGAAAGTGTCCTATGAAATAAGGCTCATTATTTGTTATGTTTTTATAAGCCTTTATATATTTATTCAACTCAATCTCGATTACCCTGTCTACGAGCAAAAAGGGATATCTATGGGGTAAATATTTTCTAATTTCTTCTATATCAATCATTTTTTCCTTAAAGTTACTGATTTTTTTAACCAATCTTTATGTTCCATTAAAATAGGCCCTCCTGAATAAGCTCCCTCATTTTTGACATTATTTGTCACAAATGTCATTGGATAGATAGTTACCTCATCTGTAATTTGAATATTATCCACTATCCCACACAGGCCACCAATCATGCAGTTATTACCTATCCTTACGCTTCCAGCTATTGAAGTATTTGCGCCAATGATAGTATTTTCTCCGATATGACAATTATGGGCTAGATGTATTTGGTTATCTAATTTTACTCCGTTACAAATTTTAGTAGCTCCAGAAGAAGCTTTATCAATTGTGCAGCCAGCACCAATTTCAACATTGTCGCCGATAATCACCTTTCCAGAATGAACAATCTTTTCCCATTTTTTTCCATTTTTTGCAAAGCCTAACCCATCCGAACCTATGACAGTGCCAGAATGGATAATGCAATTTTCTCCTATCAATGAATCTGGATAAAGCGAGACATTTGAGTGTATTTTAGAATTTTTTTTAACTATGGTTCCCGCCCCTATGTGAACTCCAGAGTTGATAAAAACACCTTCTTCTATTTGGGCCCCTTTTTCTATAACGCTGTAAGGCCCGATATAAGAATTAGAATTAACTTTTGCACTTTCATGAATCTTAGAGAACTCATCTTTTAAATAAGGTATAGAAACTTCAGATTCAAATAATTGACTGCATTTAGCATAAACTAGATGCACCTGATCTGTATAAAGTTTGCTTCCGGAAAAATCAAAATCATCTTCTTTAGATAAAATAATCGCTCCTGCTTTTGTATTTTCTAAATCTTTTTTAAATTTTTTTGAATAGTAGAAGGACAATTCAGAGGATTTTGCATTCTTAAGATTATTTATTGATACAATTCTTTTTTCTCCATCTCCATCTAAAGATAAATCTAAAAGTTCAGCAATTTCGCTAAGCTTGTATACTTTTTTGGACAAAACAAATAATTATTCTTTATTATTTGCCTGATTTAATAATTCAATTACCTCAGGAGTAATGTTTATTAAAGGATTCGCTTGGTCATAAGCTAACAAAGCTTGACTGTTAAATAACAAGGTAATTTTTTTTGCCACAATTAGATCATTTACAACCTTTTGTACACTAGGTCCTTGGTTGGCTTGAAGTTTTTGAACTACCTCATTTTCAAGAGTTTGCATCTTCTGTGTGAGAAACTGAATATCCTGATACAGCGATTGAGCTTTTTTTAATTTATCAGCTTGTTCTTCATCTGACATTGTGGATGAATCTTTATTAAGTTCCTCAGCTAAAGCCAATCTATCTGAATCCTTAAGCTGAGCCTCTTCCATTAGTTCTTTATAATCGTTTGATTCTCTTAATTCCTCAAAACTTGTTCTCGCGAGATCAGTGCCTAAAAATATAGCTTGATAATCTATTACCGCTACGCCTTCAAGGTTTGCTATCGATGGAAGCGAAAAGAAAGAAAATAAGACTGAAGTTAAATAAATTGAAAAATTTCTCATGATGATCTCCCTAAGAGGATTTATATAAACGAAGTTTACCTTCTGTACGGGGTCTTTTTCCAGAAGAATTTTTAAAATTGATTTCCAATCTCAAATTGAAAAGTTTCAGTTTCATCTAAGACATCATCTCCAAAAACAGAAGAAATAGCGAACGACATTGGTCCAAGTGCGGTAATCCAAGTTACGCCAAAACCTAGGGAGTATCTCAGTTCTGATAAATCAAATTCACTACAGTTGGTTTCGTATGATTTACAGCCATCACTAAATACGTTTCCAAAATCGAAGAATAACGAGCTTCTTACTGATCTGCTGTCTTCTAAAAAAGGAATAGGAAAAATTAAATCCATTCCTCCTTCAAACGAATAAGTTCCACCTGTTGGCCTGTTGTAATAGGAATAAAATCCTGAATATACTGCTCTGGGACCAAGAGAATTTTGTTCAAAACCTCTAACAGAATTTAATCCTCCAGCATAAAAATTTTCGTATGGAGGAGGTGTTTCGGTGTCTCCATATGCAAAAAGTCCACCCACTTCAGTCCTGATTGAAAAAACAAAATCACTTGGCAAAGGTCTATAATACTTGAATCTATGAGATAGCTTTCCATAAGTTAAAGAACTCCCAGGCACAGCAACTGAACCTGACAGAACATTTAAAGTTCCTGCAGTAGGAAATAAGCCTCTATTGAGAGAATTTCTTGACCAAGTGACTCCTAGAGTCAAAGATTCAAACTTTGAACCCTCAGTAGAAATGAAATCTAAAAGTTGTCTGGAAGATAGTGCACTTGATGATAAATCTGTTTGATCAATTGAAGCGGACAAACTTAATTGTTCAATTTCATTAATGGGTAAAACAAATTGAACTGAACCACCAAAAGATTCTGTGTTGTAAGCAGAAATATTAAAATTTGAATAATCTGAAGATCTAATATAAGCGCCATAACCTAAACCAACACCATCCGCATTAAAATAAGGATCAAAAAAATTAAAAGACACATCGGTTTGCCAATCACTATAATTAAGTCCGACCCCAATACTATTTCCAGTTCCAAAAGCATTACTTTCTGAATAATTTGCTCCTATACTGAACCCGTAGGCGCCATAACCTAAACTTCCCGCAATAGAGCCAGAAAATTCCTCTTCGACGTTGAACTCTACGTCTACTTTGTCTTTTTCTCCTGGAACAGGAATTGTTTCAAAATTTACTTCTTTAAAAAAACCTAACCTATCTAACCTCAACTTAGAGCGTTCAAGAAGTGAGTTTGAGGCCCACGCACCTTCCATTTGTCTCATTTCTCTTCTTAAGACAACATCATGAGTTCTTTTATTACCATAGAAATCAATGTTCCTAACATAAGTCCTCTGTCCAGGCTCGACGAAAAAAACTATGTCCACAAGATTGTCGTCAACTCTCTTGATATTTCCCGACACTTCAGAAAATAAAAACCCTTCGTTGTTTAAAAGATTATTTATACTTTCTTCAGAAAAGGTAATGAGTTCTTGAGAAAAAGTTGAATCATCAACAACATATATAAGACTTCTGATAATTTCTTCTTTTACTGGAAAGTCACCTGCCAAAGAAACATTATTGATTTTGTAAAGATCTCCTTCAGAGATATTTACAGTTATAAACACTTTCTGCTTGTCCTCAGAAATAGTTATTATCGAATTATTTACAGAGAAATTTAGGTATCCTCTATTTTTATAAAACGACTCTAAACTTTCTAGATCGCCTTTAAGATTTTCTTTTGAATATGGAGTGTTTCTTCTAAATATTGATAACCAGGATCTTGGTCTTAGCTTAAAAACTTTCTTTAGCTCGTCTTCAGAAAATAGATTATTCCCAACAATATTAATGCTCTGTAACTTTGCAGTTTCGCCTTCTTCTATTTCAACGTTTAGTTTTACCCGATTACGAGGCAAAGGAT
>CACDKN010000004.1:0-121657 GCA_902553315.1 uncultured SAR86 cluster bacterium
TCCTTCAAGTCAGATTTTTTTTCTACAAAACCTTCACTGATAATCTCTGCCGCAGCAGAGGGCGTAGGAGCTCTTAAATCTGAAACAAAATCACATATAGTGAAATCTGTTTCATGACCTATAGCACTTATAGTTGGTATGTTTAATTTAAAGATTTCCTTAGCTAATTTTTCTGAATTAAATGACCATAGATCTTCTAAAGAGCCGCCGCCTCGAGCAAAAATTATGATATCGAGACTTTTTAACCGATGTAATTCATCTATTTTTAAAATTGCATTAAGAAGACTGTCTTCTGAACCATCGCCTTGAACTAGCGAGGGTATTAAAGATACTTCTATCAACGGTGCTCTTCTATTCAATACATTTCTTATATCTTCAATTACGACTCCACTAGTAGAAGTAATAACTCCAATATGCTTAGGAAGGAGGGGGATCTCAAGTTTATGAGATTCTTCAAAGAAACCTTCTTTGTTAAGTTTATTTTTTAAAATCTCGAAATTTTTTAAAAGAACTCCTTCTCCAGCATATTCGATTGAATCGACTTGGAATTGATAAGTACCTTTTGCGAGATACATGGAGATTGAACCATTTAAAATTAACTGGTCACCATCGATGGGCTGCATATTTGCGGAACTGTTTCTAAATCTAAACATAACGCACTGAATTTCTGAACTATCATCTTTAATTTTAAAATACCAATGACCTGAATCGTAAGACCTAAAATTACTTACCTCGCCTTTTATCCATACTGCAGAGTAATTTTTTTCGAGAAGTCTCTTTGCAGAGTTATTTAGTTCAGATACAGATAAAATATTTAAATTATTTTGATTAGAATCCGGCATTAATGCAGTATAAACAATTCATATTTTTTTTATCAGATGAATAGGAAATTTTTACCAATCCTTGCAACTTGCATTGGTGGTTGTCTCATAGGGCTTGCTCCAATTTTTGTTAGATTTAGTGAAATAGGACCTTCCTTTACAGGATTTTATAGATTTGTATTTGCAACAACTTTAATTTTAATTTACGGGCTTATTTCTGGAAAATTAAAATTTTTAAAATTTAGAGAACTTTTAATTGTTGCTATTCCTGGATTATGTTTTGGAATTGATATTACATTTTGGCATTCTTCAATAACTATGACGTCAGTTGCTAATGCAACTTTGTTCATAAACACTGCACCTTTGTATGTTTGTTTATTCGCTTTAATTATTTTTAAGGAAAGATTAAATTTCCTATTTTCAGTTGCTTTAGTTTTATCTTTTTCCGGAATTTTAATTATGACAACTTCAGCCTCCTCATTTTCAGGTGATTTTTATTCACTTGGAAACTTCTTGGCCCTTCTTGGCGCTTTTTTTTATGCTGGATATTTATTATCAGTGAATAAGTTATCTGATCGATATGATATTTTTAATCTAATTTTTTATTCTTCTCTATTTGCTTGTATTCCATTAGGTATGGGCAGTTTATTAGAATTAGATAGACCATTTCCAAGCTCCTATTTAGGCTGGAGTAACTTTTTAGGGCAAGCAATATTCGTTCAAATCATGGGGCAAGGACTAGTAATTTATGGTCTTTCTAAAATTAAACCTCAAATATCTTCTTTACTCTTACTATTTCAGCCAGTAACGGCAACAATTTTAGGAGTTTATTTTTTTTCTGAAACTTTATTATTAGGCCAATTCATAGGTGTTATCATTCTTTTGATAGGCATTTATTTTGCTGGTTTAAGTGAAAGATTAAATAGGGGTAATCAATGAGTAAAGAAATGATAAGAATCGCAAATTGTAGTGGTTTTTATGGAGACAAATTATCAGTTGCTAAAGACATGGTTGAAGGAGGACCTATCGATGTTTTAACCGGCGATTACTTAGCCGAACTAACAATGACAATTCTTTACAATCAAAAAATGAAAAGAGGAGAGAATCATGGTTATGTTGGAACCTTTATAAAACAATTCAAAGATGTAGCTAAAATAGCGCAGGACAAAAATATAAAAATTGTTACTAATGCTGGCGGACTTAATCCAAAATCGATGGCTCTTGAAATTGAAAATGTTATAGAAGAATTAAATTTAAATTTAAAAGTTGCATACATAGATGGCGACGACTTAATTCCAATGATGGATAAGTTAACTGACCTTGGCGAGAAGTTCTCAAATTTAGACAAAGATTTAGAATTAAAAGATTATTCAAAGAAACCCATTACAGCTAATGCATATTTAGGAGCCTGGGGAATTAAAGAAGCTCTTGATAATGGGGCTGATGTTGTTGTTTGTCCCAGGGTAACAGATGCGGCAGTTGTGATCGGCCCTGCTGCATGGAAGTTTAATTGGTCAAGAGATCAATATGATGAATTGGCTGGAGCACTTGCAGCTGGTCATATTATTGAGTGCGGAGCTCAAGCTACAGGAGGAAATTATTCGTTTTTCCAAGAAGTACCAACATTTGACAATATTGGTTATCCCATTGCAGAAGTTTATGAAGACGGAAGTTTTGTAATAACGAAACATGAAAATACTGGCGGATTAGTTTCAGTTGGAACTGTTACAGCACAATTACTTTACGAAATTAGCTCACCTGCATATTTAAATCCCGACGTTATAAGTCATTTTGATACCTTAAAGATTACCCAGGAATCTCAAGATAGAGTCTTGGTTCAAAACGCAAGAGGTAGTAGCCCTACGAATACGCATAAAGTTTGCGTTAACTTAGTCGGTGGTTATAGAAATGGAATTGAATTATTACTTACTGGATTAGATATTAATGAAAAAGCAGAGCTAATAACTGATCAAATTTTCAAATCTGTTGGTGGTAAAGAGCAATTTGATAAAGTTGACATTCAGTTACACAGAACAGATAAAGAAAATCCTAACTCAAATGAAGAAGCGCAAGCATTTCTCAGAATTGATGTGATGTCCTCTAACCCGGAGCTTGTGGGAAGACTCTTCAATGCAAAAATAATTGAACTTGCATTGGCTAATTTTCCTGGTTGGACTGGAAGAAGTGGGGTAGTACCCAATGGGCCTTACATAGAATATTGGCCAACTTTAGTTAATAGTAAATATGTTAAAGAGCGTATTCACATTGGGGATAAAGTTATCGACATTACTCCAACAAGTCAGTTAGGTCTAGAAGAAAAGTACTATCAAAAAGTACCTTACGAAAATCCAGAACTTGAGATTCAAAGCTTTGAAGAAGATTTTTTTGGAAAAATTTTTGGAACTAGATCGGGAGATAAAGGGGGTTGCGCTAATTTAGGTGTCTGGGCAAAAACAGAAGATGCATACTCCTTTTTATTTGATTTCTTAACAGTCGAAAAATTAAAAGAACTTCTGCCTGATTTAGAAAAATTTGACATAGATAGATATGAATTACCAAATATATTCTCTTTAAATTTTTACGTTCACGGGATTCTTCAGGAAGGTGTATCTTCTTCAACTAGAATGGATGGCCAAGCTAAATCGTTAGGAGAATACCTCAGGGCCAAAAAAATTAATTTTCCCAAACAATTACTAAAATAACTATGACTGAAAAAAATTTATCTTTAAAAGGCTTAAATTTTCAGGCCACTAAAATCGAAGAAAAAAACAACATACTGACTATTACCCTTAGTCGTCCAGAAAAGAAAAATGCGTTAAACAATGTAATGATGAATGAAATTTGTTATGCGTTAGCATATGCAAAACAAGAAATATCTATAAGAGTAGTTATAATTGCTGCTGAAGGAGATATATTTTGTGCTGGAGCTGATTTAAGAAGGGAAGAATCAGAGTCAAACGTTCCAAAACTTGAAGGTTCAAATGATATTAGTTTGATGTTAAGACATTTGTATAAGCCTGTAATTTGTAAAATTCAGGGCTCTGTCTTAGCAGGAGCGTTATTAATGGTAACCAATTCAACTCATGCTATCGCAATCAAAGAAGCAAAGTTTTCAGCACCAGAGATCCTAAGAGGACTTTGGCCTCACATGGTGATGGCTGGATTGTTCAGAGTAATGCCTAAGAGAGCTGGCTTGGATTTCATAATGAGAGGGCAGTCGATCAATGCATCTAAAGCCAAAGAGTGGGGTTTGATAAATGATTTTGTTGAAAAAGAACAATTAGATGAGCATGTAAAAAATCTATCGGAAGAATTATCTAATCTAGCTCCCGGTACAATGCAATTTGGCTTAGAAGCATATGAAAAACAAGATGCAATGGCTTTTGATGAAGCATTGCCATTTTTGCAAAAACAGATAGCTAAAACTTTTGAAGGGCCAGATGCCAAAGAAGGAATAGCTGCATTTTTAGAAAAAAGAAAACCAAATTGGGATTAATTCAATGTCATATACAAAACCAAATTTAAAAAGCAAACATTATGATAATTTGTTCAATTCTTTACCCTCATTAGAGGGAAAAACCATCGCGATTACAGGTACTACTTCTGGAACTGGGTATGTTGCTGCGAATGCATGTGGAAAACTTGGTGCAAAGGTTTTACTTTTAAATAGACAATCTGAAAGATCTGTAAAATCGTATGAAAGTCTTAAGGCGAATACCCCAAATGGAGACTTTATAAAGATAGAATGTGATCTACAAAATTTTAATTCAGTTAAAGAATCTACTAAAAATATTGAAGAATCTGCAACAGAAGGATTAGATGTTCTTTGTAATAATGCTGGAGTAATGGCACTAGAAGATATTGCAACCATAGATGGATATGATGTACAGATGCAAACCAATCACCTTTCTCATTTTTTATTAGTAAAACTTTTATTTCCTTTATTAAAAAAAGCAGAATCTTTGAGAGGCGAAGCAAGAATAATTAACCATTCAAGTATTGCGAGAAAACAACCATCAAAGATTTTAAAATCTGCATATTTAGAAAAAAATGGTGGGAATTTAGGTGGTAATGGCACAAGCATAATGGGAGGAGCTAGGTGGTTAAGATATAACCAAACCAAGCTCGCAAATGCTGCTTTTACAGCTGCTTTGCATCATAAATTAAGTGCTACGAATATAAATATAAAGGCAATTGTTGCTCATCCAGGATTAGCTGAAACTGATCTTCAAACCACAACAGTTAAAGATGGTGGCATGGGAAAATGGATCACTCGACAAATGATGAAGTTCGGACAATCAAGAGAAGACGGAGCTCTAGGAATTCTTAAATCTATTGCCGATTCATCTATCAATTCTGGAGACTTTGTTGGCCCCGGTATGGGTGGAATGTTTTCGGCCATAAAAGGAGAGGCAAAAGCTTATCCTCTTGAAGGTTTTTATGACAATGAAGAAGTAAGAAATCTTTTATGGTCTAAAAGTTGCCAAGCTATTGGTCAAGAATTTTCTATTAAATAATGAAAGTATTAGCTTTAGGCGGAAGCGGAGGAATGGGCAGATTTTCTTCCTTTGCCATTTCTAATTATCCTAATATTTCAAAAGTTACTATTGCTGATTTAAATGAGGCCAATGCTATAGAATTTTCGAATCATTTTGATGATAGGTTCACTGGAATTGGACTAGATGTAACTAATAAAGAACACCTTGAAAAAGTAATGTCGGACCATGATGTTGTTTTGAATACAACCGGGCCATTTTTTAAATTTGGCTTACCTATTCTAAAGTCAGCAATAAAATGTAAATGTCATTACTTTGATATTTGCGATGATTGGGAACCAACAGAGGAGATGCTTAAATTAAACGATGAAGCTTTAAAAAATGATATTACTGCTATTGTCGGCTTAGGCGCTAGTCCAGGAATTAGCAATCTGCTGGGTCTAAAAGCTATGAATGAGCTTGATGAAACTGAATCGATTATAACTGGTTGGGATGTGAGTAGCGCAAAACCTGAAGATGAGTCTTCTCAAAAGGGAACAAACGCAGCAATGGAACATGGTTTACAACAAATATCTGGTGAAATTAAAGTTTACAAAGATAAAAAATATAAGCTAACCAAACCATTGGAGAAAATTAAAATTTATTACCCTGGTCGCGGTAATCATGATGCTTTTATTTTTGGTCATCCAGAGGCAATTACTTTTCCTCATCATTTTAACGATTTAAAAGAATCAGTTAATGCTTGTCACGGTAGTAAGCAGAGTAATATTTATATTATTAAAATCTTAAGGTGGCTAGTCGATAAAAAATTAATTAGTTTTAAACAAGGAGCTTCTTTGATGGAATGGTTGGAAAGAAAAATTGGTACTCCAAGTATTGAAAAGCAGATTAAGGGATTACCGTCAATTTATGGTTTAGCTAAAGGTCTTAAAGAAAATAAAAATGCATCAGTTGCCGTTACCTTGTCAGAAGAAGAGCTTTCAAACTCATGGGGGATGGGAGCAATTACCGGATTTCCTCTCGCTTTTGGATTAAAACTTTTATTGGAAAACAAGATTAACAAAAAAGGGGTATTCGCGCCTGAAGGTGGAGCTATAAATCCCGATGATTTTTTTTCTTTACTAACAGATCATCCACTTTCAGTATCTAGATCTTGGGAGACTTAATCTAGGACAACTAAAGTCTGTCCATTTTCAACTTGATCATTTTCTTTAATCAATACTTCTTTAATCTTTCCATTATCTGGCGCCAAAACCTTATGTTCCATTTTCATTGCTTCTAGTATTACTAAAGTATCGCCTTTTTTAATATTTGATCCTTTCTTAATCTTTATTTCTACAACTTTTCCCGGCATAGGCGCAGTAAGCCCACCTTTTATTGCTTCTTCCTGAGTAATATTGAATTTCGGTAAAATTTTAAATAACAAATTTCCTTTATGTGTTTGAATGAGAAGCAAATCATCGTCCTTGGTAATTTTAGATCGATATCTAACATTAGATATTTCCACATCAATAAAATCTTCATACCAATCAAACATTCTAATAATTTCGCTTTCTGTGCTAACAAAATTTCCATCTTTTAATGACTTATATTTCACCCTGTATTCTTGATCATCAAGCAATAATTTGACTTCTTGGTAGGGGAGTCTCGCATTATTCCAACCAGATTGAATATTTTGTAAAACCATCGCTTCACTTCTGTTTTTGCCTTGCATCCACATAGCACCTACTTTTGCGAAATTAAAAATTTCTTCTTCTGTTAAATCTACTTCAGAATTTAAATTAACCCTCTCAACAAAATCAGTAGTTGTATCTCCATCCAGGTACTCTTTTGATCTCAAAATAGAGACTAAATAATCTCTATTTGTTTTCATTCCACCGAAGTGACTATTTTCCAAAGCAAGAGCTAGTTTGTTAGCTGCTTCCAACCTAGTTTCTCCAAAAGAAATTACTTTTGCCAACATAGGATCAAAATTAGCAGTTATATTTGAACCGCTTTCAATTCCAACATCCCAACGAACTAATGGATCATCACTTGGCTCAAAAGCAATCATTTTACCTGTCACTGGAAGGAAATCATTTCCAGGATCCTCAGCATAAAGTCTTACTTCAATGGACGAGCCATAAAAATCTATATCTATTTGTTCGTAACCCAACTCTTCTCCAGATGCTATTCTTAATTGTTCTTTAACCAAATCTATTCCAGTGACCTCTTCGGTTACAGGGTGTTCAACTTGTAGTCTTGTATTTACTTCTAAAAACCAAAATTCTTTAGTTTTTTCATCAACCAAAAACTCTACCGTTCCGGCTGATTCGTATTTAAGTTTCGAAGCTAGCTTTATTGCAGCTTCTCCCATCTTTTCACGCATTTCTTCATCAACTATAGGGGAAGGTGATTCTTCTACAATTTTTTGATGACGTCTTTGAATGGAACATTCTCTCTCACCAAGATGAACAATATTTCCAAATGCATCTCCTAATATTTGTATTTCTATGTGCCTAGATCTTTTAATATATTTTTCTAAAAATACTCTTTTATCACCAAAACCACCTTCAGCTTCTCTTTCTGCAGCTTTGATAGACTCTTTCAAGTCCTTTGCCTTTTCGACGATACGCATTCCTTTCCCACCACCTCCGGCAGCAGCTTTCACAAGTATTGGATATCCAATGGAATTAGCTTTTTTAGGATCTGAAGTCATTGGTAAAGTAGGGACGTTGGCTTTTATTGCAATTTCTTTTGCAGTTAATTTGTCTCCCATTTTTTTTATGGCATTTGAAGAAGGACCAACCCATTTAATATTTAATTTTTTAACTTGATTGGCAAAAGCTGCATTTTCAGATAAAAAACCGTAGCCAGGGTGAATTGCGTCTGAATTTGATTTAAGAGCTATATCTAAAATTTCTTTTGAGTTCAAATAAGAATCAGAAAGTTTAAAAGCTTGATCAGCTTCTCTAACATATGGTGTGTCTTTATCAGCTTCTGTATAGATTGCAACACAACTTATGCCCATGTCATGCGAACTAGAAATAATCCTACTAGCGATTTCTCCTCTGTTGGCAATAAGGAGTTTTTTGATGGTCATAATCTAAATACTCCAAAACCCTCTGAGCCTTTTACTTCTTTATTATTTACTATCGAAAGACACATTCCTAAAATATTTCTGGTGTCTCTAGGATCGATTATCCCGTCGTCGCTCAAAACACTTGTCGCTTTTAGGGCAACCGATGCCTTGTCATGTCCAATCTGCTGATTTTTTACAATCTCAGCATCAGCTTTCTCATCAAATTTAATTCCTTTTCTCGCTGCTTGTCCTCTTCTAACTATAGACATTACTCCTGCAATTACTTCTCCGCCCATGACAGCAATTTTTGCAGTAGGCCATAAAAATGTAAAAGAATTACCAAATTCTCTTCCTGACATAGCATAGGTGCCGGCTCCATAGGAATTTCCAATAATGACAGTTAAATGCGGTACATTAGAATTTGAAACAGCATTAAGCATTTGGGCTCCTTTTTTAATTGATCCATCTTGCTCATAGTCTTTTCCAACCATGAATCCTGTTATGTTTTGCAAAAACACAAGTGGTATATTTCTTTTGTTACACAACTGAATAAAGTGTGCTGCTTTTTGAGAAGCATCTGGAAATAACATTCCATTATTTCCTAAAATTCCGACTGGATAACCATGAATTGAAATGAACCCACAAATCAATGTTGGGCCAAAAAGGGGTTTAAACTCTTCAAATTGAGAGCCATCAGCTATTCGACCTACTATTTCTCTTATATCAAATGGAGTTTTTAAACTAGGCTCCACTATTCCAAGTAAATCTTCTTGGTCATAAAGCGGGGGTTTTATAGAAAATCTCGGCTCATCACCTTCTTTAACCCAATTTAAATGAGACATTACTTCTCTAGCAATTCGAATCCCATCCAAATCATCATCAGCCAAATATTCAGCTAGTCCAGATTTTTCAGCATGCATTTTTGCTCCACCAATTTCTTCTCTGCTTGATATCTCACCAGTGGCCATTTGAACTAAAGGTGGTCCAGCTAAAGCGACATCTGCTTGATCCTTAACAAAAATATTATAGTCAGACATGCCTGGTTGATAAGCTCCTCCAGCTGTAGCAGTTCCAAACGTTACCGTTACTGTAGGAATATTTAATTTTGAAAGCTCAGTTATTTCATAAAATTGTCTTCCAGATTCAGCGAAGTGTCCCATAGCTCCTGCAGACATTGCTCCTCTTGGTCTTAAATCTCCCCCAGCGGATTCAACAAACTGGATAAATGGAATTCTGCAGTCTCTAGCAATGGCCATAGACCTCATCCATTTCTTTACAGAATAGTAATGCATTGCTCCTGCTAGAACAGTTGGATCATTTGCAAAAATAATACATTCAATTCCCGAACAAACACCCATGCCAGCTACTGCTCCACCACCAACTGGATAATCAGATTTGTATCCTGCAAGACCGCTTATTTCTAAAAAGGGACTATCAGGATCTAAAAAATTAAAGATTCTTTCTCTGACTGGAAGTTTGCCTCTGGCAGCTAATCTTTTCTGGTGATCTGGTCCTCCTCCGGCTTCGGCTTCATCTAAAAGAGTATCAATTTCCTCCAACATTCCGAGCATAGACTCTTTGTTTTTTTTGAATTCTTCGGATGTAGTTTGTAATTTAGATTTGTATATTTGAGATTCTAATTTATGCATTCTTCTCCTTAAACGGATAAAAAATATGCCTGATTTTTATAGATATGTCTATTTTGATTTTACTCTGTCTATGTATAATGCTTAATTTTAAAAGGGCGATTAACTCAATTGGTAGAGTGCCACCCTTACAAGGTGGAAGTTACAGGTTCAAGTCCTGTATCGCCCACCATAAAATTTTCTTTTAATTTTCCTATACTTCAAATATTCATCACAATTAAATGTTAGATTTCTTAAATGAATAAATATAGGAGACATTTTCTTAAAATTTTGTTGTTATTTTCTTTTGCGCTTCCTTTTAGAATTTATCCTCAAGTAATTAATGCTAATAAAGTTAAATTTAAATACGGAGTCGCAAGCGGAGATCCTACCAATACTCATGTAATTCTTTGGACAAAATTAAATCTGGATATAAAGACAAAAGTAAACGTTGCGTGGGAAATTTCTAATGAAAGAAGTTTTCAGAACTTAATATCTTTTGGGAATATTGTTACTGACTACAAAAGTGATTATACAGTGAAGGTCGATGCAAAAATTCCCACCAAATTTAATGGTAGGAAAGTCTACTACAGATTTAAAGTAGGAAGCTCAATTTCTGATGTTGGGATAACTTCAACTTTGCCAAAAGAAAACCCGGAAAAATTTAACATTGCTTTTTGCAGCTGTTCAAATTATCCAGCGGGTTATTTTAATGCTTACCGAGAAATGGCACGAAATGAAAATATAGATTTAGTTCTTCACCTTGGTGATTACCTATACGAATACGCGTGGGATGGATACGCATCAGAAAGTGCGATCCAAATGGACAGAGTTGTAGATCCTAATCATGAAATATTGTCTCTTGACGATTATCGAAGGCGTCATGCCACGTATAGAAAAGATCTAGACCTTAAACTACTTCACGCAAGTAAACCAATGATTGTGGTATGGGATGATCATGAAATTACTAATGATACTTGGGAGGGAGGGGCACAAAACCATTCCTCAGATGAAGGGTCTTTCAAAAAAAGAAAAGATTTTGCAACTCAAGCGTATTTTGAATGGATGCCAATTAGAGAGAATAAGAATAAAAAACAAATCTGGAGAAATTTTACGGTAGGAAATTTAATTAATTTATTAATGCTTGATACAAGACTTTACAACAGAGATAAACAACTCGATATTGAAAAATATTTTGAAATCGATAATTTTAAAGAAAAAAAATATATGAATGACCTCAAAAAACCAAGAAATTTATTGGGTAAAACACAATTAAAATGGGTTAAATCCAAAACCAATAATAAATACAAATGGTCTATATTTGGGCAGCAGATTTTAATTGGTCCAAAATATCTTCCTGCAATTTTAAAATTTGTTGAACTCGAAACTTTACCTTCGTATGTGCATAAGTATGTAATGCTTGCAGGAAAAAAAATCCCTTACAATACCGATCAGTGGGATGGGTATCCTAAAGAAAGAGAAGAGTTCTTTGAAATCATAAAAAATTCTCAGTCAAATCTGATTTTGGCTGGCGATTCACATAATTCTTGGATTTCTAATTTAAGAGATAACAACGATAAGTTTGTTGGAGTGGAGATAGGAGCGCCTTCTATTTCTTCACCAAATTTTGTTGATACTTTTGGTGAAATGACCACTGAAATAGACAAAGCTTTTGTTGAATCTAATGAAGACTTAGTTTGGACGAATGGAATAAACAAGGGGTATGTTGAATTAGAAGTCTCCTTTAATTTTGTTGATGTTCATTTTCATTATGTTTCAACAGTTAAATCTCAAAAGTATGAGAAACTTCAAACCAAGTCATTTAGGGTAAATCACGCCCAACCCTTGGCCTAAACTATAATCTTAGTAGATTTATAATTGGAAGTTACTTTTAATTCATACTATGTATAATTGATTTTCTTTTAAAGGACCGGTAGTTCAGTTCTGGTTAGAACGCCGCCCTGTCACGGCGGAGGTCGCGGGTTCGAGCCCCGTCCGGTCCGCCATAATTTCAAAAATTTTAAATTTATCTAAAATCAGCTCTTTAAATATATATATAATTGCTGATAAATTTTATGAAAATAACAGTTCTAAAATCAAAAATTCACAGGGCAACCGTTACCGATACTCAATTGGAATATGATGGCTCTTGCGCTATAGATTCTAATTATCTAAAAGAGGCAAACATTAGTCCTTTTGAACAAATTCATATCTATAATATAACGAATGGCGAACGTTTAATAACTTACGCCATAGAAGCTGAGGCTGGTTCAAAAATTATTTCAATGATGGGAGCCGCGGCACATAAAGCTTCCAGAGGTGATTCGATAATTATCGTTGCTTACGGGAGCATTGAAGAAACTGAAGCTAAATCGTTCGAACCTAAAATTGTGAGACTTTAATTATGACTATTTTAAAAGATGAAGTGCAGCTTCCTTGCGGTGCAAAAATAAAAAATCGTATATGCAAGGCAGCTATGACCGAGAGAATTGCTTTTGGAGATAATTTTACTAATCAAAGGCATTTAAATCTCTATAAAACTTGGGCAGAAGGAGATATCGGGATTTTATTAACGGGAAATGTTCAAGTGGATAGAAATCATTTAGAAGGTCCTGCAAATGTTTGTATCGAAGAAACTTCCTATAAAGACCAATTACCTATGTTAAAAAAATGGACAGATGAAGGAACAAAAAATGATACACATTTATGGATGCAAATTGCTCATGCTGGTAGACAAACTCCGGGGGAAATTAATCAGTCTCCGAAAGCACCTTCCTCGGTACAGCTAAAAATTCCTGGAAGAAATTATGGTGTTCCGTCTGAACTTACTTCAGACGAGATAATTGAAATAATTAAAAAATTTACATTTGTCGCAAAAATCGCAAGAGAAACTGGATTTACAGGTATTCAAATCCATTCTGCACATGGTTATTTACTCTCTGAATTTCTTTCTCCGGATATAAACCTAAGAGAAGATGAGTGGGGGGAATCAGTCGAAAATCGTTCAAGAGTTCATGTGGAAATTATAAAGAGTATAAGGTCTGAAGTTGGAGATGATTTTCCAATATCGATTAAAATGAATTCTGCAGACTTTCAAAAAGGGGGTTTCTCGCCAGAAGATTCAATAGAGGTAGCAAAGATAATTGAATCCGCAGGATTGGATAATATAGAAATTTCTGGTGGAACATACGAACAACCAAGATTATTAGGTTTAGATAATGTAAGTATTAATCCCGATAGAAGTGAGTTTAGAAAAGAGAGCACGATAGCCAGAGAAGCCTATTTTTTAGATTATGCCGAAAAAATTAGAGAGAACACATCTATTCCTTTGATGGTTACCGGAGGGTTTAGAACTAAAGAAGGAATGGAGAGCGCCATTAATAGTGGAGCTTGTGAAATAATTGGAATAGGAAGACCTTTATGTGCAAATCCTTTGGCAATTAAAGAATTATTTGAAGGAAAAATCGATAAATTACCCAATTATGAAAAAACGCTTTCTTTAGGTCCTTGGGTTCTTTCTCCTTCAAGTCCGTTTAGACTTATTCAGGCACTTAATGCTTTTGGAGCACAAGCGTGGTTTTACCAACAAATTAAAAGAATGGGTGATGATAAATTACCTGATTTATCTTTGGGGCTGTTCTCTGCTTTTAGAAAGGATACAAACGAAGATAAAAAAGCTTTCAAAGAATTTAATAATTAAATAAGGAGAAATTAATGAAAATTGATCAATTGTTTGATGTGAAAGGAAAAGTAGCTTTGGTTACAGGCGGTTCTAGAGGGATTGGGGAGATGATTGCGGCAGCTTTTTTAGCTAATGGAGTAAAAGTATATATCTCGGCAAGAAAGGCAGATCCTTGCGATCAAAAAGCAATGGAATTATCTGAAATGTATGGATCGGAATGTATCTCTATCCCAGCTGATGTTGGATCAATGGATGGTATTGTTAAATTAACTGAAGAAATCAAAGCTAGAGAAGATAGATTAGATTTTCTTATCAATAATGCTGGCGCTGCTTGGGGTGAGAGTATCGACGATTTTTCTGAATCGGGTTGGGACAAAGTCATGGACTTAAATGTCAAGGGAATGTTTTTTACTACTCAAAAACTTTTGCCTCTGCTAAGAAAATCTGGAACACAAGAATTACCTGCAAAAGTTATAAATATTGGTTCAATCGACGGAATCAATACACCGGCTTTTGAAAATTACGTTTATAGTGCTTCTAAAGCAGCAGTTCACCAGCTCACCCGACATTTAGCTTCAAAATTGGTAAAAGAAAATATTCTTGTAAACGCTATTGCTCCAGGACCATTTCCTAGCAGGATGCTCGGTTCGGCGGTGGCCCATGATTTCACTCCTTTAGAAGAGAGAAGTCCAGTTAAACGCATTGGAACCAAGGAAGATATTGGGGGACTTGCAATATACTTATGTTCCAGAGCTGGTAATTTCACAATAGGTGAAACCATTACATGCGACGGTGGGCTTACAGCTTGCTCAGGTCATAATCTTTCCGTATAAAAAAACCCTGCCTCCGAAGAAACAGGGTTTCAAGATAAAGTATCTCAACTTAAATCTTTCTAGAAGCGGCCGAAGCGTCTTCCAGTCGGAATAGGGATAACCCTAGTCAGGCGGTCCTCCCTGATATTCCTGTTAAATTGTTCGTATTAATTTTGGATCACCTCCTGTCAGGGATTGTTGGAATTAGCAAAAATAGAGACCCTGTTTTAAATTCTATAATTTGCGACTTATTGATAAATTTTACTACTTTTTAAATTGCTTTCAATCTTCAAAGCAAAGTAGGAATAAACAAATAAGCCAAAATAAAGATAAAGAAGATACTTATTAGATTAATAAAAATTCCAGCTCTAACCATATTTTGAATTGGTATTAAGCCAGATGCGTAAACTATTGAGTTTGGGGGAGTCGCTACAGGCAGCATAAAAGCACAACTTGCTGATAATGTTAAAGGCAATACTAGCAACATAGGATCAATCCCTAAATTTATTCCAACACTTGCCACAACAGGAAGAAAAGTAACAGTCGTTGTGAGATTACTAGTTAACTCAGTGAGCAACATAACCATTGTTATCACGATCAAGAGTATTATGAAAAAATAAGTTTGGGATGGTATCAGGGAGGCTAACCATAAGGCTAAACCTGAATCATTTACTACAAAAGCTAATGCCATTCCTCCCCCAAATAAAAATATCAGTCCCCATGGGAAACCTGTTTGAGCATCATCCCAATTAAGAAGTTTTTCGGAGTTATTTTTTTGAGCAAGAAAAAATAATGATAAGCCTCCTAGCATTGCAATTACAGAATCATCTAAAAGAGATAATCCAGGAATATCATCAAGAATTTGTCTAAAGACCCAACAAAAAGCTGTAAATCCAAACACTATTGCAACTTTTTTTTCTTCATTTGTCATTTCGCCTAAATCCAATAGCATAGAATTCAATTGATCTTTTGCTTCTTTAGATGCCTGAAAATTTATAGGATAAATAAATTTGGTCAGCAAGAGCCACACAATGGGGCCAAGTCCTAAGGTCACAGGCAAACCAAAAGCAATCCAATTTGCGAAACCAATATCCTTACCAAAATTATCACTAGCAAATTGAATTAATACACCGTTTGGGGAGGTTCCAATTGGAGTTGCTATACCGCCAATAGAAGCACTGTATGCAATACCAAGCAGCAAACACAACTGAAAGTTGAAAGACTGCTTCTTATCGATTTCTTTCACAGTATCGTTAATTACTTTAATAACTGATACTGCAACTGGTAGAAGCATTATTGCGGTAGAAGTATTCATTACCCACATACTTAGCAAGGCACTTGCTAGCATGAAAGAGGCAATTATGCCGCTTGCATTCAAGCCACTTAACTTCAAAATATTCAAAGCAACTCTCTTGTGAAGACCCCATTTTTGTATTCCTATAGCTATTAGAAAACCTCCAGCAAAAAGAAATTGAACTTTGTTCATGTATTCCTTACTGATAACTCCAATCTCTATAACTCCTAGCAAAGGAAAAAATACCAGTGGCATCAAAGCAGTTACTTGTAAAGGTAGTGCCTCAAAAGCCCACCAAACTCCCATTAAAAGAAATACCGCTAAAGTAAGTCTGCCGTCATTCGTCAAACCTTCTGGATTAGGCAGTAAAATAACAGTGATAAAAAAAATCAGTCCTATCCAGAACCCAATAGATTTTGCATTGAAAGAATCCATAAGAAATTATAAGTTAGACTATAATTTTTTTTTCTAAGAAACAAAAATAAAAATTTAATGATCAATCGTTTTTCTATTCTTGGTTCGGGTTCTTGGGGAACAGCTCTTGCTAATTTATTAACCAATAATGGTGAAGAGTGTCTTTTATACACCAAAAACAGTGAGGTTTTTGATTCAATTTCAAAGGATAAAGTTAATAAAATCTATCATCCTGATTTCAAAATAAATAAAAATATAAAAATTACTAAAAATTTAAGTGAATTTAGTATTTTTTCTGATTTATGGATTATAGCGATACCTTCGAAAGAGATTTTATCTGTCCTCAAATTAGTCAATGAAGAAATTTTAAAAAAAAAGGAGTTTATAATCGCTTCAAAAGGAATTGATAAAAATTCTTTTTATACAATTTCAGATGTTCTTATCAAAGAATTTAATATTGACTCTTCAAAAATATTTACCATCTCAGGACCTAACTTAGCAAAAGAAGTGATGGAACAACAAGTTTCTGCGTCAGTTTTAGCAGGAGATGATCTTTCTAGGGCAGAAAAGATTTCGAAAAGCTTTAACAATAATTTTTTTAAAGTTTTTTTATCTAATGATAAAAAAGGAGTCGAATTATCGGGGTCTCTAAAAAACATTTATGCTATTTCGGCAGGCATAGCCGATGGTCTAGGAAGTAAATTTAATACTAAGGCAATGATTCTTACCAGAAGCCTTCATGAAATGTCAGAATTATTAAAATCTTTAGGAGCAAGCCCCGAAACTTTAATGGGATTGGCTGGAGTGGGAGACCTCATAGCTACATCTAGTTCATCAAATAGCAGAAATTATTCTTTTGGGTACTATTTAGGGCGGGGCATGGACGTAGAAGCGTCATTGAAGAAAGTAAATCAAGTTGTCGAAGGCATAGGTACTTTGGAAATAATTTTTAAAAAAAAGAAGGAGCTTAATTTAACAATGCCAATTGTGGATATTTTAAATAAAATAATTTTTGAGAAAGAAAATCCAAAAGATTGTTTTGCAGATATTTTGATTGAAGGCGATAATAGGGACACTTAACTATGGCTAAAAGTAAGGTAAAAAAGGAAACTATTCAAGAAGTGGTAACTGTGAATACAGAAGAGGTAGTCGAAAATATTAAAGAGACCTCCATCTGGTTAAGATTAATTTTGGTCGTTATTTTTTTATTTGTTTTTACCTTTACCGATATTATTCTTTGGTTTATCGCTGGTATTCAATTTTTATTTACTATTTTTACAAAAAAACCGAATGAAAATTTATTAGGTTTTTCAATTAAGTTAAGAAACTATCTAAGTCAAATAATTGATTTTGTTACTTATAGTTCTGATTTAAAACCCTTTCCTTTTAGCCCCTTTCCCGAATAATAAAATTTATACTCTAATAAGAATTAGTCTAATTGAAGAAATTCATAGAAGAATCTGGTAAATTACAAAATATATTATGAAGAAAAACGAAAAAATAATTAATTTCAGGCCTTCAAGAGACCAAGCTATGGAGGCAGTAAAAACTCTTCTTGCTTACACAGGCGATGATCCTTCAAGAGAAGGTTTAGTGGATACCCCAAAAAGAGTCATTAAAGCTTACGATGAATTTTTCGCTGGATACCATGAAGATCCAAAAGAAGTTCTTGCAAGAACTTTTGAACAAGTCGAAGGTTACGACGAAATGGTTATTGTCAAAGGTATTAGGGTTGAATCTCATTGCGAGCATCATATGGTTCCTATTATCGGCGTAGCTCACGTAGGGTACATCCCAAATAAGAAAGTAGTAGGAATAAGTAAGTTAGCGAGAATGGTTGATCTATTTGGTAAAAGATTACAAACTCAAGAAACGATGACAGCACAAATTGCTGACACCATTGAGGAAGTTTTAAATCCTAAAGGCGTAGCAGTTGTCATTGATGCTGCTCATATGTGTATGACTACTAGAGGAATTCATAAAACTGAAACCAGCACAGTAACAAGTAGAATGCTAGGTGCTTTTAGGAAAAACGCTAATACAAGAGCTGAGTTTATGAATTTAATTAGTACCGACAACTAATTTGTCTTCGGCTCAAAAAAGACTTCTTAAACCTTTAATATTCGCAACCGCTTCATCCATCAGGAGAGAAATAGTTGAAGCTCATGGGATAAATTGTGAATTCGTCAAATCAGATGTTGATGAAGAATTAATAAAACTTAATTTCAAAGGAATTGAATTTAATAACTTAGCCATGCAATTGGCCACAGAAAAAGCACTAACCGTAAGTGATATAAAAGAAAATTATTACGTTGTAGGGGTTGATCAAGTATGCGCCCTAGATGGCGAAGTATTAAATAAACCTGAAAATCCAGAAAATGCTTTTCAATCTTTGAAAAAACTTTCCGGAAGATCACATTTTCAGAATTGCGGTATGGCCATATGCCTTAATGGAAAAATTTTGTGGCAATCGTTTTCAATTGCAGAATTAACTATGAAATCTCTGTCCGATAAAGAAATCCATGATTACATAAAATTAGATGAACCTTTTAGTTGCAGCGGAAGTTATAAATTTGAGTCCTATGGAAAAGAACTATTTACAAACGTTTTAGGCACTGAATATACTATTCAAGGTCTGGACATTGACAAATTAATGGATGTCCTTGTCGAGGAGGGAATAATTGAATAATGAAAGATTTTAAAAACAAAGTAGCCGTCATAACTGGCTCAGGGTCAGGTATGGGGAGAGAATTGGCTATAGAGTTAGCTAGTAACGGAGCAAATATAGCTCTAGTTGAAATAAATGAAAAGACTCTAAACGAAACCGCAGAATTATTAAAAAAATATAACGTAGGCGTTTCAAAACACATTGTAGATGTTGGAAATAAACAGGCTGTATTCGATCTACCTGAAAAAGTTATCGAAGAACATGGATCAGTAGATATGGTTTTTAACAATGCTGGCGTAGCACTTTCTTCGACAGTGGAAGATTCCACCGACGAAGACTGGGAATGGGGATTAGGCATACTACTTCACGGGGTAATAAACGGTACTAGAGCATTTTTACCTTTTCTGAAAGAACGCCCCGAGGCAGCAATTATAAATACGTCTTCCATATTCGGTTTGTTGAGTGTTCCAAATCAATCTATTTATCATGTTGGAAAATATGGCGTAAGAGGTTTTACAGAGAGTCTCGCCTTAGAAATGAAAATGGAAAAATCAAATGTGGAGGTTTATTCAGTTCACCCAGGCCATATTGGTACTAACATAGCGAACATTGGAGCTAAAAATGGAAAGTTCGATTTTGATGAAGATGCTGAAGACGGACCAAATCTTTTTGGAACGCAAGCAAAAACTGTTGAGGAGGCTGGTCAGCTTTTCAAAGATAAGGCGCCAATTAATGCTAATACCGCAGCCAAAATCATTTTAAAAAATATCAAGAAAAAAAATAAAAGGATTCTTGTGGGCTCAGATGCTCATGCATACGACCTCATTCAAAGGATTTTTCCTAAATGGTACATTTATCTTTTACCATTCGTATTTCTAATTAGAAGATTATTCCCAAAAGACAAACCTTTGAATAGATAATTAAAGTTTTATCTCAGGGTAATCTTTTAATTTTATTGCTTCAGAAGTCATCTCCAAATCCGTCTCTGGATTCAAAATTTCTTCGTTAGCTCTGTATATGAGGTTGAAATTTCCTTCTAAACAATTTGAATTATATACAAGTTTATTTTCTCTAGTTTTTTCTAATGCAGCTTCATAAGATGTAAGCTTGGATTTGGAAAATAATTTTGGGAGCATTTTTGTTACAAAGTTAGATTTATAAATGCTTGTGGTAGCATTATTTCCTCCAAATCCTTTTGCGTTTAAGAAAAATGCGTCTAAATCAGATGTATCTATTTCTTCGTTTTCCATACAAAAATTTAAGTTATTAGTGATCACATCATCGGCGAGTTTAGGAGTTGAGATAAGTCCAGGAATAATTCCACGATCAAAAATTCCTAAAGAGCATGCAAGTTGGTCACCTCCAGCCGGTCCCATTGTGTGGCCTAAATAGCCTTTCAATCCAGTAACTTTTAAATTTTTCATCTCCAAAGATGTCGCACATTTACTTAATACGTCGGATTCGGTGCTTCTATTTTGAAAAGTTCCTGTACCATGAGCAATCACACAGGAAAGTTTAGGTTTTTCATGATCTTTGAGATACCTTTTAAACGCTTGCCCCATAGTTAAATAATTTCCTATTCCTGGAGAGCTGATTGATTTTTTAATTCCATCAGAATTGATAAAGACGTTTGGTACGGCACATAAAATTTCTGCGCCAATTTCAATTGCAAATTCAAGGGATGTCACAATTGCAAATTGAGATGATTCTCCCAAAACAAGACCACAGTTGTCTCCAAATGGTCTACACGCTTTGGAAAAATCTACTTTGTCAAAAGGCTCACCATGTCTTTCTTGCATAGCTAATATTTTTTTGTCATCCGCTATACCTGTTGTAGCAAAAAATCCGTCAGTGACTTCAGGATTTATAGGAGCTTCTGCAGATCCTATTACAGCAAAATCAACTTCGTTAGATTTTATTAACGTAGTGGCTGCATTGAGGTTATAAAAGAAAGTTGCACAAGCTCCTGCTACTTGACCGCTTTTTCCAACAGAACCAAGAATGTATGCGTTAATGAAGTCTGCTGACATTTCTATCAATGACATAGATAGGTGTTTAGAACTTGCTCTTTTCTCTTGCAATCTAGACTGCATTAAACCTCCAAGACCTTTTTCATCTAATTGACCAATTGCAGGACCAGCAAACACAGCCACTCGGTTTGGATCTAATAAAGGTTGAATATCTTCTCTCCAATTTATTCCCAAATTATAGAGAGCATCATTAACTCCAAATACAGTCATTTTTATCCCTCGAGGATGTTGTTTCGAATTATATAAATTGTCAATTTCGTAAAAATCAGGAAGTTTGGCTCCGGCATTCACGCCTATCTGTTTTGTCATCAAACCTTTAGGATCCAGAAAATCATCGATCTGCCTAATCAGTGTTCCAGATAAAATCTCTTTTTCTGTTTTCTTTTCTTCGGATAAAGAAATTAAATCTTTTAAAACTTCTTTTTTTTCTTCATTTGATAAATTTTCGTAGACTAATCTGCTGTAAGATATGTTTCCGGAAGTTCTACCCCCAGAATTTAATCCTCCCATAGAACATATCACGGGTAGTCTTTTTAAATTTTCCATTGTTAATTTCAATCAGATTGAATTAATATTTTATATCAAATAGAGGAGTAAAAATGCATCCGGGAGTAAATGGACCAAAATTTAAGGATAAACCAGCAATTATCATGGCTGGAAGTGGTGAAATTCTCACCCATCAAGAGGTAAATGAATTATCAAATCAAATAGCACACTTATTTAGATCTTTAGGTTTAAATGCAGGCGATAGTATGGCTTTTATGATGGAAAACCATAAACACTTTCTTCCAATTGCTGCAGCTGCCTATAGAAGTGGTTTGATTTACACTGCCATAAGTTGGAGATTACAACCAGAAGAGGTCGAATACATTGTAAAAGATTGTGGAGCTAAAGTTTTTATAACTTCTAAATTTTTAGAGGAAAATGCAAAATTATTAACTCCTTTATTAAAAGATGTTAATAAATTTATGATCGATGGAGAAACAGAAGATTATTTATCGCTTGAAAAATCAATCTCAGAACTTCCAATAACACCCATAAATGACGAATGTCAGGGATCTTCAATGTTGTACTCCTCAGGAACAACCGGAAAACCTAAAGGAGTAAGTAGAGAAATTAACTTAAGTCCTTTGCCATACACTCCAGAAGAAGAGGATCTTGGGCTTACTAGAGTTGTTGAGGGAATGTACGCAGCAAGTTCTGATTCTGTCTATCTTTCTCCTGCTCCACTGTATCATTCTGCACCCTTGGGATTTAATACTGGATTTCAAGCTTTGGGCGCAACTTCAATAATTATGGAAAAATTTGATCCTGAAGAAGCTTTAAAACTCATTGAGAAATATAAAGTAACTCATTCTCAATGGGTTCCAACAATGTTTGTAAGATTTTTGAAGAGTGATCCTGGGATACTCAATAAATATGATCTCAGTTCTCATAAAGTAGCTATTCATGCTGCGGCACCATGTCCAGTTGAAGTCAAAGAAAAGATGATAGATTGGTGGGGGCCAATTATTCATGAATATTATGCTGGAACTGAATTCAATGGGTTCGTAGCATGCAATTCTGATGAGTGGTTAAGTCATAAAGGTACCGTTGGAAAATCTTTATTAGGTCCAATTCATATCTTAGACGACGATGGAAATGAAGTGCCAAAGGGCGAAGAGGGCACTATTTATTTTGAAGGACCAACTTCTCAAAGTTTTAAATATCATAACGACCCAGAAAAAACCAAAGGGTCTAGATCTAAACAGGGTTTTTCGACACTTGGAGATGTTGGTTATTTAGATGATGACGATTACTTGTATTTAACTGATCGTAAAGCTTTTATGATCATTTCTGGAGGAGTTAATATCTATCCAAAAGAAACAGAGGATATACTAGTCATGCACCCTAAGGTTGCTGATGTCGCTGTTTTTGGAGTCCCCAATGAAGAAATGGGTGAAGAAGTTAAAGCTGTAGTTCAGCCGCAGGATATGAATGAAATTGAAAATAATTTAGAACAAGAACTTATGGCCTATTGTAGAGAGAAAATCTCTCATGTTAAATGTCCCAAATCTATAGATTTTAGGCCAGAATTGCCGCGTCATCCCACGGGTAAATTATATAAAAGGCTTCTTAAAAATGAATATTGGGAAAAGTAAAAAGATTATCTTAGAGTTGCTTCACAACTCTCAATAGTCTGTAAAATCAGCGTATTAATAGTCATAGGTCCTACCCCTCCTGGAACCGGAGTATAAGCTTTACATCTGTTAATTACAGAATCTAACTCAACATCTCCGCACTTTTCAGGATGATAACCAGCATCTACCACAATCGCATTGTCTTTTATCCAATTTCCTTTGATAAATTTTGGTATTCCCAATGCACCTATAACAATATCAGCTTTATTAATCTCATCTGAAAGATTTAATGTTTTTGAATGGCATATAGTAACTGTGCAGTTTTTATTTAAAAGCATCATTGCCATAGGTTTACCTAAAATTGGACTTCTACCAACCACAACGGCTAATTTACCTTCAAGTTCAATTTTATATTCTTCTAAAAGTCTCATAATCCCATACGGAGTGCATGATCCAAAAGCATTTTCTTGCATACTCATTTTGCCAAATCCAAGACTCGTTACGCCATCAACGTCTTTACGAACATCAATGCAATCAAAACATTTTCTCTCGTTTATGTGTTTTGGAACTGGATGTTGAAGAAGAATTCCATGAACATCTTTATTTTTATTTAATTTTTCTATTTCGGTTATTAAATCATCTGTTGATGTATCTTCTGGAAGTTCAATTTTTAAAGATTCCATGCCAACTCTTTGGCAAGCATTTCCTTTCATTTTTACGTACGTAGCTGAAGCAGGATTATCACCTACTAGAATTGTTGCCAAAATTGGTGTGGATCCAGTACTTTTTTTAATTACAGAAACTCTTCTTTTGAGATCTTCTTCTGATTTTTCAGATAACTTTTTTCCGTCAAGTACTATAGTCATTATTATTTCCTATGATAACATTCCTCAAAATTTTTTTTCGGGGTGTAGCGCAGCCTGGTAGCGCGCCTGCTTTGGGAGCAGGATGTCGGGGGTTCAAATCCCTCCACCCCGACCAAATGTCAATATATTTTTGTATAATATCTTCTGGAGAAGAGGAAACGGAGTTCCTCTCGGTGTTTTAATGGAAAACATTTGTTTTACGACAAGGAAGTTATTAAACAAGTTTAGGTTCGAATCCTAACCGAGAGCCACAACTTGATCAGAAGACTATTTCAAACCTTTTAGTTAGAATACATTCATAATTATTCTCTCGGTAGCTCAGTTGGATAGAGCATCTGCCTTCTAAGCAGAGGGTCGCAGGTTCGAATCCTGCCCGGGAGGCCAAAATATGGTGGGCGTAGCTCAGTTGGTAGAGCGCTGGTTTGTGGTACCGGTTGTCGTGGGTTCGAGTCCCATCGTCCACCCCATATGGAGAAAAATATGTTTGGATTAGGAAAAAAAGATAAATTACAAAAACTTAAATTTAAGATTCTTTCAAAAGATTTGTTGCAAGAATACAAAATTAAGCTCTCTAAAGAACAAGCATCATCTAATCTAAAAGGGTATAGAAAAGGAAAAGCTCCTCTGGAAGTGATTGAACAATACTATGGTGAACAGCTCAGAGCCAGAGTTATTTACGAAACTATGACGAATGAATTCTATAAATTGATTACAGAAAAAAAGATTTCTGTGGTGGGTCAGCCTGCAATTAATCCGTTATCCATGGACATTAATAAAGATATAAATGTAGAAGCATCCTATGAAGTTTATCCTGAATTTAATTTGAAGAAATTTTCTAATTTAAAGATTAAAAAACCCACATGCGATCTTAGCGAAGAAGATATAAAGACCACAATTACTAAAATGCAAAAGAGATTTGGCAAGCTTGAAAAGATTGACAAAGAGATATCTGAAGGATGTTTTGCAAAAATTGATTTTGAAGGATTCTTAGAAAATGAAAAATTTGAAGGTGGAGAAGCAAAAGACTATCTTATAGAAATTGGATCTAAGAATATGATTCCAGGTTTCGAGGATGGCTTAATTGGATTAAAGATTGGACAAAAGAAAGACTTAAATCTGAAATTTCCTGATGATTACCATGCTGAAAATTTAAAAGGTAAAGAAACATTATTTAAAATTACTGTTAACGAAGTTTTAGAAACTCAACCAGCTGAATTGAATGAGAGTTTTTTTGAGCAAGCTGGGATTCCATCAAAATCTGAAGAAGAATTTAAAGATAACTTGAAAAAACAACTAGAAAAGGATTTAAGAATTACAGAAAAAAGAAAATTGAAGGAAAGGATTTTTGACGCTGTAGAGGAACAAAATCTCATAGAAATCCCTTCAGCAATGGTTTTAGCAGAAGCTCAAAATCTTAGAAATTCAGCTGCCCAACAAATGGGGATGGATCCAACAAAGCTGAAGGATGAAGAATTACCAATCAACACATTTGAAGAAAATGCCACCAAAAGGGTTAGATTAGGTGTGATTCTTAATAAAATTATAGAAGAAAGAAAAATCAAAAAAGATGATGATCTCATAAAAGAACTTATCGATGAGAGAGCTAGCGGGTTTAAAGACCCTGAACAATATAAAAAATGGATTTTTAGTAGCGAAGAACAGTTAAAAAACATTGAATCCATAGCTTTAGAGGAACAGGTTACAGAACTTATATCCTCAGAAGCAAAATGTGAATATGAAAAACTAAACTTTGAAGAAATTATGTCAATGAGTTAAATTATTTAAATGAAAACTTTTAACCAGCTGGTTCCAATGGTAGTGGAACAAACTCCAAGAGGGGAGAGAGCATTCGACATTTACTCAAGACTTCTTAAAGAAAGAGTAATATTTATCACCGGAACAGTTGAAGACCAGATGGCAAATTTAATTGTTGCTCAACTTCTATTTTTGGAAGCAGAAAATCCTGATAAAGATATTAATCTTTACATTAATTCTCCTGGAGGATCTGTGACTTCAGGTCTTTCGATATATGACACAATGACTTACATCAAGCCTGACATTAGTACTTTATGCATCGGACAAGCTTGCAGCATGGGAGCAGTGCTTCTTGCTGGAGGTTCTAAGGGAAAAAGATTTGCTCTTCCAAATTCTAGAATAATGATTCATCAACCTATGGGTGGCTTCCAAGGACAAGCAACAGATATTGAAATTCAAGCCAAAGAAATGTTAAAAATAAGAACTAAATTAAATGAAATTTTGTCAAATCATTGCGGTCAATCACTTGATAAAATTTCTGAAGACACGGAACGTGATAATTTTATGTCGGGTGAAGAAGCTTGCGAATACGGTCTGATTGATAAAGTTTTGAGTGAAAGAACAGAAATATGACAGATACTGAAACTAAAGAGAAACAATTATTTTGTTCATTTTGTGGGAAGAATCAAAGTGAAGTTAAGAAACTTATTGCCGGTCCATCAGTTTACATTTGCGATGAATGCGTGGCTCTATGCAATGACATCATAAAAGAGGATTCCAATGACGACAAAAATGAGGATAAGAAAGAAAATCTTCCTATCCCCGCAGAGATAAATGCAATTCTTGATCAATACGTTATAGGTCAAAGCGATGCAAAAAAAATTCTTTCAGTAGCTGTTTATAATCATTATAAGAGATTAAAAAATACAAATTTAGCTGACGATGTCGAGTTGGGAAAAAGCAACATCTTACTTTTAGGCCCAACGGGAAGCGGTAAAACTCTTCTAGCACAAACTTTGGCAAGACTTCTTGATGTTCCCTTTACTATAGCTGATGCAACAACTCTTACTGAAGCAGGATATGTTGGCGAAGATGTAGAAAATATTATTCAAAAGTTATTACAAAAATGCGATTACGACGTTGAAAAAGCTCAGCTGGGAATCGTTTATATCGATGAAATAGATAAAATTGCCAGAAAATCTGATAATCCATCCATTACAAGAGATGTTTCTGGTGAAGGAGTACAACAAGCATTGCTTAAGTTAATTGAAGGCACAACTGCCTCTGTTCCCCCTCAAGGAGGAAGAAAACATCCTCAGCAAGAATTTCTTCAAGTAGATACATCAAATATATTGTTTATTTGTGGTGGAGCTTTTTCAGGACTAGATGAAATCATAAGAAGTCGCTCAGATGAGAAAGGTATTGGCTTTGAGGCATCGGTAACAAGGAAACTTGAATCTAAGAGTGCAGCTGAAACAATCAAAAAAGTTAAACCAGAGGATTTGATTAAATATGGATTAATTCCGGAATTCATAGGAAGGCTTCCCGTTACAGCTTGTTTAGAGGAACTTGACGAAGAAGCTTTGGTTACAATTTTGACTGAACCCAAAAATTCATTGACTAAACAGTTTAATAAACTTTTCGAAATGGAAAATGTTGAATTAGACATTCGTGATGATGCATTAAATGAGATAGCTAAGAAAGCAATTTCTATGAAAACCGGTGCGCGAGGGTTGAGATCTATAATAGAAAATATTCTTTTAGACACCATGTATCAGGTTCCATCTGAAAATGAGTTGGAAAAAGTTGTTGTCGATTCTTCATGCGTTAATGGAGAATCAGCACCTCTTTACGTTTACCAAAATGAATCAAAAGCACAAGAAGAAAAAAATTAGTCACTTGTTTTTTTAACTTTTGTCCTTATTATAAAATTATATAAAAGAAAGTTATGTTATTACCTTTAGTACCATTAAGAGATGTTGTAATTTTTCCAGGGGTTGTTACTCCTTTATTTGTTGGAAGAGATAAGTCTATAAATGCTCTTCAGAAAGCAATGTCTGAAGATAAATCTGTGATGCTTATTGCTCAAAGGAATGCGAACGATGAAGATCCATCTATTGATGAGATGTATAAGATCGGAACAGTTTCAACTATCTTACAATTAATCAAATTACCAGACGGTACTTTCAAAGTTCTAGTCGAAGGCATCAAAAGAGCTAGTTTAGAAAAGATAAAAGATAAGAAGGATTATGTTGAATCAGAAGTTGAAATTTTGAATTCAAAATCTATGGATGACGATTTACAGCAAAGTTATTTGAATACACTCAAATCTCAATTTAAGGATCTATCCAAATCTTCAGCAAAAATTAGACCAGAAGTTTTAAGTCAAGCACGTTCGATTGAGAGGTTAGATAAACTCATTGATACTTTAGTTGGGCATTTATCACTATCTTTAGAAGATAGACAAATTTTGCTTGAAGAAATAGATTTAGAAGAAAGATCAAAAAACTTAGTTTCGCTACTCGAAAATCAACTTGATTTGACTCAAATGGAGAAAAAAATTAGAGACAGAGTCAAAAAGCAAATGGAAAAAAGCCAGAAGGAGTACTATCTGAGTGAACAAATGAAAGCTCTGAAAAAAGAAATGGGCGAAGGCGAAGATGTTGATGACGAAATAGAAGTTATTGAGAAAAAAATTAAAGATTCAGGTATGCCCGAAGAAGCCGTAGAAAAAGTTAATACTGAATTAAACAAATTCAAACTAATGCCACCAATGTCAGCTGAAGCTTCAGTTGTTAGAGGTTATATAGACTGGATGATCAGCATTCCTTGGAAGAAAAAATCAAAGATTCAAAAAAGTATTACAAAAGCTTCTGAAATTTTAGAAAACGACCATCATGGTCTTGAAGAAGTAAAAGAGCGAATATTAGAATTTTTATCAGTTCAAAAAAGAGTAAGCAAGATTAAAGGTCCAGTTTTATGTCTTGTAGGCCCTCCTGGAGTTGGAAAAACCTCTCTTGGAGAATCTATTGCAAGAGCTACAGGCAGAGAATTTATAAGAGTCGCCCTCGGCGGAGTTAGAGACGAGGCAGAAATTAGAGGACATAGAAGAACTTATATTGGCTCAATGCCTGGAAAGATTTTACAAAAAATGTCTAAAGTTGGCGTCAAGAATCCTTTATTTTTGTTGGATGAAATAGATAAGATCGGAGCTGACTATCGTGGTGATCCTTCTTCAGCTTTATTGGAAGTCCTAGACCCAGAACAAAACCATACATTTAACGATCATTACTTAGAAGTTGATTATGATCTTTCAGATGTAATGTTTGTTTGTACTGCTAATTCTTTGAACATTCCTGGTCCACTGTTAGACAGAATGGAAATTATAAGACTTCCTGGTTACACAGAGGATGAAAAATTAAGTATTGCCAAAAATTATTTAGTCCCTAAACAGTTAGAAAATAATGGTCTTAAAGAAAATGAAATATCCTTCGAAGATTCTGGAATTTTAGATGCAATCAGATATTTCACGAGAGAGGCTGGCGTGCGAGCCTTAGAAAGAGAAATAGCAAAAATCTGTAGAAAAACTATCAAAAAAATTGCTGATCTCAAAAGAAAAACGAAACAGAAAATTTCATCAAAAAACATTGAAGACTTCCTCGGAGTAAAAAAATTCGATTTTGGTGAAGCCAAAGAGAAAGATAGAATCGGCCAAGTTACAGGGTTAGCTTGGACTCAAGTAGGCGGCGAATTATTAACTATTGAAGCTTCTGCCTTTAAAGGAAAGGGAAAAATTATTAAGACTGGTAAACTTGGAGACGTCATGCAAGAGTCTATACAGGCCGCAATTTCTGTAGTTAGGTCTAGATCTGAGGGATTAGGTATAAACCCAGACTTTCATGAATTAAATGATATTCATATTCACGTGCCAGAAGGAGCCACACCAAAAGACGGTCCAAGCGCAGGAATTGCAATGGTTACTGCTGTAACATCCGTGTTAGCGAACTTACCAGTTAGAGCCGATGTTGCCATGACTGGAGAAATTACCCTTAGAGGTGAAGTATTGAAAATTGGTGGCTTAAAAGAAAAGTTACTTGCTGCTAGAAGAGGAGGGATAAAGACAGTCTTAATTCCTGACGGTAATCTCGGGGATTTAAAAGAAATACCAGAAAAAATAAAAGACAATTTACAAATTAAGCCTGTCAAATGGATAGACGAAGTTTTCAAGGTAGTATTTACTGAAGAACCTAAACCTTGGGTTAGTGAAAAGGAAGAAAATTCTAAAACCCAAAAAATTTCAAAAAATAAAAAAAATAAGCTTGAAACTCATTAAAATTTTATCTAAGAGTTAATCAGATCCGCTTGACATCCCTCAAACTTAGGATATAAATGAATATGGTTATTAATCATTATTAGTAATTAATACATTTTTTTAATTTTTAAATAGAGAGAGTTATGAATAAAGCGGAATTAATTGATGCAGTATCGTCTGCAACTGACATGTCAAAGGCTGAAGCGGGGAGAGCTCTGGATGCTGTATTAGACGGTATATCAGGTGCATTAAGTAGTGGTGACCAAGTTGCTTTGGTTGGTTTTGGTACCTTCTTGGTAAGAGAAAGAGCAGCAAGAATGGGAAGAAATCCACAAACAGGAGCAAGTATTCAAATAGCTGCTTCTAAAGGTGTTGGTTTCAAGCCAGGAAAAGCTCTTAAAGACAGTTTGTAATAACTGTATAATTAAAAACGCGTCGTAATGGCGCGTTTTTTTTTGGAATTATGTCAGCCATATCAAATATAAGAAAAAATTTATCCTCTACTGGTTCTTCAATCATTGTGGGTCTAATTGTTTTCGTACTAGTAGCAACTTTTGGAGGATTTATAGGTAATTCTAATATTTCAAGCAATGAAATATTTTCTGTGAATGGCAAAGGCATTCATATTGGTGAATACAATTTAGAAGCAAATAGAATAGCTTCAAGTCTTAATGAATCACAAGACTTTACTGAAGAAGAAATAGAAAGTTTTACAAAGGAATCTATCATTTTTAAAGAAATGTTTTCTCAACAGGCTGAAAGTATTGGTTTAAAAATATCTGAAGAAAATATTAATGATTTAATCAGAAGCGATTTAAGTCTTTATTCAGAAGAAAAATTTGATGCAGATTTGTTTAGAGGGTTATTAACAAGATTGGGGATGACGGTTGATGATTATAGAGAACTGATTCAATCAAAATATTTAGCGTCTAGGTTACTAGATTTTTATGACAATACTGCTTTTATATCTACTAATGAAGCTAAAAATTTTATTGCAAACTCTAAACAAAAAAGGGATTTAAGATTTAGAAAAATCTCTTTGGAGGAGTTAGCAACTTCGCAAGAAATATCGAATGAAGAAATAGAAGATTATTACAATAATTATCCCAGCGAATTTAAATCTTTAAAAAAAATAAATTTTAGATCTGTATTTTTTTCTAAAGATAACTTTAAGGAAAATTTTCAAATTACTAGTGATGAAATTGAAGACGAAAAGATAGCCTTAAAATCTTCTCAAAACTTAAACGGACAAATAAGAGTAAGCCATATTCAATTGTCTTACGAAGATAATCAAGCAAAAGAGGAAAAAAGACTCATTGCAGACGAGATTATTTCTAGAATTGCTAAAGGCGAGGAAACATTTGAAGAACTAGTTACGCTTTATTCAGACGATATTGGAACCAATAAGATTGGTGGAGACCTCGGCTTCACAGACGGAACTTTATTCCCAGAAGAATTTGAACAAGAATTAGCTTCTTTGAATCCTCAAGAGGTGTCGCAAATAATTGAACTAGATAATTCATTTCATATTCTGAAAGTTACACAAAAAAATATTTTTGATTTATCTGATGAACAAGTAGCTGAAAGGATAATATCCGTTAAATCCGAAGAGGAACTACAAAATATTTTAAATGAAATAGATGAAAATTTAGATAATACAACTTTAAGTGAAATCTCTGAGTCTTATGATTTTTTTATTGAAGATAATAAGAATTTATCTATTACTGATCTTATTACTGAGTATGAGGATTTAGAATTTATCGACGATTTTGAGCGAAACAATATCTTTTTAGATGAACTATATGGTCCATATGATTTCAATGGGGGTTACTTACTAATTGAACCTTATGAATTTTTTCCAAGCACTTTAAAATCTCTGAGCGACGTAAAAAATGAAATTGAAGAAACTTTAAAATTAGCTTCTGCTCAAATATTGATGCCTGAAAAAATTAATGAAGATATTTCTAATTTACAAAATGAAGTGAATCTAGAAAGATTCGTGTCTTATTCTGACGTTGAAAGAGACACAAGTTTATTTCCTCAAGAAGTAACAAATTCAATTTTTTCTGTTTCTCAATTAGAAGGCGATAACTCAATCATCAGTAATGTTCATCTTGGCGATGCTTACATCATACAATTATTAGATGTTAAAGATTTTGAAGGAGTAATTTCTTTAGAAGAAATAACTGAGACAAAGAATGCCTTAAACCTTGCTTTGAATGAAATTGAAAAAGATTACCTTTACGGTCAATTAAGAGAAAAAGCTTCAATAAACTAATCTACTTCCGAAAGATCTCCCATCGCCGTAATATTAAATCCAGCGTCCACATATAAAATCTCTCCAGTAATTCCACTGGCTAAATCTGAACAAAGAAAGGCAGCAGCATTACCAACTTCCTCAGTTGTGATATTTCTCATTAATGGAGCTCTCGAAGCATTATAGGAGAGCATTTTTCTAAAGCTTTTTATTCCTGAAGCAGCCAGAGTTTTAACAGGTCCGGCAGATATGGCATTCACTCTAATGTTTTCTTTTCCTAAACTATTGGCTAAATATCTAGTAGTAGATTCTAATCCGGCTTTTGCAACACCCATGACATTGTAATTTGGCAAGGTCCTTACTGCTCCAAGATAAGATAATGTTAGTAAAGCAGCATTTCTATCTTTCATGAGTTTTCTTGAAGCCTTTGCAAGAGCAGTGAAGCTAAAGACACTAATGTCATGAGCTATTTTAAAACCTTCTCTGGTGGCGACCTCTGTAAAGTCTCCTTCTAATTCATTTGCGGGAGCAAATCCCACAGCATGAACTAAACCATCCAAATAACCCCATTTTGATTCTACTTCATTTATTAAATTAGCAATGGATTCGTCATTAGAAACGTCGCATTCGATGTAAGCTTCACAATTAATTTTACTTCCAACTTGCTCAACTTTCTTCTTTAACCTATCGGATTGATAGGAAAGAATAATGTTTGCGCTTTGAGAATGCATGGACTCAGCAATACCAGCAGCAATAGAAAATTTGTTGGCAACACCAACGATCAGTATCTTTTTGTCTTTTAAAAAACTCATTTTATAATTTTATCACGTTAAGTATAATTACACGTTTATGAAATATAGCCATTTTCTGTTTCTTTCTTTATTCGCTCTTTTAAGCTTATCGAGTCATGGATTTGAGCAAGAGCATGAGCACGACTTTCATGAAGAAGAATCTGAGCAACATTGCATTTCTTGTCATCTTCTTGAATTTTCTATTGAAACTAATAAATTAGATGGAAATTTTATTTCTACACAAAGTATTTATTACTTTTCAAAAAAAGAAAATCTAAATAATTTTAAAACACAAAATTCAGATGTAAGAGCTCCACCAATTAGTTAAAACTTTTTTTATTTTTTTAACTTATTTAAAAACAGGAGTTTTTATGAAATTTATATGTATTTTTTTTACAGCTTTATTGGCTGTATCCAATTTCTTGCTCGCACAAGAAGATACTGAAGAACTTATCGTTGCTTCAGCTTTTATTGAAGGCGATTCATCTTCAATTAATAATCCAATTCACGTGGTTGAATATGCAGAAGTTTCTAAAAGAGGAATTTCAAATCTAGGTGAGTCAATTGATTCATTATTAGGTGTGTCTAATCAAGATTTTGGTGCTTCCGTAGGAAAACCGATTATTCGAGGAATGGCTGGAAATCGAGTTAAGGTTTTAAACAATGGCTTGGTTGTAAGAGACGTTGCTTACATGGGTGCAGATCACCCAATCGAAATAGATCTTAATGCAATTGAACAAATTGAGATTGTAAAAGGGCCATCTTCAATTCTTTATTCAAATGGAGCAATTGGCGGAATTGTCAACGTTGTGGATAAAACGATTGCAAAAGAAGATATTTTAGAAACGTCTATTAATGTTGGATTTGAATCTCAATCAGTTAATGACGGCGATAGCTACAATATTAATCTTTCAAGTAATGTTTCAGGATTCAATATTTTCCTGTCACATTTAGACAAAAATCTTGATAACTTTGATATTCCTGATGAAGCAGTTATTCACGAGCCAGGACATACTGAAGAAGAGAAATCTTTTTTGCCTAATTCTGATTCAAAATTAGCAGCTAGTCGCGCAGGTTTATCCAAAACAGGAGACTGGGGTTACTATGGGATTTCTTTTGTTAATTCTGATCAACTCAATGGTGTTCCATTTCATGGTGAAGAGCACGAACCAAAACAAGGATGTCCTGAACACGAAGAAGAACGAATCTTTGCTAGTACTAATTCAAGTGTTATAAATGTTGAGGGAAAACGTCTTCTTGATGGCCCTATCAACGACATTGTTTATATTTTTAGAGAAACCGATTCTCTTTTAACAGAACAACATCTCGAAGAAGAAGGGCATGAAGAGGACCCAGTTCCCGCAGGTTGTGAAGAAGAAGAAGAGGGACCTACCACTTTTACTAATAATGCTGAGGAGGTTCAATTAATATTTGATATCTCAAATGATTCTTTAGAGCAAAAGGTTGTATTCAATTATGCTGACCAAGAATCTTCAGTTATTGGTTCAGAGGCTTTCATGGAGCCTACTGATAGCACCGAGACAACCATTGGTTACTATTTAGGTACTTCTTTAAATGAAATTGATGTTGATTTTGGAATTCGTTTTGATGAGATCAACAGAAAAGGATCAATAAAGCCAGCAACTGGAAATGCAGTTGATCACGATCTAGATTTCGATGGATTAAGCTATTCTGCTTCTTTTGGAACAAGTCTTACAGACAATATATCTGCTTCACTAGGACTTTCTGCTGTAGAGCGTGCACCCTCACCAACTGAACTCTTCATGAATGGCAAACATTTAGTAATTCAGAGATACGAGATAGGTAGCGTTGCATTAAATACAGAAGAGTCACAAAACATTGATCTTCAATTCAATTTTGATGTCAACAGTTTTGAAATTTCAGCTTTGTATTTCAAAAATGATATTGATAACTATATCTATCTTCTTGATACTGCGACTAAAAAAGAAGAGGTGTTAATTGCAAACCATTCTCAACGGGATGCAGAATTTGAAGGATACGAATTAAGTATCGGTTCTTCTTTTGATTTATATCAAGGCGAATTAGCTGTATCTGTGGGTACAGATTCAGTTGAAGGAAAATTCACAGACGGAACATTTATTCCAAGAATAACTCCTTCTAGGTTTATATATTCATTTGAATATGCACAAGACGATTTACTTATTGATGTATCTTTAACCGACGTAGACTCACAATCTGACGTTGCTTCAGGAGAATCTGTTACTAATGGTTTTGAGTTACTGGATTTGTCAGTATCTAAAAGTTTTGATCTTTACGGCGAAGAAGATCTTACTTTAGGAATATTCGGAACAAATTTACTTGATGAAATAGCAAGAAATCATAATTCGTATGTCAAAAATGAAGTTCCATTGGCAGGAAGAAATATTGGTTTGAGATTTAATTTAAGTCTTTAAGTAGATATCGAATATCATCTTCAAAACATATAGAATGGAGGAGTTTTTAACTCCTTCATTCATATGTCAAAGATAAATTATTTAATCTTAATTTTATTTTTCTCTTCCCTAATTTTTTCTCAAGAAAATTTAGGTGTAGAAGAGATAATTGTAACTGGGAGTTTAATAAAATCTAATAATTTAGAAACCGCAAATCCAAGTTACTCAATTACTAAAGAGGATTTGGATAAAAGTGGAACTTTTAGATTAGAAGACTATTTATCGAAGCTACCCCAGATAACACCAGGCAATTCCGCACTGCAGTCTGGCTTTTCTACTGGAACTGCGTCAGTTAGTTTAAGATCTTTAGGCGGAGATAGAACTTTACTATTAATTGATGGAAAACGTCTTTCTCCAGGAACTCCCTTTGATGGTCATGCGGAAGCCGATATAAATCAAATTCCTGATGCATTAGTTAAAAGAATTGACGTTGTAACTGGTGGAAAATCAACCATTTATGGATCTGATGCAATTGGTGGAGTTATAAACTTCATTTTGGATAGATCTTTTGAAGGGATAAAAGTTGATTTTCAAGGAGGCTTTTACAATCATAAAAATAATAATACTTATTTACGAGATATTCATTCAGCAAAACCTTATGATCTTGCTCCAAAAAACATAAGAGATGGCGATCAAGGCAATCTATCAGTGATTATAGGAAATAAAATTTTTCAAGACACCCATTTCACGACCTACATAAATTACAGAAAAGTAGACCCAATTAGATGGTCACAGAGAGATATAAGCAATTGCGCACTGTCTGCCAATGCGGTTTGCAGAGGTTCAAGCGCTAGTAAGGAAGGCTTATTCAAAATAGGAGCTTCGACTTTTTATTTTGTCGATGACACAGATTTTATTTCAGGAAGGAAAACATACAATTTTGCTTCCTATAATTTTCTTCAAAGGCCAGATAATAAATTGAGCACTGGCTTTTTATTGGATCATAAAATTAATAAAAATCATCAATTGAAGAGTAGTTTTTTTCACGTAACCGATAAAACTACAGCGCAAATAGATTACTCACTCCTGTTCCGTCAATCTGTATCTATTCCTTGTTCTCATCCTTTTTTGTCAGCACAACAAATAGAAAAACTTTGCTCAGATTTTGGCCTTTCATCCAATGATTCACAGACGGTTACTTTAAGCCGAAGAAATTTTGAAGGTTTGCCAAGACAACAAGAATTTAATCTTCAAAATAATCGGTTTATCCTTGAATTAGAAGGCAAAACATTTGCAAATTGGGAATATCAGTTCTTTCTTCAAAGATCTATGACTGACCTTGAGTATATTTATTTCAACGACATATCGAAGTCTAAAACTGCAAATGCATTAAATATTGCTGGTTCAGCTTTAAATCCCAGCTGTGTTTCTAATGATTCTGGTTGTGTTCCTTGGAATATATTTATTAATAATGGAAACCAAATTGTAAATAATCCTGCTTTAGGGATTACACAAGATGCTTTGAATTATATAAATTTGAATTTATCGATAACGGGTTCAAGCAGTGAATCTCAACAAGTTTTATTTTTTTCAAAGAAACTTAATTTAGAGAATTCTTTAATCTTTAATCCTTCGATAGTGATTGGTTTAGAAAAAAGAAAGATTTCACTGTTAAAAAATCCTGACAAGAACTTTGAAGGAAATGATGGAGCTGGTCAACAGGTTGAGCAACACCAACTTTCTGGAACGATCAAAGTTGACGATTATTTTATTGAAGGTTTAGTGCCATTTAAAAACTCGACCAAACTATCGGCTAGCTATAGATTTTCTGATTACTCGCTTTCTCAAAAATCTGAAGCTTTCGATGTTGGTATAAATTATAAAATAAATGAATTAATTTCCTTAAAAGCTTCAATACAAAAAGCCATTAGAGTTGCAGACATTCATGAATTATTCGAAGAAACTCATGCAAAATACGTGGCACTTAGTTCTGATCCTTGTTCTGGATCCAATCCAGAGAGATCTCTATCTGAATGTTCAAGAACTGGCGTCACATCTTCACTGTATGGTTTGATTGAAGCTCCAGCCAGTTCAATTGCTACAACTACAGGAGGAAATAAAAATTTACTTCCAGAAGAAGCAATTACCTCGAGCTTTGGGTTTGTTTTTAATGGTCTTATAAATTTTGTAGAAATTGATTTCTACAATATAGATTTGGATGATCAAATAGATACCTCAGATGCTGATACTGTCCTAACTAAATGTTTGGAAACAGGTTCATCAAAATGGTGTTCACTCATTACTAGAAATCCTTCAACTGGAACTTTTCATGAAGGTTCTGGAAAAATTAATACGCCTCTCTTAAATTTTGTTTCAAATGAGACTTCAGGATTAGATTTTTTATATAAACGTAGTTTTGATACTTCAGTAGGACAAGTCAATGTTTCAAACTTTTCTAATTTTTTATTTAAAAGAAGAATTCATCAAGCTTCAAGCGAATTAGCCACAGATTGCCGAGGAAAATATGAAAATATTTGCGGCCTCCCATCACCTAAATTCCAAAACATCTTAACCATTGATATAGAAAGTGAGTGGCAAAATATGCCTCTTAGCACTTCCTTTAAATTTAGATATTTGGGCTCAGTTAAAGACGTCAATTTGGATAAATCCAACACTTCATATAATGAGAATGTTCCTTTCAAAAGTTTCACTTATTTCGACATCTCTCTAAATACTACTTTTGAAAACATAGACTTAAGATTTGGTGTAAATAATTTATTTGATATTGATCCTCCAGTAAATGGACAAATAGGTTATGTTCCAGGAAATGGAAACATTTATCCTTCTTTTTATGATTCCTTGGGAAGATTTATTTTCTTCAGATTATCTACTGAAATGTAATTAATGGAAAAAGTTTTTTTATTAGACATAGGTGGGACTAATGTCAGATATGCTTTCGCAGAAAAGGGTAAGACTTCAATCGAAAAAATATTTAAAAAAAATATAGGTAGCAAAAGTCTAGATAAGTTATTGGAAGACCTTTTGACAACAGAAAGTGGAAAAGTCTTAAACATAGTTATTTCTGCAGCTGGCCCAAAATTAGAGGGGATTATTAGAATGACTAACAGATCTTATAAAATAGATCCCAATGAAATAAAAGAAAAATTTAGTCTGAAAGAATGTCATATACTGAACGATTGGGAATCAATCGCATATGGACATGCTTATCTTAATCAAAAAGATTTTATTAATTTAATAAATAAAGAAGTAAGTTCATATAATAAAAATTCTTTATATTTTGGCCCAGGCACAGGATTGGGCGTATCAATTTTGTTAGACAATCAAATTGTAATCTCCTCTGAATACGGCAATACAAACATAGGTGTTGAAGAATTAATTGGGGAGGATTTATCCAAGCTCCATCATTTTAAATCCATCGAGGATACTCTCTCCGGAAAAGCAATTTCAAAAATTTATGAAATTAAGACAAGAAAAAATTTAAGTGCAGAAGAAATCTTTTCGCAGGCTAAAAATGATGATCTAGTAGCAAAAGAAATCATACAAGATTTTATAGAGAGATTAGCGACAATTCTGTCTGATCTGACTTTGTCCTTTCTTCCAGGAAAGGGTATTTATTTAGCTGGAAACCTCACAAGAAGTTTGAAAGATTTTATTAACACCAAAATTTTTGAGGAGAAATTTCTTTCAAATAAAGCTGGCCCTCATTTAGAAATTTTAAAAAATACTCCTATAAACATAATTATGAAAGAGCATTCACCGTTATATGGGAATTTAAATTATTTTAATTTATCTCAGAGAGATTAAGTTTAATTATGTCTCCTGGATAAATAAGACTTTCGTCTTCAATATCATTCCATTTTAGAATCCAATCCTTAGTTATCCCAAAACGCAAAGATATCTTATTAATCGTATCGCCAGTTTTTACTGGATACGAAATATTATTTCTATTTATTTTTGGAGCCGGTCTAGGTTTTAAGTATTTAGGATAAATTAAAATTTTAGTTCCCGTGAGGAGAAAATTACTTGGGTTGAGATCGTTCCAAATAGATAAATCTCTAATAGTCACTTCGAATTTCTTTGCTATTGACCAAAGACTATCTCCCCCCTGAACATAGTATATGTCGGGCCTATTTAAATAATCTTTTATCCAGCTTGGACCTCTTGGAACAATTAATTCTTCTGATTCATAGATCGTATCATCTTTCAGTCCATTTATTTCTTTGAGCAGTTCAAAGTCAATTAGATAGTTCTCTGCAATCGAGGTCAAAGTATCGCCGCTAGAAACTAGATATTTATCCCATTGAACTAATTCGTTGGGATCAATATCTTCAAGAATGATTTGAAATCTGTCTGCAATTCCAACTGGCAACAAAATATGAAAAGGACCATTAGGGTCAGTAGCCCATTGATTAAATCCAGGGTTTAATTCATAAATTAACTCAAGCTTAACTCCAGAAAGATTAGAAACTTGCATCAAATCTACCTGGGAGGGTAATTCTATAACACTAAAATAAGGGCGATTAGCTAGATAAGGCAGCTCAATATTATATTTTTCAGGCTTGCGAATAACTTCTACTATTGCAAGTATTTTTGGTACGTAAGCTTTGGTTTCACGGGGAAGATTTAATGACCAAAAATCAGTGGGCAATCCATTAGATTTATTTTTTTCAATTTCTCTTCTTATTCTAGACGGCCCAGCGTTGTAAGCTGCAATTGCTATTAACCAGTCATCATATTTTTCATACAAACTTGTTAGAAAAGTATAGGCGGCCTCTGTTGAGGCCAGGATGTCTCTTCTACCGTCGTACCACCAATTCTTTTTTAAGCCATTTTCTCTAGCTGTGCTTGGTATAAATTGCCAAATCCCTGAAGCTCCTGTTGAAGATTGAGCATATGGATCGAATTGACTTTCTACAAATGGGATTAAACTTAATTCGACTGGTAATCCTTTTTTTAAAGCCTCTTTGACTGTGTAATATAAATATCTTTGCCCATTCTTTGAAAGTCGGTTTATGAGATATTGATGACCATCGTATTTGTCAGTGGCATTAATTATTTCACTTCTAGTTGAATCAAAATTTAAGTTACTGTTTCTTCTAATTTCATCCCACAAGGAATTTAGATCTCTTGTATTTTGAGTAAAAGCTAGAGACGAATAAATTAAAAAAACAGCGATAAAAGATTTCATTAGAAATTATCTTTCCATTCTCGGATTGTTTTTAAAGTTTCAATTTCATTGGAGATAGAGATTGATGCATGTTTGCTAGCGTTAAAAATAATATTCTTTGAATCTAGTCTCAAGAACGGATTAATTTGTAATTCTTTTTTAATTGAAGAAGGTAGAGTTATTTTATCTTGTTCTCTAAGATTTTTTACCTTTAAGGAATAATCCTTTAAATAGTCGTTTTGATCATCAACAACAATAGCAAAATCTAAATTGCTTTTAGTATATTCATGCGTACAAAAAACAAGTGTTTCGGGATGAAGATTTTTTAGTTTATTCAATGATTCATGCATTTGATCTGGAGTTCCTTCAAAAAGTCTACCGCAACCTCCAGAGAATAAGGTATCTCCGCAAAAAAGAAGTTTTTGATTTGAGTCGGAATAGTAAGCAATATGATCAAGAGTGTGTCCCGGCACTTCAAATACTTTAAAACTTTCTCCTAAAACTGTTATGCAATCATTTTCAACTAGCTCATTTGTGATCCCATCAATATGTCCTCCCTTTGGACCATAAACAGGAACTTCAAATTTATCTACTAATGTTTTAATTCCTCCAGTGTGATCAAAATGGTGGTGAGTAATTAAAATCCCTTCTAGAGTAAAGTTGTTATTTTCTATAAAATTAATTACCGGATTTGGATCACCAGGATCTACTACATAAATTGATTCTTTACTAACTAAAGCCCAGATATAATTATCAGTGAAAGCTTTTAGTGGATGAACTTCAATCATGCTTAATTTTATCATTAGGAAGTAAATTTGGTTAAGCCTTTAAAATGAAAATAATTAAAATATATACCGATGGCGCTTGTAGAGGAAACCCGGGTCCTGGAGGATGGGGAGCTTTAATTTTAAAGGATAATGAAGAGATTAAATTAAATGGTGGTCAAAACGATACTACTAATAATCAAATGGAACTTACTGCTGTCATAAAAGCTTTAGATTTTTTTTCTGAATCTACGGAAATAGAAATTTTTACTGATTCAAAATACGTTATGGACGGAATCACAGAATACATAAAAAAATGGAAAGTAAATGGATGGAAAACTGCTTCAAAGAAACCAGTAAAAAATTCAGATTTATGGAAACAATTAGATGCTTTAAATGCTCAGCATTCAGTAAGATGGAATTGGGTAAAGGGGCATAGTGGACATAGGGAAAATGATATTGCAGATGAATTAGCAAATTTAGGAATAGACAACCTTTAAGATGAAACAAATTATTCTAGATACTGAAACGACGGGTTTGGACTACAAATCCGGTCATAGACTTATTGAAATAGCTTGTGTTGAAATTGAAAATAGAAAATTTACTGGGAATGAATTTCATTCATATCTTAATCCTGAGAGATCTATAGATCCTGGAGCAGTTAAAATTCATGGCCTTTCAAGAGATTTTTTATCAGATAAGCCAAAATTTTCTGAGATTTATACTGAATTATTAGATTTTATTAAAGGCTCCGAACTTCTAATTCATAATGCAGAATTCGATTTAGGCTTTTTAAACAATGAATTGCAATTACACAATAAAGACCAAAAAATCGAAGATCATGTAGAAAAAGTAATAGATACTTTATTAATGGCAAGGCAAATGCATCCTGGACAAAGAAATAGCCTTGACGTTTTAACAGACAGATACAATATCCAAGGATACGACAGAAGCTATCATGGAGCTTTAATTGATTCAAAAATCCTTGGCGAAGTTTATCTTTCAATGACCGGTGGTCAAACCGATTTAAATTTTTCATCAGGCATTTCAAAAAAGATAGCGCATGAAACTAAAGCGTCTCTCTCATCATCGCTGATTAAAATAAGCGCATCTGTGGAAGAAAATTTAGCTCATCAAAATTACTTAAAATCTATTCATGAAGATAATAACTAGGTTTGCTCCAAGCCCAACTGGACATTTACATGTGGGGGGTGCTCGAACTGCATTATTTGCTTGGCTTCAAGCAAAGGCTGCTGACGGTAAATTTCTTTTGAGATTTGAAGATACTGATCAAGAAAGATCTAGCAGTGAGTTTATAACTTCTATTAATGACAGTTTGGCTTGGCTTGGAATTGAACCAGATGAACCTCCAATTTTTCAAAGTAAAAATTTAAAAAACCATAAAAAAATTGCATTTGAATTACTTGAATCTGGAAATGCTTATTCTTGTGATTGTTCTCAAGAACGACTTGAAGAAGTCAGGAAAGCACAAATTGCAAAAAAATTAAAACCTAAATACGATGGTTTGAATAGAGACAAAAACTTATCTCATGAAGAGGGTAATGTCATTAGATTTAAAATGCCCCAGACTGGCACGACATCATTTCAAGACGAAATCTTGGGCAATATTTCTGTTGAAAATAAAGAATTGGATGATTTTATAATTTTAAGATCAGATGCTTCTCCGACATATAATTTTTGTGCTGCAATAGATGATAAAGAAATGAACATATCAACGGTTATACGTGGCGATGATCATATTACTAATACCCTGAAACAAATAAACATTCTCAATGCTATTGATTCTACTATTCCAAATTATGCTCATTTGCCAATGGTTCTGTCTTCTGATGGAAAGAGGTTATCAAAAAGAGAAGGGGCTGTTGATATAAACGAATATCGAAAATCAGGCTACTTAAAAGAAGCAATGATAAATTATTTGATGAAATTGGGCTGGTCTTACAACGGTAAAGAAATTTTTACACAAAAGGAATTAATTAAAAATTTTAAAATATCGGATGTGAATTCTTCTGCAGCTAAATTTTCTCAGGAATTATTAGATTTTTATAATAATCATTATTTGAAAGAGTACAAAATTAATACTTTGTACGAGTACATAGACAATAATTTTTTGTTACCAGATAAATTTGTAAAAAATCCCAAAAAGTTAGAGATTATTAATTTGTTAAGAGAAAGTGCAAATAATATTCCGCAAATTATTGACAGTTTATCCATTTTTTATTTGGAGCCAAATTTTAATAAAGCATTAATATCTCAAATAAAAATTGATCCAGATTTACTTTTAAAATTTAAAAAAGAACTTAATGAAGTAAGTTTTAACGATAAACTTCTTATTGGTGTATTCATTGATAATTTTCTCGACGAAAATAATCTTAAATTCCCAGCATTAGGGAAACCATTACGTCTAATATTGACTGGTAAATCTCAAGCTCCCTCTATAACTGACTTACTTTTTTTAATTGGTAAAGATAATTGTTTAGCCCGCATAGAAAAATTTTTAAGTACCTAACACTCTTTCTTTCATTAACGTTTTTAAGTTGTGGAGGAGGCGGAGGGAATGTTGTTTCTGAAAGTGGAAACAGTCAACTGCAATCTACCCCACAGCAGACTTATAGTTATTCTTGGAAAACCGCTTTACCCGAGACGGTTGGCCTTTCAGCATCAGCGGTTCAAAACGCATTAGACTACGCAACATTTGATGGACTCTATACTCAATCCGCCATAATTGTAAAAGATGAAAAAATAGTTGGTGAAAAATATAGATCAATATCAGAATTGGAGAAAAATAATTTAATCTCTGCTCAACCTTTACTAACAAAATCTTTTCTAGAGGCAAAATTAGGGTCACAGGACTCAGATTCCTTAGTAAATAGTTGGTCAGTTGGTAAATCTTTTACGAGTATTCTTTTCGGTATTGCTGAATCAAAAGGACTTTTATCCATCAATTCAAATGCATCTGATTACATTAATGAATGGATAGGCGACGAGAGAAAAAATATAACAATTAAGAACTTACTCGACATGAGATCTGGACTCCATCAAGGATGTTTCAATGCTTCTGAACCTGACGAGATTGGAAATTGTTCAGATTTACCCGCATCTTCTAGTATAGGGGGTGGAAACATAGCTAGGGCAACAAATCAACTCATAGGCTGTATTAATCAAACTTTTAATGTTCCATTACATGGTCAGTATAATCCCTTAGATCAAAATTCTTATTACCTTTATTCAAATTGTGACACTATGATATTAGGAGAGATTTTTTATCGTGCTATTAATCAAAACATCAAGGATTTTGCCCAAACACATCTTTTTTCGAAATTAGATATTACTGCTTATTGGTGGAAGGATAATTCAATCGGTGGGCAAAATAATGGGAATTTCTTAACTTATTGTTGCATTGATATGACGGCCAGAGATTTTTTAAAAATAGGTCAACTAATATTAAACGATGGATTATGGAATGGTGAGAGAATATTATCATCTGCTTATGTACAACAAATAAAAGATTTAACGACCTATGGACTGAAATTCTGGTATACACCAGAAGCAACATTTTCTTCTCCAAATCCATCTTTCAATAAATTGATCTCTGCTGTGGGTTTTGATGGGCAATATGTGTTTATAGATTTTGAAAACAAAATGTTAATTTCAAGAAATAGCTTATACTATCCATCACTAGATATATCCGACGAGAGAAAAATGTCCGCTGGAACTTTAGGATCAACAAATTTTACAGTAACCGCTCCAACAATCATTACAACTAATGGCGAAACTAGACTTACACAAGTTTTTAGCCCTATACAAATGGCTAATTTTCTTTATACGCAATGATTGATAAAAAATTACTAAACATCCTAGTTTGCCCGGAATCAAAAACTGAGTTAATTCTAATTGGAAATGAATTGATTTCTATAGAAAGCAAACTGGCATATCCAATAAAAGATGGAATTCCTATTTTATTAAAAAATGAAGCCAGGAAAGTTTCCTCAGAGGAAATAGACAAAATTAATTAATCTAGTTCTGCTAAGTCTCTTTTTAGTTGATCGCTGGCCAAGCTTGCGTGGTAAAGAATATTTCTCGCCATTGATGATTCTTGTGTTTCGGAAAATCTTTTAAATATTATTTTTCTAGCTTCATGTACTTTTACACTTTTCATATCTGCATAAAAAGCTGATTCTATTAGATGTGCTGCTAACTCATGTTTTCCATTATTACTACAATCTAATGCCTTTGAGATAATCGGATCGATGCCTCCAGATAATTCTTTCCAAATTGTAGCTTCTTCGTTTCTTGGTGAGGGTAGAAGTCTGTCATATTCTCCATCCCACCATCCACCATACCTTCTCCAAACCATTCTTATGAGAAATTGAGGATCGTCGTAAACCGGTCTCAACCAAGCATGTTTCATTAAACTATCAGAAAATTTAACTTCATGTAGTATTTCATTAAGTCTTTTACCTTTATTCATGAGAGCAAGAGTTTGATCTTCAATTGACCTGAGAAACTCAGAAGTTGTAGTCAAAGCAATTTCTATTCTTTTCTTTCCAAATACTGGAAAGCCATGTCCAGGAAGAAGAATCTCTGACTCTAACTCATTCATTTTATCTAACGCATCAGCTCAGTCAGAAATATATCTTTGAACTTTTTGAGGATTTCCTCCGTTTGGCACAGCCCAAATAAATAAATCACCTGGAGCTAAAATTTTTGCTTCGGGAATATGCACCCAAGTATGATCATCTGTCTCGCCTCTTGCGTGGAATAAATTGAAAGTAAAATTACCTTGCTTAAATGACATTTTATTTTCATAAGTTTCGTCAGGATACCTATACGATGAAGGCCAGGAAAATTTATCTGAATCTATTGCAAATTGTCTCCTGTTGATTGCAGTGTTCCAACCTTGTGTTTTCTTATATCTATCGAAGTGTTCAGGAGTTAAAGAATGCGAATAAACCTTTGGAAGTGGTAGGTTTTTTTCTTTGCATTCCTCATCAAATTTTTGAACAGCAAAAATATGGTCAACGTGATGATGACTGAATATTACTTTTTTAAGATAATCGTTTGGCCTCCATTTTTTAATTTCTTGATAACCCGTCTCGATATCTAGTTGACTGCCTGCATCGAGCATAACTAATCCATCGCCAGTATCTATTGCATAGAAACCTCCAATTCCCTTTATACCGAGTACGAAAGAATTAATTTCTGTAGACCCTTCATAAAAAGTATGAACTGGATGATGTTCAAATTTTGTATCTAATAAACCTTTCCAAGCTAGTTCAGATAATTCCCTTAAATCATTCAAAATAAAATCCCCATTGTATAAATTGTTAAGACCAAGTATCTTTTATTATAAGTCAAAAGGGGAGGATTAATGGACAACCAACTACCATTAGAAGGAATAAAAGTAGTAGAAATTTCTACAATAATTACAGCCTCACTTGCCACGATGATGATGGCAGATCAGGGTGCTGAAGTCATTAAAATTGAACAGACTGGCATCGGAGATCCTATGAGATATTTAGGTACTCAAAAAGGGGGAATTTCAGCATTATTCGCAAATTGCAATAGGGGCAAGAAATCTATTGATTTAGATTTAAAGGCCGATGATGATCTAGCTGTCGCAAAAAAACTGATATCTAAAGCTGATGTTTTAATCAATAATTTTCGTCCAGGAATAATGGATAAAATAGGATTAAGTGAAGTCGATTGTAAAAAATTAAATGAAAAATTAATTTATGTTTCAATAAATGGTTTTGGAAATCAAGGTCCATTCTCAAAAGCTCCAGCTTATGATCACGTCGTTCAGGCAATGTCTGGAGCTACTGACATACAGTCTGACTTAGAGAAACCTCAATACATTAAAACTCTTCTATGTGACAAAATCACTGCTTACACTGTCACTCAATCCATAATATCTGCGCTGTTTAAAAGAGAAAGAATAGGAGTAGCTGATCGAATAGATTTATCAATGATTGATTCAGCTGTATTCTTCTTATGGCCAGACGGAATGATGAATCACACCTTAATGGATGATGACGTAGAAATCCTTGCCCCTTTAACGAAATCTTATAATCTTTATAAGTGTAAAGATGGCTACATATCAATTGCTGCTTTGTCTGATGCGCAATGGTTTGGAATCTTCAGAGCTTTAGACGAACCTAATTTAACTGAGGATGAAAAATTTAATACCGCAACTTCAAGAAGTGAGAATTTAGTAGAACTAATGAGTTTGCTCTCAAAATTTGAAAATCTTTCAACTACAGAGGCATTAAAAAGATTAAGAAAAGAAGATGTGCCTTGTGCAGAAACTACTACTTTAAAAGAGTTAATGGAACATCCTCAACTTCAAGCTAATGAGTTATTTAAAACTATCGAAAGTGATCACCAAGGCAAGGTAAGAGCCTTAAGATATCCGGCAAAATTCAACGATCAAGAACTAAAAAATCACAGTCCAGCGCCAAAATTGGGTGAGCACAAAGACGAAATATTAAAGAGTATTTGAAATTATTTTTCCAATACAGCATACATGCTGTCACTTAAAGGGTGTCTATCAAAAAAGCCCATTGAAAACTTCTTAAAACCTGATCTCAGAGAAATATCTTTTAGTGTCTTAGGAGTGAAATAATTGACATGATCAGGATGGCGAAAACCACACCATTTTTCTTTTCTTAAATGACGATTCCAACTGTCAAAATTAGGAACTTTAATAATTACATTCCCTTTATCTTTAAGTTTAATAAATGTATTTTTTAATAGACTTAGCGGATTAATTTCATGCTCAAGAAAAGATGAAAGGACCACAACATCAAAAAAAGAATCTTGAAATTCTAGCATTCCGTCGACTGCATTGTTGTGAACCCAAATTCCTCTTTTAGCATTTATTTTTGCTTTATTAGCTAGTTCAGAAGAGATCTCTATCCCATTCGGTATACATTTTGAATGATATGAACTTGGCAGTTCAGAAATTATAGTTTCTAGCGCTCCTCCGTCAGCACAGCCAACGTCTAAAAGTTGGATATTATTTTGATTTTTCTTTTTTAAAATACATTTCTTTGATAAGTCTTTTACTTTATTTCTTTTTAAAACTTTATGACGATACTCTTTAGCAAAGGAACTGACCTTATATCTGAATGGCTCAGAATTTTGTTTTGATTCGACTTCAGATTGATAAGTTTTTTCCCAAGCAAATTCCTCTTTAAGAGCTTCATAACCTGGAGGGTTTTCCAAGAAAACTATATCTGTTTCAAGGCATTTCAGTATTTTCCATGGCTCTGGAGCAAGATTTAATAATTCTGTTTCAGTTTCCCTCTCTAGTATGGGACTTACTCTTTTAAGATTCATTTTGTTTATCTAAATAAAAAAACTTATAATGACTTTTAAATGTTACAGGAAATAACCACTAAAATTAAGGATTCTAAATCTAACCTAGGAGTAGAAATAAGCGGTTTGGATTTAAATCAAGAATTGTCAGATGCTGAAATTAACTCTATAAGAAATTCATGGCTGAAAAACGGTGTTGCGATATTTCCCAACCAAGAACTCACACATGACAATTATGAAAACTTTTGTTTAAAGTTTGGAGCTTTTGGGGACGATCCATATCTTGCAGGGTTAAAAGATAAACCAAACATTGTCGAAGTAAAAAGATCGGCTTCTGAAAAAGCTCCTCCTTTTGGCGGAACTTGGCATTCTGATTGGTCATTTCAGAAAAATCCTCCTGCAGCGACTTTTCTACTTTCAAAGATTATTCCTCCTGTAGGTGGCGATACTTTATTTGCTAACACTCAAAAAGCATACGAGGAACTTGATTCCGACTCAAAAGAACAAATTAAAGATTTAAAAGTAATTCATAGCGCTAAGCTTCCTTATGCAGATGATGGATTTTACGCCACAGAGAAAGAAGAAAGAGCAATGGACATAATTACATCGAAAGAAGCGAAAAAAGAGGAAATCCATCCTTTAGTAAAAATTCACCCAGAAACCAATCAAAAATGTTTGTTTGTGAATCCTGTTTATACATCTCATGTTCATGGAATGGATGAAGAAGAATCTTTTTTATTATTATTGAAATTGTATGATCACATGACCCAAGAGCGATTTATATACCGTCATAAATGGTCAGAAAATATGCTGCTGATGTGGGACAATCGAACCGTTATGCATATGGCAGATGGTGGATACGATGGATATGACCGATTATTGCATCGGATCACGATTGCAAATTAATTTTATTCAGCAGTAACTAATCCTTTAAGCTTATTGTTTTTTCTCCAGCTGCCTAGGAGCTCAAAATACTCTAAAGCGCCACCCCCATAAGAATTGTTTTGAGGATTTGTATTCGGTTTTCCTTCGTTATTGTAATAACCTGGTGTACAAGCTTCTTGAAAACTTTCCATATTTCTTGCTTTCGAGATTATTGTTTCATTCCATTCTTTTTCAGCATTATCAGAAGCTTCAACAAAATTTAATTTATTATTATCTAAATATTTTAAAATATAAGCCACGTGAGAGCTTTGCTCATCTAACGAGTGAGTAAAATTAGCTGTAAATGGTCCTTGTCCTGGACCGTAAAAAAAACAATTTGGGAATCCTTTGGAATGAATTCCATGAAAAGTAGAAAGACCATTTTTCCACTTTTCGCTGAGAGTTATTCCATCAACTCCAGTTATTTGATAACCACATCTTCTTGAATAATCCGTCCCAACTTCGAAACCCGAAGCGAAAATAATGCAATCAACTTCGTATTCTTTTTCATCATGAACAATTCCTTTAGCGTTAATCTCTTTTACACCTTTGCCGTCGGTATCAACTAACTCAACGTTATCATTATTGAAGGATTGTAAGTATTCATCATGAAAACATGGTCTTTTACACAACTGCCTGTAATAAGGCTTTAAAGACTCAGCTGTTTGAGGGTCGTTAACAATTTCTTCCGCTCTTTTTCTAACTTTTTCCATTTTTTGAAAATCTATCATTTCTACTTTCTGACTGATGTCTTTTCTACTGATGAATTTCATGAATTCATTTCTGATGTAAGTTTTCATACCGAGTTTATAAAAATCACTATAGAAAGGAGCCGAGATAACCCAAGAAAATATTTTTAACTTACTTGGACCATTATTCATTAGGCCTCCAAGAATAGTTCTGAATATTTCAGTCCAGCCGTCGTTTACCAAATCTCTATTTGAAAAAGATCCTGTTAAAAATCCTTCAAAATTTTCTCTACGATCATTTTGCCAACCTTTTTTTTGTGATTTATACCATTTTTCATCTGTATCTGAATTGTTTCGCTCGTCTATAGAAGAGGGCGTTCTTTGAAAAACGTAAAGTTTTTTTGCACTCGCTGCTAAATGTGGCACGCATTGAACCGCAGTAGCTCCAGTACCAATGATTGCTACCTTTTTATCCTTAAGATTTTCTAAATTTCCGTTTGAATCACCACCAGTGTAATCATAATCCCATCTACTCGTGTGAAAGGTATGGCCTTGGTAATCGTTTATACCTTTCATCGCAGGAAGTTTTGGTCTATTTAAAAAGCCATTAGCATGAATCACAAACTTAGCTTTAATTGAATCTTGTCGATTGGTTTTAATACACCAAATTTTTTCATCAGATAACCACTTAACTTCATTAACTTCGGTTTGAAATAGTGCGTTCTCTTTTAGAGAGAACTTTTCAGAAATTACGTTGAAATAATCCAATGTTTCAGGCGCATTAGTATATTTTCTTTTCGGAATAAAATTAGTTTCTTCTAATAAGGGGAAATAAATATAAGATTCAATATCACAGGAAGCACCAGGATATCTATTCCAATACCATGTGCCACCGAAATCTCCGCCTTTTTCAATAATTTTAAAATCATTTATGCCTTGCTCTCTAAGTCTCGCTCCACTTAAAACGCCTCCGAATCCACCACCAATAACAATGGTGTGATAGGTGCTTGTATTGGGTTCTCTGGAAATACTTTCTGTAACGTAAGGATCTTCAACAAAATAAGAAAAGTCGCCTTTTACTTCAACGTACTGATCATTACCATCGGCTCTAACTCTTTTGTCTCTTTCTTGTAGATATTTTTGTCTTAATATCTCAGGATCGAAAGATATATTTTCTTTTTCTTCATTAATCATTTGAAAATTGTAAAAAAAATACAGATATAAGCAACAGAAATCTCGAGAAAATTAGTACAATACAAATCTAATTTTGGGGCTATAGCTCAGTTGGGAGAGCGCTTGCATGGCATGCAAGAGGTCGTCGGTTCAAGCCCGACTAGCTCCACCATTACAGGTCAATAAATATAAGTGTTTATAAAGAAAAGGGGGAGATATGAATAATTTATCAATTTTAAAAATTACGTTAAGGATATTCGGTGTAGCATTCATTTTAATAATGCCTATGATGAAATTGGATCCACTTGGAGGATGGGCTTGGAGTCCAGGACAATGGGAATATGAAATGATGATTCAAGGGGTTTATATGACCCTTGGGATTATGATGCTAATCGCTGCAAATGATCCATTAAAAAATACTTTATTTGTTTGGTTTGTGGTTTGGAGTAGTTTGGTACATGGTGGGATTATGTCCTATCAGGCGATAATCGATACCCATGAAATGGGGCACTTCCTTGGCGATATCCCTGCTTTATTTATTCTTGCGATTATCGCTGGCTATAATTTAAGAAAATTACAAACGAGTTCATAAATACAATGAATAAAAAACTTTTTAGAAACGGTCCATATGCAGATTTTTTTTCTCAAGGTGTGCAAACAGGAAATATTCTTACTTTGGCAGGTCAATTGGGGGACGATATAGAAGGTAATGTTCCAAATGATCTGCAAGGTCAGATGGAAAATTGCTATAAAAATACCGAAACCATTTTAAAAGAATTTAATGCAACATTAGACAATATTATTGACGAAACCTGGTTTGTAACAAATATAGAAGAATGCATGACTAATGTCGGAGAAATTTTTGATTCAAGGGAGAAAATTTATGGCTACAAACCAGAGGTCTCCCAAACTTTAATTGGAGTTTCTGCTTTAGTGGACCCTAAGTATAAAATTGAAATTAAGTGTATTGCATACTTAGAGAAAGTTTAAGTGAATAGCAAATTGAAAAACTTGCCTTTAAATCAGGTTACATACACTTGGTGGTTTGGAATTATTCTTTTTTCTTTGATATGGCCTATGTTTGTCGGTCCTTATATAGCTTTAACCAATCCATCTTTTTTTGGAGGGCCTGAAGTTACGAATTTAACCTTAAGCTCGGCTTTGTATGTCGCAAGAAATCTAGCTGTAGGGCTTGCTTTTCTTTTAGCGATTTATTTAAGAAATGCGTCCATGTTATTCATTTTAATTCTAATTAGATTTATAACCGATCTAATCGATGCACCCGCATTTTTTTCTTTTCGTGATCCTGATTTGCTCGGCTTAATTATCATTTTTAGTCTTTGTTGTTATTTACCAGCAATATTTGGGTTAAGCTTTCTTTGGAAACACATAAGAAAGAAAACATAAATAATATAGAACAAGTTTAAATATGGATTTTATTACTTCTATTTATTCATCGCTTACAACCACTCTTTTTTTTGGTTATGTTATTGGAAGTCTTTTTATCGTTACTCCTCTATACCTTTACACTAGGTTTTACGAAAGGGTCACCAATAAAACGTCATATTTCAATAAAAAGGGAAATTTATTTGAAAAACTTCTTTGGATTCTGTTTGCTATTTATTTTGTAGGCTTCTTCTTGTATTCAATTTTTTACGTCTTTATTGTCAGATAAGAGATTTCAAAGAAAAATAAATTTTGAAACAAAAACTAGAGTTAAAAACCAAGCGCCCAAACTAATTTTATTAATTTCGCCATATCCTATTTTTAATACGATATAACAAAGAAATCCCAAAGCTATACCGTCTGCTATAGAAAAAGTTAAGGGAATCATAATGATGATAATCAGCGCAGGCAGTAATTCCACCATATTTGACCAGTTTAGTTTCTCCATTCCACTCAGCATCAAAATTGCCACATATAGTAAAGCTCCCGCAGTAGCGCAAGCTGGGACTATAAGAGCGATAGGCGATAAGAAGATAGATAGTAAAAAGAACAATCCAATAAAAACCGCCGTAAGACCTGTTCGACCACCTGCCTCAACTCCTGCTGAGCTTTCAACGTAACTGGTTACAGGAGAGCAACCAAAGAAAGCCCCTATAAAACTCATGCTGCTATCAGCTTTAAGAGCTTTATCAAGATTTTCTATATTTCCTGATTCGTCAACTAGATTTGCTCGATTAGCTACCCCGAGCAAAGTTCCAGTGGTATCAAATAAATTAACGAAAAGAAATGACATTACGATTGTAATCATGGAAACATCTAGAGCTCCATAGATATCAAGTTTAAATAGAACTGGATCGATCGAGGGAGGCAAGGAAACAATGCCATTAAACTCAACTATGTTGACTAATAAAGAAATCAACGTCACTGCAAGGACACCTATCAAAATAGAGCCTGGTATTTTTCTTACCGCAAGAACTGAAATAATTAGAAACCCCAGTGCAGCTAACAACGTTTCAATGTTCGCAAGATTTCCAAGTTTCAAGAAAGTCGCCTCGTTACTAATTATAAGGCCACCACTTTTCAGTCCAATGAAACCAATAAACAATCCAACTCCTGCGCCCATTGCAATTCTTAGATTTAACGGAATGCTATCAATCATCCAACCTCTTAATTTAGTAACACTTATCAAGAAAAATAAAACGCCAGCTAAAAAAACAGATCCTAGGGCTATCTCCCAAGAATAGCCCATTTCTCCAACTACTGTAAAAGTAAAGAAGGCATTCAAACCCATGCCTGGCGCCAAACCTATTGGCCAATTCGCAAACAAACCCATCAAAATACAAGCCAAGGCAGCTGCTAAGCAAGTTCCTACGAATACTGCTCCTTGATCCATGCCGGCTAGTGACATAATTTGAGGATTGACAAAAATTATATAAGCCATGGTCACAAAAGTTGTGAATCCTGCTAATAATTCTTTTTGGATATTAGTTTCGAATTCTTTAATTTTAAAAAAATTTTCTAAAATTGATTTCATAGATCTTATTTAGTGTTCACGTCTTAGTATACACATACACCAAGTTGTAAAAATCATAAAGGTCTGCATCTTTTGTTTTAACTTTGAACACTTGAAAACTAAATTTGTGACAAAGTAGGGCAAATTATAAGATTTAGGTAAAAATATTTTTAATTAATGCTACTTTTTCATTATTAGATAATTAAATATGGAAAACACTAAATTTATCAAACGCTTTTTTATATCTTTTTTAATTATTACTTCCAGTAATTTTGCTGTTTCCCAAAGTGGGGGTTTTTTAGAGGAAGTAATAGTTACTGCAGAAAAAAGATTCGAAGGTCTTCAGGACGTATCTCAAGCTGTTACAGCTTTAACTAGTGATGAAATAGAAGCTAAAAATATTACTTCTATGGTGGACTTAAGTGCTATTGTGCCAGGAGTTACCGTTGCAAAAAATGAGGGTTATAAAACTGTAATATCAATTAGAGGAGTAGGCAACGAATCGAACCAAAACGCTATTGCGGCTCCTTCAGTTGCGTTCCACTTAGATGGGATTTTTATTGCCTCACCTTTTGCCCTTCAAACCGATTTCATCGATATAGATAGAATTGAAGTTATTAGGGGTCCTCAAGGAACCCTTTTTGGTCAAAACTCTACTGGTGGAGCAATCAATGTGGTTAGTTCGATTCCCTCTTTAACAGAATCATTTAACGCTGCTGAATTTACTTTGGGAAATTATGGTCTAAGAAAAGGGAAATTTATTTCGAGTATTCCAGTTTCTGATTCTGTTTCTACTAGAATTTCTTTAACTTCAACGACAAGAGATGGGTTTTCTTTAAATATTACTAATGGACAAGATCTTGACGATGCTGAAAATTTTGGAATAAGAAATGATTGGTTTGTTGATCTGAGTGGTGATTCTACTTTTAGATTTTTCGCTCAATATTTTGACGTCAACAGAAATGGTTCGGCCATGAAAGGTATTGATGATACTACTGCGGATATTAGGTATCTCTCACAAGATACTTTGTCAACTCAAACGTTAAGCTCATTTATTTCAGCAGGTATTTTTGAGACAGATCTTGATTTTGCTAACTTAAAGATTCTTTTTAGCTATCAACGAGATGAAATATCAGTTGATAGAGACAACGATAGACATAACTTCGGAGTGGCTGCGTCATCTATACCTGGAGTTTCTGCCTATACAAAAGCCGAATTTAGACCAGAAACTTCTAAAGTAGACACCAATACCGTTGAGTTTAACTTGGTTTCAAACGAACCTTTGATGGACGGAAAATTAGATTGGACCGTTGGAATGTTTTATTTAGATCATGAGATAGAAAATCATATAAGAGAATATTTAGACGGTGCCAATGGTGGAACTGTTGATGGATCCTTTGATTATGTTTGTGGGGAGCCTTTTGCATTGGCTGCACCAAATTGTTACGAAGTAGGCGGCTCTGTAATTCCTTATGCTGCTGAATTTGGATTCATTTCTGATGCTTTTCCTGTCAGACGTTCTTTATCGGCTTATGGACAAACAACTTACAGTTTCAATGATGACTTGAGACTTATTACAGGTATAAGGTTTAGTAGAGAAAATTTTGCGACTAACGTTTCAAATTTCTTTGGTTTTGAGCCTTTCAACGAAGATGAAACTGCTAACGAAAATACCGGAAGAATTACTTTTGAGTATGACGTGCAAGACGAAATTATGGTTTATGTTTCTCAAACTAGAGGATTTAAACCAGGTGGAACAAATTTAACTTTTGGTTTTAAAACTCGTGCGGAATTAGATTCTGCCTTTAGACAAAGTTCGCAATTAGCACCTACACTTGTAGAAAAAATATTTCTACCCGAAATTGTGGATTCGACAGAAATTGGTTTGAAAGCTGACTTCCTTGACGGAAAAGCCAGAGCGAATTTAGCTTTGTTTAATTACAATTATGAAAATCTCCAATTACAAGGAACAGATCCAGATGTATTCAGAGGTGGGGTTGTTAACATTCCTGAATCTGAAGTAGAAGGGATAGAGTTAGAATTCACTGCCCTATTAACTGATTCTCTCACTCTCGATGCTAATTTAGGGTATTTAGATACTGAGATTACTTCGTCTTTTGTATATTTAGACAATGTTCTTGCACAACAACATTATTTTGGTGCTGAGCTCGCTAGATACGCTCTTAGAGAGGACATTAAAGGCAATGAATTAGCAAAAGCGCCTGATTTAAACATTGATGTAAGTTTAAACTATGCTACTACTCTACCTAACGGAAATGGCCTTACCTCGGTTTTACAGTTTGTAAAACGTGGTGAATTTTTTCAAAGAGTTGCTAATAGGCCAGCTCAGGATGCTATTCCAGCTTACGAAATTGTTAATTTAAGTATAGGGCTTGAATTTTCAGATAACTCCAGCGTAGATTTCATATTCACTAATCTTACCGATAAAGACGGAATTAATTCAAGTATGACTGACGTATTTGGGGTTGCTGGGACAGGTATAGAATTAATCCCGCCAAGACAATTAATGACTCGTTACAGTATAGATTTCTAATCTATACTGTTCTCGAGTATTTTTGATTGCAAAACTTTTTGTATCAATGTAAAACCTTAGCCCATGGAAAAATATTTCATCGGAGCTGACCAACTTCTAGAAGACTCTTTTAATTTAGCTTGGAATATTTATGAGAGCGGGTACAAACCAAATTATATTGTAGGAGTTTGGCGAGGAGGTGCGCCAGTTGGAATTGCTGTTCAAGAATTTCTAAAAGTCTTAAAAATAGATTCTGATCACATTGCTATCAGAACCTCTTATTACAGCGGGATAAATAAAAGAAAAAAGAAAGTTAGAGTTTATGGATTGAATTATGTTACGAAAAAATTCGAATCGGATGACAGATTATTAATTGTTGATGATGTTCATGACACAGGAAATTCAATCAAACAGATAATTTTAGATATCAACAAAACTTGTAAAAAGAATACTCCCGAAATAAAGGTAGCAACGCCTTATTTTAAGCCAGATAAAAATGAAACTGACTTAAAACCAGATTTTTACATTCATAAAACCAATAAATGGCTTATTTTTCCTCACGAGTTGCAGGGACTCGAATTCAAAGAAATTTTGGAAAACAAACCACAATTAAAAGATTTATCTTCAAAAATTAAGCCGCTGATTAAATGAAAGAGCTAATGAATTCGATTAGAATTTTTTTAATTTATCGTTTCTATAATTTAGGTGTAATCTTTGAACGAATTTCAAACAAAGGTTTTGCATTAGATATTTTTTCTTCTTCGTTTCAAAATAATCCATACAAGACATATTCAAAGATGAGGTCAATAAATCCCATCTACCACTCAAAACCTACTTTCCTTAGATGGGTCACTAAAATGGACCTTGTTCAGGAAATGATAAGAGACGAGCGATTCAGTGTAGATGATAGAAAATTTCCAATAGCAAAATTAAGAAGAAACGAGTTGAGAAGGGATGGTAGAGATATTATGTTGGATCAGTTTGAGAATCCAAGCATTTTAAAACTTGATCCGCCAGACCATTCAAGGATAAGAAAACTTGTTTCTTATGGGTTTACTAATAGATACATAAAATCTTTAGAAACTGAAATTAACGACACCATTAATCAATGTTTAGATAAAACTCATTACTTAGATAGGTTTGATTTAATGAATGTATTAGCTAAGCCTCTACCAGCAATTGTTATTGCCAAAATGATGGGCCTCCCTGATTCAGATCTTAATCAGTTTCAAATATGGTCTGAAAATCTTTTAAAAGAAGTTGGCGGTATTGGTTCTTCGGTAAAAAAAAGAAAGCTAGCAAGAGATGCTTATGAGGATTTAATTCGATATTTTGAAAAAATAATTTTAGAACGCAAAGACAATCCAGGTGATGATTTTATTGGAAAATTAATACTCGCAGAAGAAGAAGGAGATAAGTTAAATGTAAAGGAAATGTATGGCACTTGTCTGCTTTTATTAATAGCAGGACATGAAACAACCACTAGATTAGTAGGTAATGGATTGTTTGCACTATTGAATCATCCTGATCAATTTGATCTTTTAAAGCAAGATCATTCCAAAATACCTAACGCCATAGAAGAAATGCTTAGATATGAGCCGCCTGTGCACGCTACAGTTAGATTTGCCAACGAAAATATGACTTATAGAAACAGAGATTATAAAAGGGGTACGCCTTTTGCGATAAGTATTGCTGGAGCAAATAGAGATCCTGAAGCCAATCAGGATCCGGACTCCTTTAATATCCTTAGAGAAAATATTAAACACGTTTCATTTGGTTATGGACCGCACATGTGTATTGGTGCAAATTTAGCAAGAATCGAAACAAGACTTGTGTTTGAAAGATTGTTAGAAAGGTTCCCTAATATGAAGCTTGGCGATAAGAACCCTGAATGGCAAAAGAATTTCATATTTAGAGGGTTTGAAAACTTAGAACTTAAAGTTTAAAAAGATGTTAAAACTTTTCTTAGGGATATTCGGAGGCATCTTTACGATAATCTCCATTTTAATAAGTATTTTTGTTCCTGTAAGTTTTCTAAAACCTAATTCAACTTTTTTTGATTTTGTCTTAACTCTGTTTTTTGCTTATTTTACCTATCTATGTATCAGGGTGTTAAAGACTACTGATCGTACAAAACCATTTCCTGGAATGATTTTTCATTATGATTCACAAAAATATTATTTTTCAAAACGATGGTTTGCTTCAATTGGAACTTTATTTTTTGGTTTATCTACATTATTTAAAGTTCAAAGTTTTATCGTTCTATGAGTAGCTTTTTAATTTTCTTGTCATTTTGGGTAATGTGGAGTTTGATAAGCTATTTCATAATTCAAGTGTATTCAGAATCTAGAATTAATATTGCAGACAGAAATTTTTATTATGAAATCATAGGATCGATTGGATTTGGATTGTTAGTAAATTCTATTCTTTTTGTTTTATATTAAAATCTTATTATGAGATATCTAATGATTGGCCTTTTTACTTTTTTTCTTGTAGGTTCTTTATACATTTATTACTCTGCTCAACATGAGATGCTTGAAGCCGTCGGTTTAGAAATGGGTGGTCACGATCATTAAACATTATGAATGAATCAAAATCTTTGAACGAAGTAATAATAGTAAATTCTTCATTGGGTAATTTAATAAACATTAATGCAAATGAAATATTTTCAGAATTTAAAGAATTAGTTTCTTCAACTAATGCAGAGATAATTGATGAATTTAATTTTCATCAAAAAACTATTAACGCAAAGTATTTTATTGGAAAGGGAAAACTGGAAGAAATTAAAAATACTTTAATTCAGCATAATTGTTCTTTAGTTATCTTCAATCATGACTTATCTCCTTCTCAAGAACGTAACATTGAAAGTTTTCTGAATTCAAGAGTATTGGATAGAACGGGTTTAATTTTAGATATTTTTGCACGCAGAGCTTCTAGCCATATTGGGAAAATGCAGGTTGAATTAGCTCAATTATCACACCTTTCAACGAGATTGGTTAGAGGCTGGAGTCATTTGGAAAGACAAAAGGGGGGTATTGGACTTAGAGGCCCAGGAGAAACACAGTTAGAAACAGACCGTCGACTTGTTTCAAATCGAATAAAAAGTATAAAAAAAAGGCTGATAAAAAGTCATCAACAGAAAAACTTGAACAGATACTCCAGGAAAAAGGGCAGAAACCATATCGTTGGAATTGTTGGTTACACAAATGCTGGAAAAACTACACTTTTTAACCAATTAACTGGCTCTAACGAATTTGAAGCAGATAAGATGTTTGCAACATTAGATACCGTTACAAGAAAAAATCTTACTCCTGGATCTGAGTCCATAATTTATATTGACACGGTGGGTTTTATTTCTGATTTACCAACTTATTTGATTGAATCCTTTAAAGCTACGCTAGACGATTTAAAATCTGCAGATCTTTTGCTTCATGTAGTCGATATAAATGACAGAGCTTTTGAAAATAAGGTTTTTGAGGTGAATAAAATTCTAGTTGATATTGGTGCTGAAGATATTCCTCAAATATTTGTTAAAAATAAAGTAGATTTGGCAAAAAATATAGATTTCGAAATTAACAATGTAGTGAATTCAGTAAATGTGTCTGCTAAGGAAGGCATTGGCATTGAATTATTAAAAGACCTAGTTTCTAATCATGCAAATAGAGGATTATTTAAAGGAAAACTTTTCATCAACTTTAAAAATCCAAACATAAGAGCCAAATGCTACAAAACAGCCAAAATTATCAAAGAAATTTCTACAAATACTGGTTGGGAGATTGAATTAATTATAGGTAATTATGATCTCAAGAAACTATTAAATAGCGATGATATAAAAATCATTAATTCTGAAGAATATTTACAAGAAAAATTATAAAATTTATTAATGGCTTCTTTAAAACATTTAAATTCCGATTGTTCTATAGACGAAGTTTTGTCTTTATTAGAAAGTGATGCAGGACTAATTATCGATAATTTAATGACTTCAGAAGAAATTGACAAACTCAATTCCGAATTAAGTCCTTATTTAGAGACCGATTCTTATGGCAGAGATGATTTTACTGGGTTCAAAACCAAAAGAATTGGTGCATTAATTGCAAGATCAGATTCTTGTAGAAAATTAGCTTTAAATGAAAAAATTAATAAAGTCTCGAAAGAATATTTAGATCCGTTTGGAGATGGCTATCAACTTCATTTTACTTCTGCTGTTTGTATTGGCCCAGGAGAATCAAAGCAAATCTTACATCGAGACAGAGGAATATGGGGAGGCTATTTGCCCAGAAAAGTAGAACCTCTTATGAGCACCATTTGGGCTGTTACAGACTTTACGAGAGAAAATGGTGCTACTCAAATAGTTCCTGGCTCACATAAATGGGATAAAGACCGATTGCCAAATGAAGATGAGATAGCTTATGCTGAAATGACTGCTGGATCTGTTTTACTTTACACCGGGACTGTTCTTCATGGAGGTGGAGAAAATATTACCTCTAGTGAAGCAAGAACCGGAGTATTTTTGCACTATGCCCTAAATTGGCTGAGACAAGAAGAAAATCAATATTTGTCATGTCCACCAGAGATTGCAAAAAATTTGTCTCCCGAAATAAGGTCTCTGATTGGCTATTCAAAAGGAGGTTTCGTGTTAGGTTTTTATTCAGATCCTAACGATAAAAGTGCTGTTTATGAATCTGTTTCTCCTGAAAATATGTTTGAGGCTGAAGTAGATGACGACTTTAGCTTACTACCAAATCCCGAAGAATTAGTTTCTAAATCAAATAAATAAATTCATGCTTATCGAATTATTTGTTACAGCTTCTATTTCTCTCTTGTTGGCATTAATTTCTTTTTTGGTTCATGGAAGAATGACTTCTTATAATTTAGCTATAAGAACATTATCATTTTTAGTAGTTGTCTCTACTTTGTGGTGGACCTTTGGACTAAGTATTGTTTTTGAAGGGAATTCTGTAATGTTGAAATTCTAGAATGTATTTTATTAATTGGATTATTTTATCGGTTATTTACTATTTTGTTTTGAGACTTTATTTAAGTTCTAAGTATTACAAAGGGAGTAGAAGTAATATTCAAGAAGTTCTTTTAGCGATTGTATTTGGTTCAATTACTTCTACATTTATTATTTATGGATTCAATGTTTGATAAATATGCTCAAAGAGTTTCTTAGTAATTCTGTTTATCCGGTTTTTTTTACTGGAGCAGGCATCAGCACCAATTCAGGAATACCCGATTTTCGAGGTCCTAAAGGATTTTGGAAAAACAATACACCAATTTATTTTCAGGATTTTATCGATTCAAAAAATTCTAGAATAAAGTATTGGGAACAAAGCATTAACTTTAAAAGCAGTTTTGGTTCTTTCAAACCCAACGAGGGTCATTACGCAATCAGTAAAATTATACAAATGAAAGGTCAAGGCCATTGCATTACACAAAACGTTGATAATTTACATCAAGCTGGGGGGTTAGCAGGTGAAAATGTAACGGAAATTCATGGTAATGCAACTTATGCAGTGTGCCTTGAATGCAAAGATAAATCTCAATTAGAAGAAATTCATCAAAGTTTTAAAAAAAATTTTGAACCGCCCCTATGTAAAAAATGTGGAGGTTTTATAAAAACAGCTACAATTTCTTTCGGCCAGCCAATGCCTCTGATCGAAATGCAAAGGGCTCAAGAGGAAGCCTTTAAAGCGGATCTCTTCGTTGTGGTGGGTTCTTCGCTTGTGGTTTACCCAGCCGCATCACTTCCCTTGATTGCTAAGGAAAATGGAGCTAAGTTCGTCATCATAAACAATGAAGAAACTGATTTTGATGATCTAGCAGATTTAGTTATAAATGATGACATTTCAAAAGTATTGAACGAAGCGCTAAATTGATAAGGATTTAAAGCTTTAGCTTCCTTTTAAAAGAAATTAACTAAATGACTCAAAAAGACTATCTAATTCTTCTTTTTGGTTCAAACTAAATTGTTTCAAAGCATCTATTAAAGGCATTGGAAGATAAGACGTTATTTGTTTTTCATAGAAGGGAAGTTTTTTAATCTTGTCAAACCAATTATTGATTTGTGGGTGTGTAGATTCACTACAATAATTCATGAGAGACAGTTGCTCCCATCTCAACACGTAAGGAAATACAGCTGCATCCGCCAATCCAAACTTTGATCCCGTAAACCAATCTGAATATTTAAAATTTTCTTCCAATGAATCCATAAGGATTTTTGATTGTTTTAATCCTTCGATAACGCATTCTGCTTTAAGTCCATTTTCAATGAGATCTCTACGATTATTTCTCTTACTTAAATCTGGAATATCATTTATTTCTTTTTCCAATTCATCTTTAGGTTTTTGAATTAATATATTTCTAACCGCTATGCCATAAGTTATCGAGCCTCCATGAGGATGATACGTATCTGTTGTTTTTAACCAAAGGCGCATTGAATGAATCTCTTCTGCTGTCGAAGGCCTCGCAGATATTTCTGGAAATTCATCCTCAAGAAATTCTAAAATCAGGGACGATTCGATAAAAATTTTTCCTTTATAGATCAATGTCGGTACGACATGATTAGGATTTATTTTTACATAATCAGGATTGTGCTGTTCTCCTGCTTGCAGATCGATTAACTTAGATTCGTACGCAAGGTCTTTTAATCCAAGTATCAGTCTTATTTTTTGTGAACAAGTTGAAGGACCGTTGTGATAAAGAATCAGATCAGGCATATCTAATTCTAATGCTTATATTTATAAAAAACTAATAAGAAAATTTAACTAAAATCTTTTAGCATTTTTCTAAGCTCAAGTTGATGTTGTTCCTCTTGACCAATTAAGTTCCTAGTATATTCTTCAAGATAAATTGATGATCCCTCAACAATCGTTAAAAGCTCTTTATACAACTCTAACGCAGCCATTTCATGTTCAAGACTTTCCTCTAAAATACCTTTAATACTGTGATCATTGGTCTCTAAAATGTCAGAAATTTTTTGGCTTGGATGACCATCCAAACCAGTCAAAAATTCACCTGCAGTTTGCGCATGAGTTAAAGATTCAGATGCTTGTTCTTGAAGAAATTTAACAATAGGTATTCTATGAGGCCCAACTATCATTAAAGAAGAATGGGTATACCTAACTACTCCGGCGAGTTCAAATTCCATAATTTGATTTAATACATTACAGACTTTTTCTTTGTTTAACTCTTTCAGTTCCATAAATAACCTCTTTTACTCATGGATTTTAAATCATTTTTCATAAAAAACATTTAATGAGAATTGAGAAAACAATGATTCTCATTTACAAAAAACCTCTAAATTGAAATAATTAATCTATTAATCCTAAGGAGAGATTTATGAGTACAGAAATTTTCTTACCAATTTTTTATATGTTGATTTTAGCTTCAGCTGTTTTTTTATTTAATACCATCATTAGATTTAAAGACGTTTTAATTGATAAAGGGCATAGAGGCTCTGAGTTATATGGATTATCTCTTCCTTCGTCAGCAAGCAACATAACTAAACAAGGGGATCGAAATTTAGTAAACCTTTTTGAATTCCCAATATTTTTTTATACGGTTTGCGTTTCGATTTATATAACCGGAAAAGTTGACGATTATTTTGTCTTATTAGCTTATTGGTTTGTAGGCTTTAGAGTGTTGCATAGTCTTTATCACATTTTTATAAATGGATTCTTAGGAGCATTACCCATAAGAGCTTTATTTTTTGTTCCCAGTTGGGCAATAGTAGTGTGGATGTGGTTTAGATTTATTCAGATGCTTTGATTCCTCGAAAAACAAAAAAGAGAGGATACGCAAGTATCACCATTTGAAAGTAGGATAAAAGGGTATTTATACTAATATTTATTAGATAAGGAATTTGAGTTGCTCCTTCAGATATTAAAAAAGCTGATACGACGCTCAGTACTAAAAAGTAGGGCATTAATAGAATAAACCAATAAAAAAGCACGAGATATATAAACTTAATTTGGTTGCTCTTTGTAACGTTCCACGATTTATCAAGCGCCTCAGTTATAGAGGAGTTTTCGATGATCAAGTAGAAGGGCGCCAAGATTAATCTTGAAGCTAGATAAATTCCTGGAATCACGAAAAGAATGAGTCCAACTAAAGTGATCAAACTTAAAACTAGAGTCAGTAAAAACGCTTTAAAGAAAAGTTGAAAAGAAATTAAGTAGTAACCAATGGTTTCCTTAAGATTTTCTGATTTTAAGTCATTTACTAAAAGAACAGATAGAACCAAAATAAATGGATTCAAGAACATATTTGTAAAAATAAAAAAAATTGCTCCCCAAGAGAAAAAATTTTCATTATTTAACAAAATCTCACCAGTTGCAGTGCAAAGTCCAATCAGAATAAATACTGGAAAAGTTTTTAAGGTAAAAGAAACGAACGTGTTTGCGTAAAATTTAAAACCCTCAGAAACAAAAGAAAATGGCATAATGTGTATTTTATAACTTAAGTGAAAAATTATGATAGAAATTTGGTCAAAACCTCAATGTCCTTTTTGCGATAAAGCTGAAAATCTTTGCATACAAAAAGATCTAGAGTATAAAAAATACATGCTAGACGTTGATTTCACTAGAGATGAATTCATGCAAAAATTTCCTACCGCAAGAACATTCCCTCAAATATTAGTTGATGGAGATTTAGTTGGTGGATATACAGAGTTTGCTGCAACCTTTTAAAAGACTCATTGCAAATTTAATTTTACACCGATAGAAAAATTACTCAGAGTGTTTGAAAGGTTGATTCCGAATCCATAGTCTACTCGATCGGCCCGATATACCAATTCTGCTGCAACTTGAAATAAGTCCTGAAAAGAGTCCTCAATATCTGTTTCGAAAGTCCCTAAGTTTTTATCAATGTAAGAGTTTCTGCTACCTAAAGAATTTGTAAGATTTAGATTTAAAGCAGAAGTAAAAAATAAATTTGGAGAATTAAATATATTTTCTTTATAGGAATAAGCTGAAAAACCTATTCCAAGAAAGATTCTATCAATTGATTCATAAGTTATGTCTAAACCATTAGGGTGATTATTTTCCGAAAAGCCAGGTGCATCCAGATTGTTTACTGAAAGGCTAAAAACTGATTTATAGCTCCATCCATTATCTTCATCTTCTCTTAAATTAGATTTTCTTGAATAATCAAATGTGAATGATGTTAAGGATAAATCATAACTATTAACTAAATAGATATTATTTAATCCAGAAGTGGTAATGTTTTGAAATGTTCTAGATCTAATTTCTTCTATATCAGCATTTGTGTGAATTAAATTAATTGAAAAATCTTTTGATTTTCCTAAAAAATGTTTTCCAAAAAAAGAAATATTATCACTTTCAAATTCTACTAGACCGCTTGAGTCCGTTTGATCAATATTAATTCCTAGTAAAAAGGGATTTATGCCAAAGGATAAAAACATACTTTTAGAATTTGCTTCATTCATATTTGATTGGTTTATATTTTTATATGAAATATTGCTTGAGAAACTATCCGTGTTAACTTTTTCTAAATTATTTTTTAAAAAAATAAAGTTAGTCAGTTCAGCGCCTATTGAATGATTTAAATTTGGAGCAAAGTAATTAAGACCATTATTCAAATCATTAAGATTTTTACTTAAATTAATTTCATCCAATAAACTTTGGATGTTATTTTTCAAAGACAAATTACTACTTTCAATACTGGAAATATTATTTAACTGTTTGGCTACTTCTATATTGGCAGGACCATCGGCTAAAGTTAAATAATTAGGATTTGAATAAGTAAAACTTTTTTTGTCAGTTGATAATTCGGCTGCAAGATAGCCAGCAATTCTATTAGTGTCATTAAAAATTAAATTATTAAAAGCTCCAATAATGTTTGAAGATTGTAAAAAATCAACTTTAAGTCCTTTTTTAAAAAAGTTAGAGCCATCTTGAAGAGGCTTAATTGTCAGGGTCCCAGATAAAGAAATTTGTCCATCTACAATTAACAAATCAGAAGAACCTAATGGGTTATGTTCAACAATTAATTCTGAATTTTCGTCAAAAGTAGTATTTCCATTAATTTTTAAAGTTCCAATACTATTGCCTGGATTTATTTTTGAACTATTTAATTTAAGCTCTTTAGTATTAATTTGTCCTATTCCAGAAAGAACGCTTTGATTATTTAAAATTACTTCTCCGGTTAAATTAGAAATGCTTCCATCACCTATAGTCGATAAACCCGTAGTTGATGAAGACCCGAAATTTACCACTAGTTCACTAGAATTAGAATTTAGATTTCCTGATAGCGTTAGATTATTATTTAGTATTAATTTTCCATTGCCTGAAAGAAATACGTTGTCGGCAAAAGAGATGGAGTCAAGAGTTACAGTATCCGAAATATTTGCGTTGTAGTATTTTTTACTTATCTTGTGATAACTTGAATAACACTCGTAACCGCTGCACGAAGAACTTGAAGATCCAGAAGCACTCGTTGAAAAGGGGAGTTTATTAAAGCCTAATTGATTTAATGAGTAGGAGCCATCCCCACTAGAGCTTACAACTTGTAAAGGTAAATTTGTATTGATCCAGTCAAGCAAATCGTAATAGGAACTAAAAAAAGCATTACTGTCGTAAATTCCGTGGTTTGAACCGGGTGTATTCCCGCAACAAGTTGCTCCAAGCAATACATATTCAATGGTTGAATTGGATTCATCGATTAAAAATATTGGACCACCGCTATCTCCTCTACCGACAAATCCCTCCTTGGGTAAAAAATCGCTGGAATCTTCTTTATCAAATTTTATACTTAAAGAATTTATAGATTCGCCGGTATCTATAAAAACGCTTGAAATTTTATTCTCAGCTGATCTTCTTTTGTAATCGGGTAAATTTTCATCAGCTGGGTTGTCATAATCGTATCCACTGCTTCCATAACCAATTGTTCCATAACCAACTATTGCAACTTTATCTCCCACTTTTGGAGTCGAGTTTGGCAAAGATGGAAAAGATTCTAAATATAACGGAGTATCCAAGGACATAATAGTTAAATCATATGCGATACCGCCTCTGCCACCGTTTTCAAAATATTTTTCATTGATAATGTTGCTTCCAGCAGTAACAGCTTTGTCCGGTCTAAGCGTTGCTAGATTTCCGTATAGAGATTGAGAAGCATCTCTTAAATCATTCCCGAGCATAAAAACAGAATTATATGTTGTCCCATTGGTAGACGTCTCAGGTATGCAGTGAGCTGCAGAAATAACGGTTCTGGGATTTATTAATGTAGCACTACATGCAGATATCGCATTCTCGCCATAATAAATAACATTAAGACCTACATATGGAAATTCGTTGTCAGAATTAAATGTAGTATTAACATCTCCCATGGAATCATTGAAAATTATTGCTAAAGAAAAATTACAATTTAAAATTGCAAAAAGGATTACGATTTTATTTGTTATCTTTTTCATACAATTTTAAGAAGAAAGCATTGTCTTGCGCAGATTCTTCAAGCGCATTAAGCCTTCCGCTCTTTCCAGCATGACCGCCAATTAAATTCATCTTCATGATTATAGGATTTTCTGATGAGTTGTTCTCTCTTAATTTGGGTACATACTTTGCCGGCTCATAATATTGGACTTGAGAATCAAATAAACTACTTGTTACAAAAACAGTGGGATAGTTTTGCTTCTTTATGTTGTCGTATGGCGAGTAAGATTTTATATAGTCGTATTCTTCTTTATTTTTTGGATTTCCCCACTCTTTATACTCAAAAGTAGTCAATGGAATTGATTCATCAGACATCGTGGTCAATACGTCAACGAAGGGAACAGCAGAGATTATTCCTTTATATAATTCTGGTTCATAGTTAATTATAGCCCCCATGAGTAATCCTCCAGCACTACCACCCAAAGCGAAAATATTTTTTGGATCTCCAATGTTTTCTTGAATTAATCCTTTTGTGGAATCAATAAAATCATAAAAAGTATTTTTTTTCTTGAACATTTTCCCATCTTCATACCACTGACGTCCCATTTCTGAGCCTCCTCTGATATGAGAAATACAAAAAATGAAGCCTCTATTTAAAAGAGGAAGCATAGTTTTTCTAAAACTTGCATCAATTATGCTCCCGTATGAGCCATAGCCGTACATTAGAATTGGGGCTTTTTTTAAATCTATACCTTTTTTATAGACTAAAGAATTAGGCACCTTTATTCCATCTCTGGCAGTAATCTTTTTTCTCTTTATTTCAAAGGTATTTTCATCAAAATTTAAAACCTCTGATCGCCAAATTTCCTTTTTTTCAAAAGTATTAAGATCTAGTGAAAATACGGAACTTGGCTTCCTCAAGCTTGTGTAACCATACAAAAATTCATCGCTATAGTATTTGGGGTTTGCTGAGATATAACAACTGTAGGCTTCATCGGGAAAATCTATTAGATCTTGAGATAAATTCTCTACATTGAGTTTAAGAATTTTAGGCAATCCATCTTCTCTAATATCTAAAAATATCAAACCTGGAAAACAAACGAAATCTTCTAGCAATATTTCATCATTATGTTCAAGAACTTCTTTCCAATCAGAATAATTACCAAAATCTTCTTTTTTAAAATTTAAAAGACAAAAGTTTATGCGATCATTTTTATTGGATAAAGCATAGAAAGATTCAGGCGTGTCTTCTACATAATATAAATGCTTATCAGACCTTTCAAGAATACATACAGGCTCTTCCAAAATGTTTTCAAGATCAATCATCCATATCTCATTAGATTCGGTCTTGCCTGAATTAATATAAATATAGCGGTCGGTACGTGATTTAGAAATTGATAAATTGAATTGATCATCTAATTCCTCATAGATCAGAAGATCATCCTTTTGGGACTCGCCAAGTTTGTGACGAAAAACTTTATTGGAAATAAGAGTTTTAGGATCTTTTAGGGTATAAAAAACATATTCATCATTGCCCCAGGAAATATTACCGGAAGTATTTTGTAATTCATCAATAAGTAAACTATTGGACCTTAGGTCTTTAAATTTAATGCTATATTCTCGTCTTCCGTTTTTGTCTTCACCATAAGCAATTATATTGTTGTTTGGGGAGGGCGAAACCCCAGAAATTTGATAGTAATCTAAATCTTTTCCTAGTTTATTAACATTTAATATTTCTTCTTCTACAGTTTCTTTTTCACGAAAATAAACAGGATATTGTTCGTCTGACTTCATTTTTGAAAAATAATAAAAATCATTTTTCTTAATCTTAAGAGAAATTTCTTCTTTGGGTATTGAGTTAACTAATTCGTTATATATTTCTTTCCTGTAATCAACTCCATTAACAAACCACTCTTCGCAGTATTTATTTTCTTCTTCAAGATAACTCAATATTTCTGGATTTTTTCTAGTATCGTCTCTTAGCCAATAATAATTATCAGTTCTTAAATCTTCATGAGCTTCAAGAATTTTAGGTATTTTCTTTGGTTTGGGTGCTGGCATTTTTTTTATAATAACTTAATTATTGCAAAAACATTTTATTCAAATATATTAACTATCAAATACATCTAAGCAATTTCTATAAATCTATAAATGTCACAAAAAATAATTTATTTTTTTCTCAGCATATTATTAATTTCTAATGCCTTCAGTATTACTATTGATGGAGATCTATCCGATGACGAATGGTCAAACGCAGAAACTTTAGAAGGTTTTCTAACCGTTTTCCCCGATACTTTAGAAAAACCTAAGTATAAAACCGAAGTTAAATATTTTACTGATAACAAAGGCATATATTTTGGGATAACTAATTATCAACCAAAAAGTACCCAGGTTATCGAAAGACATCAAAGAGATAGTTTTTACGCAAATGCAGACAGAAACTATGTGATGATTGATTTTGATAATAATGCCAGTGCGGGTTATGAATTCACCGTTACTTTAGGAGATTCTATAAGAGATTCAATTTTTGTAGACGAGAATGAATTTTCTGATAATTGGGATGCTATTTGGTATGCAAAAACTAAAAGTTATGAAGATTTTTGGATTTCTGAATATTTTATCCCTTGGGGCGTGGCTCCGTTAATTGCTGAAGATGGTCCATTTCGAAACATTAAAATATCAGTTGCTAGATGGGCTTTTGGCCAGAATGAAGTCTACAACACACCAGGATTAAACCTCTTTAAATCGCCTTTTTTATCTAAATTCACAACGATAAAAGTAAAAAATTATAAAAATCAAACAAATAAATTAGACTTTTTTCCTTACGCCAGCTTAACGAACAACTTTATTGAAAATAATAGAAAAATTAATATTGGAGGGGAGATTTTTTGGGATTTAGATCAAAAATCAAAAATCGACCTTACTCTTAACCCAGATTTTGGACAAGTAGAGAGTGATGATGTGATTGTAAATTTTTCTGCAATCGAAACTTTTTATCCTGATAAAAGACCTTTTTTCATTGAAAATCAAACTTTGTTCGATGTAACAGGTTACAACTTAAGATTTATTAATACCAGAAGAATTGGTGGAATCCCTGATAAATGTTCAGAAACTGCGGAAAGTCACAAAGGTGAATGCTCAGACAGTTTAATCGACACAACAGATATAAATTATGCTCTCAGATACACTCGCAGAGATAAGGTAAATGAATTTGGTGTCTTCACTGCTTTTGAAGACGATTCTCTTTATTCTATTGGAAGAGATTTTCTTGCTTTAAGGTATAGACTCAACAGAGATTATTTAAATACCAAACTAGGGTATCTACACACCTCTGTTGATAGACCCAGTATTGATAGAAAAGCACATACTCACACTCTAGACTACGACTTAAAACCAACTAAATCTTCAAGATTTTATGGTTGGGTCAGTCAAGTTGAAACGTCCGAAAAAAATATTGATAAGACTGGATATGGAGTTAGAACAATTTTTACAAATAGATTTTCCGAAAGGTTATTTACTTTATTTTTTTTAAATTATTTAGATGAGGATTTCAATATTAATGACATGGGTTATTTAGAGCAATATGGAAATACTTACCTTGGCAGTGTACTAACTTATAACCTTCCAAATAACAATTCAGATTCAGCGATATCTCAACAAACTTATTTTCTTCAAATAGGTTACGGAAGATCTACTCAAGGCTATGGGGGAGGTACAGGTTTTAATCTTAAATATGAATTAAGTTTCAAAGATAGTTCAAGATTAGAAATGGAATGCAAATGTTCTTTAATCAGAGGAAAAGACTACGTTGAAACCAGAAATTATGCTGAATCTCCCTATATAGAATCTTTAGGAGATAACGAATTAATTTTCAAATATTCGACACAAAGAACAGGGATGTTTCAACATAGATTCAAAGTTGGCTATTTAACTGGGGGATATGAATCAATAAGTACAAGTTTTGATCTTCGAGAGGAAGGTCATACATTGGGATATAGTTTTTCAGTGAAATTTTCAGAAAATCTTAAAATTTTTGTCAGCCCAATAGAATATCAACGTCAATCAAATTGGAGTATTTGGAAGAAAGAAAATTTGTTTGCTTACTACGATAAAGAAATGATCAGTTCAGGCTTAAATATAGATTGGTTTATTGGCGATCGGCAGGAGATAAGGGTAAAGGGTAAGATCTACGGGATCAAAGGAAAAAGACCTAGACCATACAGAGTGAATAATCACGGTTATTTAGGTTCTTCAGAAGATGAGATAAATTCACTTGAATTATCTGAAACAGCCTTTCAGGTTAGATATAAATATCAATTTGCTCCATTATCAGATCTATACATCGTTTATACCAGAGGTGGAAAGTATGCAAATCTTCAAACTAATCAATTTGAAAAAATATATTCTGGGGCTTGGGCAAATCAAAATTTAGATAAATTTATCATTAAGTTGAGATATAAACTTTAGCTCGGACAAATATAAGATTTGTATAATACCGATGCACAAGTAGAATAATCTTTCTTAAAGTAAAATACTTATCATGGATTTCATTCTAACTTATTTAAATACTTTGATTGCTTCTTTGGCAGCATTGGCAGGGATTGTTTCAATCTATTATTTAATAAGAGAAATGCAAGAACAAAACAAAGTTGCTAGAGCCAATGCTAGACAAAACGTTTCGGATAGTCATCAAGAAATAGCTTTGAAAGGCATGACTCCAAGAATGGTAAAAATCAAAATGAAGCTCAGAAATAATGAAGATCTTACTCCAGAAGAAGATGCAGCGTATCTCACTTACTTCAGTATTATGCTGAGATCAAGAGAGAATCAGCATTATCAATACTCTATCGGCATGATCGATGCAGGAGAATGGGAAAATTATCAAAAATCTTTTAAAACCTTGTTTAAGTCTGATTATCATCTAAAACTTTGGAGTTTTATGAAGGAAACATTTAATGAGGACTTTGTTAAAATTGTTGACGGTATAATCGATGAGAATAATTGAAGCAGAACAAGCTAAATATTTAATTAAATCTCTACAACATCACCCTAGTCCTTACATCATTTTTGATAAATCAAATGGGGTTGAGTGGCTTAATAATGCTGCTCATTACATTTTTAGCTTACAAGACGATGAATCTATTTCAATAAATGATATTAAAAATGTAAAGAAGGATCCAAATAATACTGAGATTGCTAGTTCTTTTGATACAGATATAGAAGTAAAGTTAAGAAACATAGAATTTTTTTTGAGAACTAGAATTCATGAAATACCTTTTGAAGAAAATTCGTCTTTTTTTCTTATTGAAGCATTAGCAAATTCAGAGGCAGCTTTAGATGCGCTTAGAGACACAATAAGCTGTTTAGAAAATGATCGAATAAGCATGGCGTTTCAAAAGCAAATAGACATAAAAACAGGGGAAATTATTGGGGTTGAGTCTCTCTTGAGATTGCTTGATAAGGAAGGGAATATTATTTCAAATGATAAATTAATTCCTCTTGTTGAGGGTGAACATTTATTTTCTTTGGTTGTTCTAGCTTCTCTAAAAAAACTGAAAGAATTTTTTAATTTCTTGAATAAAAAAAATATAAAAGGTTTCACAACATATTTAAATGTTTCTGCTTACACTGTCATGCAGGATAATTTTACAAAGCTAATATTAAATTTCGTAAAAGAAAATGCTTTAGAACCTAATCAATTAGGATTAGAAATAACAGAAACAGCTGAACTCGAAGATAGAAATAAAGCTGCAACTGCATTTGAAACTTTAAAAGAGAATGGTATTCCTCTAGCATTGGACGATTTTGGTGCAGGATATTCATCATTAAGTTACTTAAGAGACCTGCCAATAAGCTTAATTAAGTTAGATAAAAATTTTGCAAACACAATTGATCTTTCAGACACAAAAGAGCTTGTAAAATTTGTAGTAAATATTTCAGAAAACCTAAAGCTGGATATGCTGGTTGAAGGAATAGAAACCGAAGAACAAAAAAATGAATTTATTAGACTTGGTTGTAAAATGGGACAAGGATATCTTTTCCACCGACCAGAATTTTTAGAAACTTTTATAGAAAATAATAATGAATAATTTATCAAAACCTTCAAAAGGTGCTGAAAAAATTCTCTTGGCACAAATTAAACAAGAATTTTCAGCTCCAGCAGAAGCTATAGAACATTACATAGAAGTGGTAGAACAATTTGCAAAAGAAAATCATCTAAATGTATCTTCTGAGATAAATCAAATCAAAGATGCCGAAAAAAAACTTCTTAGCCAATACGAGGATGCTTTCAACGAAAATACTTCCTTAAATAGCGAAAAAAAATCCTCAGAAGAATATTCTGTCTTGCGTCACAATCTGAGAACACCTCTAAATGCGATTATTGGATATAGCGAAATCCTTATAGAGGATTTTGAAGAGGATTTGTCCGATGAAATAATTAAAGATCTTGAATCGATTTTAAATCTTTCCAGAGACATCGAAAAAGCTATCGAAAGATTTGTTGATTTTATTAGAGGAGAGTTATCTGAAATAGAGGTAAGTGATTCAGATCAAGGGCAAATTGAAAATGCTGAGTCCCTTTTTAAATCCCTGGGTGATATTGATTACAGTTTAGAAATCGAAGAACATCTTCAAAATTCTGATGTTCTCATTGTTGATGACAACGTTACTAATTGTGAAGTTCTAGCACGAAGACTAAGTCAAAATGGATTGAGTTGCAGAATGGCTTATGATGGAACTACTGCTATTGAAGAAGTTGAAAAGAAGACACCTGATCTCATCTTATTAGATGTAATGTTGCCAGATATAAATGGCTTAGAGTTGCTTAAAAAATTTAGAAAAAAAAATAAAATTGATTCACTGCCGATAATTATGGTTTCAGCCTTCAACGATGTTGATAGCGTTGCAAAATGTATAAAACTAGGAGCATCAGATTATTTACCAAAACCACTGAATGGCACAATCTTAATGGCCAAATCCATTGCAAGTTTGGAGGCAAAATATTTTCGTTCCAGAGAGCAAGAACTCTTAAAAGAATTACATTTACGTGCAACAACCTGTCCTTTGACTGGTATTTCTAACAGAAAAGTAGTTTTTGATAAAATTGACAAAGCCTTTAAAAAAACTAAGAAAAAAAATGATTACGTTTTTAATATTCTTTCAATGGACATAGATTTCTTTAAATCGATCAACGATACTTATGGTCACCCCGGAGGCGATGAAGTTTTGATTGCCATAGCAAATAAATTGAACAGCTCTTTTAAAACCAATCTTGTAGGAAGGGTAGGAGGAGAAGAATTCATTGCGGTTATAGATAAACTTGAGAATCTTTCAGTCTTTGATTTCTGTGAAAATATTAGAAAAGAAATAGTTGATTTATCGATAAAATTTCAAGATCATAATATAAAGGTTACTATGAGTGGAGGTCTTGCTTCATCTACTGAAATAGAGAACTTAGAAGATTTGATTAATTTAGCTGATGAAAGACTTTATAAAGCTAAAGAAGGGGGACGTAATCAAATTATTTTTCAATAAATAGGAGATTGAAATGAAAAAAATACTTTACGTCGAAGATAACGAAATGAATCGTGATATGTTAGGTCGAAGGCTTAGGAGACGTGATTATGAAGTAATTTTTGCTTTTGATGGTCAAGAAGGTTTAGACAAAATGAAATCTGAATCACCCGATGTTGTCCTTATGGATATGGGTTTGCCTGTCATGGATGGTTGGGAAGCAACAACTAAAGCCAAGGCTGATCCTGAAATTTCTGACATTCCCATAATTGCTTTAACAGCGCACGCTATGGAAACAGACAAACAAAAGGCTCTTGATTGCGGAGCTGATGATTTTGATACGAAACCAGTGGATTTTAAAAGACTTTTAGAAAAAATCGAATCTAATATCAGTTAATCATTTAGAACTTTGGAGATCAAATTCGGCAATTGGTTTATCGACACCTCATCTTTTTTCAATAATCCTTCAACATTCGCTTTTAATAACTCTTCTTGAACTTCATTTAATTCTTTTCCAGAATAAACTATAACATTGGGTTTAGATTTAAATTCCATCGTCACAAATTTTTCTAAAAATTCAAAGCCATCCATTCTAGGCATTTCTAAATCAAGGACTATTAAAGTAGGGTCATTTACTAGCTGCTTCAATCCTTCGTTTCCATCTTTTGCTGTTATGGCTTTAAAGCCATTATCTTCAAGAGCACGGGATAAAATATCTCTAGTATTTTCATCATCGTCGACTATTAAAATAGTATTGTTCTTTGATTCTTTTGAGACGAATTTTTTTACTATATCTAAAAATTTATTTCTTTCGATAGGCTTTGTTAAATAGTCATCGGCTCCAAGAGAAAAGGCCAATGATTCTTGTGACATTTGAGACACCATAATGACCGGTATGTCTTTAATAGATTCATCTGATTTACATTCTTTAAGGATAGACCAACCATCTCTTCCAGGCATTAGAACATCTAATAGAATAAGTTTTGGTTTTGTTTCGCGGATCATGTTTAACCCTTGTTCACCATTTGTAGCTCCCAACAAGGTCAATCCTGCTTTTTTAATCGTTCTTTTCACAAGATCATGCATAGCAATATCATCGTCGATGAGGACGCATAAATTTTCACCTGCTAAAGCACTTACTTCTTCATTTTCAAGGTCTTCAGCCTCTTCACAGATTCTAGGAATAAAAATTGTAAAAACAGATCCTTTACCTTTTTCAGATGAAACTGTAACTCCTCCGCCCATAAGCTCGGCAAATCTTTTTGAAATTGGAAGACCCAGACCGGTACCACCATGAGTTGCAGATGTCGACCTTTCCGCTTGCTCATATTCTTCAAATACCTTCGAAACGCCTTCTTGACTCATCCCTTCACCATCATCTGTGACTTTGAATTCAATCATCTCTGTGGCGTCTTTATCGAAAGTGCTTACATTGAGAGTTACTAATCCACCTTTAGTAAACTTAAACGCATTGCTTAAAAAATTTGTGACACATTGTCTTAATTTTGTTTCATCTTGAGTCATTGAACCTATTGCTTCCTGAACTTCAATTTTGAATCCATTATCATTCTTAGCAGCTAAAGGAGCATTAATGTCTCTTAAAGTTTCAACAACTTTCTCAATTTCAAAACTGGTGAGATACAATTCCATTTTTCCTGATTCAATCTTTGATAAGTCAAGAATATTATTAATAAGAGAAAGTAAATGTGTTCCGGATGTGGTTATCTTTTTCAAATCAGGCATTAAATCGTCATAGCCCAAGTCTTCACACTCTTCGTACAACATTTCCCCATAACCTAAAATAGCATTTAATGGTGTTCTTAATTCATGACTCATATTTGCAAAAAACTTACTTCTTTGTTCATTTGCTTCTAATGCTTCGTCTCTAGATTCTTCCATTTCTTTTGTTCTTGTGTCGATAAGTACTTGAACCTCTTCAGCCATTCTGGTGAAAGCTACCGTCATTAATTCTATAGAGGCTTCTTCTCCTTCTTCATCAGAACTTTCTTTTGCTAAAGACTTCATTTTATTTATATCATTTAAAATTAGTGTCCTGGAATCGCCTTCTAATTCATCAGCTAAAATAGACATTTTTTCTATGATTGCTGTGTCTCTCTCTTTTCTTCTACTTGCTTGTTTAGCTCTTATATCTTCCATTTCATTCAAATGGCCTCTATAGATTTCTAGAGCTTTAGCTAATTCTCCAACTTCATCGTCTTCCGATCTAAAAATACCTTTTCTTTGTGGCATTGTTTTAGAGAGATCTCCGCTTGTTAAAGCTTGTAATACTTCAATAGCCTTATTGACTGATCCAAATATATTTGCTGAAATCGTCGAAGTTATCGCAATTACAAAAATCATTACGACTATTATTAAAACCAATATGTAGGACAAGATAGAATTTTCTTGATCAATACTAGCTTTTTCATTTCTGAAGATAAAAAACTGAGCCTTATCTGAAGATAAGTATGAACTTAAAGGTAAAAGGGTAATTGAAGAGCCTAGAGAGGCATCACGAGCAGAAGTTCTATTTCCAAAATCATTTAAGTTAACATTAGCTTTATCTACATGAGCCTTAAGATTGGAAATTCCATAGTTTGTTGTTTCATAGGATCCTAAATCAGTTTCGAAACTTGCGTAATCATCTCCTAAAGAGATAACTCCGTCTTTAGTTTGGACTGCAGTTACCAATTCAAATTCATCACCAAAGGTTTCCATGGATTTTCTTATATCAATTCCTAAAACAATAATTGCTTCTGCATCCCTTGAGAAGGCTCTGATAGGGAAAGCCATGATTTGATTTAACGTACTTATTTCACCTCCCGATGTGTCTTCTATAATTTGCAGTGATCTTCTAGGCCTAGAAGAAGCATCCGATAGATATTTATCTAAATCATTGAGGTATTCTGGTTTAGCACTTGGATTACAAGCATCAACTCCAGATAAATCTAGAGCAGAACTACAATAAAATCTTTTGCCATCAGGATAATAAGCTTTTACAAAACTCAAATTACCCTCGTCTAAATCAAATTCGAACATTAAATCTAACAAGTATCCTGACTCACCAATATTTTTTTCAGAAATAAATTGAATTAATGGATTACTGTATTGATGATCTGGGGAAGAAAGCTCTTCTTCTGGAAAAATTTCAATTTCAGGATCCCAAAAATTACCTCTTTCTCCTGTTTGAGGCAGCCAAGCATTGATAGAATCAAAAGAAGTTTCTAAAGTTTGAAACCAGGCAGATTCATAGGTTGAAACTAGAGACTCGCTAGAAAATGATCTTTGGATGTTTTCTCTATAGTTGTATAAAAAAATAAGGGAAAGGGCAAGTATTACATTACCTATTAAACCAATTAAAATTAATGTGGTTCTTATACGCATAATTGCGTATTATCTTTATTCTGCTGCGGTCAAGTTAAAATTTATTTTTACTTGAACATCATTGACTTGAACTGGAACGCCATCATAAGTAGAAGGTTCGTATATCCATTTCCTTATTGATTTCATCGCTGCTCTGTTAAATAAACCTGCTGGTTCACCTTCTAGTACGTAAGGATCAATTACAGAACCATCTTGATCAACGTCAAATTCTATTATCACGTATCCTTCTCGTTCGAGACGCAAAGCTTTTCTAGGATAGGTAGCTGGCGTTTGGTAAGACCTTGAAACTTCTATCTCAATAGTTTCTCCGTCAACTGTGATGTAGCCAGTGTCAGCGAAAGCAATAGATGAAAGTGCTAGACTCAAAGAAACTAACAAAAATTTTAGATTGTACAATCTTCTATGGAAATTCATTTTTTAAACTCCTTAAAATGGATTATTATAGTGGATAGGGTAATTAATTCCACTTTTAAAATAAATGTCTTTAATATCAGAACTTCTTTTAAATCAGAGGTATTGGGAAATCTTTTCAATTTCAGAAAATTCTTCCATAGAGGATGCTTGTAAAATCCTACATAAAAATAAAATTGGAGCCTTATTAGTATATTGCGGTAAATCTGACGATCCAAATAATCTAGTTGGGATCATTACAGAAAGGGATGTTATTGAAGATATTTCTACGAAAGGAGCCGCACACTTGCAAAGTCAAATTAAAGACATTATGTCTTCTAAAATAATTAAAGTTTCTCCAGATAACTCCACAGACGAAGCAATGGATTTAATGATAGATAATCAAATCAGACATCTTGCAGTAATGGAGAATGATAAGTTATTAGGCGTTGTTTCTATGAGAGACATTGTAAAAAAATCCAACTAGTTTTCTAGTGAACGCCTCAGACGCATTAATAAAAACACTAGTTGCCAATGGCTTGGAAGTTATTTTTGCAAATCCTGGCACTTCTGAAATGCATTTAGTAGCTTCAATAGACAATAATCCTGAAATAAGACCAGTATTGGGATTATTTGAAGGAGTAGTTACTGGAGCCGCAGATGGTTATGCAAGAATGGCTGAAAAAAGTGCAGCAAGCCTCTTACATCTCGGACCAGGATTAGGAAATGGTTTCGCAAATATACATAATGCAAAGAAAGCGAGATCGCCAATGCTTAACATTGTCGGAGATCATGCTACTTATCACCTCAAGCATAATGCTCCATTAACCTCAGATTTAGATAATTTAGCAAAATCTGCATCAGATTGGGTCGGTAGGGCAACTAGCTCAAATGATCTTTGTGATTTGGGAAATACAGCTTGGCAAAAAGCAAATGCTTTCCCAGGTCAGGTATCTACTTTAATTGTTTCAGCTGATTCGGCATGGGGAAACTTTGACTCAAAAATTCCAGCTCCTTTGGAAAAGTTAGATCCTGAATCAATAGATGAGTCTCAAATAAAAAAATCATGTGAAATCTTACAAAAAGATAATTCAATACTTTTTATAGGAGGGAAATTTTTAAATGAAGAATGCGTTACCTTAGCTGCAAAAATCTCAAGTAAAACCGGATGTAGATTAGTTACCGACACTTTTGTCTCTAGAATAAGAAGGGGCGAAGGTCTTCCGATTATTGAACAAGTTCCTTATTTTGCTGAATCAGCAGCAGAATTTTTAAAGAACACTTCAGGAATAGTTTTCATTGGAAGCAGACCACCAGTTTCTTTTTTTGCTTACCCAGATAAAGAAAGTTTTCTAACTCCTAAATCTTCAGAAATTCTTATCTTATCTACCCCTGAACAAGATGGACTTTATGCTTTAAAAGCTCTGGTAGATGAATCTGATGGAAAAGAAATAACCAAATCTTTATTGCAAAGGAAGATAGAAGATATGCCTATGACAGGTGATTTAAGTATAGATAATTTAGGACTTTTAATTGCTAATTTAATGCCAGAAGAATCAATAGTGTCGGATGAAGCAGCTACATCAAGTTTTCTGGTAACGCCACAAGCTCTTAAAGCGAAACCTCATGATTGGCTAACCCTAACTGGAGGTTCAATAGGGCAGGGACTTCCCTTGGCAGTTGGAGCAGCAATTGCCAAACCTGATAGACCTGTTATTACTTTGCATGGAGACGGAGGTGCTATGTATACAATTCAAGCGCTGTGGTCTCAAGCAAGAGAAAATTTGAACATAACAAATATAATTTTTGCTAATAATTCATATGAGATTCTTAAAATAGAGCTTTCCAGAGTCGGAGCAGTAAAAACAGGGAAAAGAGCTGATTCCATGCTTTCTTTGGACAATCCTCCTTTAGATTGGATGAGCTTATCTAAATCTATGGGAGTACCATGTTATGAACCCAAAGAGGTAGAAGACTTTATAAAGATTTTTTCTTCTGCTGTTAAAGAACCCGGTCCAACAACAATCGTTGTTCACATATAAAGTATTGAATTTTAAAAAAATAAATATTACTCTTTAACATCAAAATAAGGAGATTGAAATGAAAAAAATAATTCTATTTCTGATTATATTTATGCCAATAAATATATTTTCGGACGATCATTCTTCATTAAAACCGGGAAATACTTTTGCAGAATTTTATTTATTTAGCGTAACTGATCCACAAAAATTTGTTCAAGCAATAGACACGTTTGATGCTTCTGATTGTGCAAAAAATTGGAGAGACTCAACCGGCGTAAATATTGGATTATATGCAATTGGTGGAGGAGTTCATTCTCATCAAGTTTTAGTGGTCTACGATAGTTACGATCAAATGCAAGAGGGTAGAGGAATATTCGCTAGCTGTCCTGAAGCTGCACAAATGATCAAAACCTTTGAAAGCTCATCGGATACTTCAAAAAACTACAATTATATGACTGAACTTTTACTTCAAGCTGGAGACTGGACTGAAAATACAAATTTTGCTTTATTTGAGATGAAATTAGATGCCGGTAAAGAATCATATTTTATAGATTCCTGGTCTCAATTTATGTCAAGTCAAGAAATAAGTGGTTCTTATGGGGTCAACCGAATTATGTTTGGAAATAAATATCACTCTCACGTTTTATTTGTAGGGACTGATAGCTTGAAATCATTAACGGATTCCATGAAAAATGCCTATGCCTCAGACTCTTATGTTAAATACCTAAAAGAAGTTGGAGAGGTAAGAAGCAACTTAAATACTAAACTTGTTCAATACGTTAAGTTTTATCCTGCCGAAAGATAATATTCAGTGAAAGTTCATTCAAAGAGAAATTATTCAATTTTTTTTAATAAATTAAAGTAGTTTTCAATTTACTATTTTTCCTTATCGTCTATGATCATTTAATGAAAATCATTCATTTTCTTCTCTCTGTTCTTATTTCAATTAATTTATATGCAAACCAAGAGATAGTTACTTTAGGTTTTGGCTCTTGTCTTCATCAAGACCGAAGCATGGCTATTCTCAATACCATAGAAAAGAAAGAATTAGATCTATTTATGTTCATTGGAGATAACGTATATGGAGATCAAGAAGATGGAGAATTAGATAAACTTATCAGAACTTATAAACAACAATACAATAATTTAGAAGATTTTTTAAAAAATGTAAGTACAGAGTTTATCTGGGATGATCATGATTTTGGATTAAACGATGGTGGTTCAAATTATCGTCACAAAGACAAAGCAAAAGAACTTTTCTTAGAAACTTGGCAAATTCCTGCGAACGATCCGCGCAGACAAAGAGATGGACTCTATTTCGATAAAATAGTTAAAAAAAATGGTCTAAAAATTCATTTAATATTTTTAGATAACAGAACGTTTAAATCTGAATGGAAATTAACTGATGAATTCAATAAAGAAGGAAAAGAGAGATATGTAGAAGATTTTAATCCTGAAAAGACATTATTAGGTGAAAAACAGTGGAGCTGGCTAAAGGATAAATTGAAAGTAGATAGTAATATAAAAATTATCTTATCTAGTTTACAGGTTTTGAGTTTAGGGCACGGTTGGGAATCATGGGATAAGTTTCCCTTGGAAAGATCAAGATTTTTTAATCTTATAGATGAATCCAATGTACCCAATTTTTTCATACTGTCTGGAGATAGACACAGAGGTGGTTTTTATCAGTTTAAGACAGCTGATAATAAAAATATCTATGAATTTACTTCTAGTTCATTGAATCTACCATTACCATTTAATACAGAGGAGGAAGGTCCACTGAGGATAGGTTCAACATACAGAAAAGCTAACTTCGGTGTTGTGCGCATATTTGAAGACGAAGTAATTATGGAATTAACTTCACATACAGGAGAAGTGGTTAATTCTTTAAACGTAGCTATTAATTAGATTTCTATAACCATAGTAGTAAAATTATAAAACAGAGGATTTAAATGAAATTAATAATAATATTTTTCGTTTCTTTTTTTCTGCTTTCATGTACCAAATCAATTTCAGTAGAGATTGACACTGACAATTTAAATATAGTTTCCTCAGGCGTAGTAAGAACCCCTGACGAACGTTTTGACAATTTGCAAGATTATCCCTTTGAACCAAATTATTTAGTGGTTGATGGGATGAGAATTCATTATCTTGATGAAGGACCAAAAGATGCGGATCCCGTTTTTCTTTTACATGGCGAACCTACTTGGAGTTATCTTTTTAGAAAAATGATTCCAGTTCTTGTAAAAAATGGACATAGAGTAATAGTTCCAGATTGCGTAGGATTTGGTAAATCAGATAAATTTATATCGAAGTATGAATATAGTTACATTCATCATGTTGATGTAATGAAAGAATTAATTGAAACTTTAGATCTGCAAAATGCTACATTTTTTGGGCAAGATTGGGGTGGACTTGTTGGGTTAAGAGTAGTTGCAGAAATGCCTGAGAGATTTGGAAACGTAGTTGTATCAAATACTGGATTTGCAGCTGCTACTCAGCTTCCTGCCTGGTTTATAGAAAACTTAATAAAATTAGTGGTTTGGTGGAATGGGCCAATAACATTTGACGAATTATCCGAAGCTGCTGAGAGAGCCTTATCTTCTGGTGAACCATCTCCTTTGACAGGAGCTTCTATGTTTACCAAATGGATGGCTTATTCATACTATTCAGAAAATATGAATATAGTGGGAATAATAGAAAACTTTGGAGGAATAGATCTGACAGAACAAGAAGCATATGCATACGAAGCTCCGTATCCAACAGGATCATATAAAGCGGGAGCACATGTATGGCCTTATTTGATTCCAACTCAGTTACCGGAGAATGAAAGATTATGGAAAGAAGTTTATGAGAAATGGGACAAACCTTTTTTAGTAGCTTTTGGAGAAAATGAAAGAATAACCTTAAGATTAAAAGATGATTTTATGAATAGAATTCCTAATCCCACAGAAATTACTTTGGGGGGAGCAGGACATTTCGTACAAGAAGAAGTAGGACCTGAGTTAGCTCAAATAATTAGTGATTTTATTAATGGTAAACCTGTAACAGATTTAATCAGATAGACATTAGAAAAGATATTTTTTTACTAATATCCGCTTATCTACTTATCTGGCAGGGTTTATATAGATTATTAGGTTGATAATATTGATTCATTTATATTCGTATAATATATATTATGTTAAATAGAGTATTTGAGATTCAAATAATGAATATCTATAATCTTCAATAGTAAGTATTGGGGGATTAATGGAGAACAATGCAGTATATTACTTAGCGATCGCAATATTTGTCTGTTATGGCTTTAACCTTGCACAAGGTTTAAGAACAGCTATTAATAGAAATGAGAAAGTAAGAATAGTACCAAAAATTCTTTGCTCTATTTATTGTATATCTGCATCATTAATTGGAATTATGATACTACCCTCCTCTTACCAATTAATATCCTACTTGCATGTATTTATTATATTATTCCAGATGGCAATGATTTGGTTTCCAAAGCCTAAGGAATAACTTGGAGAAAAAATATGAGTGTCAAATATTATGATTGGGTGGAATATCAATCTAACTTTAGACCAGAAAAGATAGCAATTAAAGAAATTTCAAGTGGTAAAGAATTATCTTATAAAACATTAAATGATAGGTCTAAGGCTCTTGCAGGTTGGCTTCAGAAAAATGGAATTGAAAAAGGAGATAGAGTTGCAATTCTATCTCACAATTGTGCTGAAGTATTCGAATTAGAATTTGCGTGCGGAAAAATTGGAGGTATTGAGTTACCATTAAACTGGAGACTTACTAAGCCTGAATTAGAATATATTCTTAATGATAGTTCTCCAGAAGTACTCATTTACTCAATTGAATTTAAAGAAATAGCTGATGCTCTCTTAAAAGATTGTAATATTAAAAATTCTCTAGAAATAGAGGAGAATAATGTTAGTAGTAGTTATGAATCTGCAATTTCTGAAAACAATGATTTCACTTCAGTTGAATGTACTCATGACGATTTAATAATGTTGATGTACACCTCTGGAACTACTGGACATCCTAAAGGTGCAATGATTACTCACAGAATGCAGTTTTTCAATATTGTCAATTTAGCTTCAACTGCTAGGATTACTGATAAAGCTGTTCAATTAGTATCATTGCCTTTATTTCATACTGGCGGAATGAATTGTTACGCGAATCCTGTACTTCATAACGGAGGCCAAATCATTTTAACCAAAGAATTTGATCCAGGAAAAGCCTTAGAAATTATCAACAATCCAAATTACGGAGTTACTCATTTATTCGCTGTGCCGGCGCCCTATCAATTCATGATGCTGCATCCAGATTTTAATAAAACTGATTTTTCGAGAATTCAAAGTGCTGGTGTTGGAGGCGCACCATGTGCTGAAGTAATACTTAAAACTTGGCAAGATAAAGGAGTAGAGTTTTCTCAAGGCTGGGGAATGACTGAAACAAGTCCAGCAGCAATAAGTTTATCTGGAGATGAAGCAGCTAGAAAAATAGGATCTGCTGGAAAACCCCTACTACACACTGCAGTAAAAATAGTAGACGATAAGGGGAATGAAGTTAAAAAAGGAGAAGTTGGTGAAATTCTCATAAAAGGACCAAACATTACTCCGGGCTATTGGAATAATGAGGAAGGCACCCAAAAATCTTTTATAGATGGATGGTTAAAAACTGGCGATGCCGCTCAAATGGATGATGAAGGATTTATATACATTGTAGATCGACAGAAAGATATGTACATCTCTGGGGGAGAAAATGTCTACCCTGCTGAAGTTGAAAATGTAATTTATCAAATACCTCAAATAGCAGAGGCAGCAATTATTGGTGTTCCTGATGAGAAATGGGGTGAAGTCGGGTTTGCTTTCATAGTTATAAAAAAAGATGAAAATTTATCAGAAGAAGAGATAATCGATCATTGTCTTAAAAACTTAGCAAAATTTAAGATTCCAAAAGGGGTAGAGTTTATTGATGCCCTCCCCAGAAACGCAACAGGCAAAGTTTTAAAGAGAACTTTAAGAGAAAGAAAGTTAGGTGCTTCCGCACCAGCAATTTCATAAAATAAATAAATCTCCTTTATCTGGAAAGAGGATTTTTTTAGGTAAAAGATATTTTTCAATTTAGTATGCTTTTACTTCAATCCAAATTTTTCTATATTTGATTTAGACTTCGTTAGAAATTTTGTAAATTTTTTAAAAGCTTTGGAAAGACTTGCATAATCATAAAATTCAGCAACTCCATAGCCGTCCCAATAACACACTCTGTAATAATCATTAAATAATTGTATAGAAACTTCAATTGGATCAGGATTACTAGTAATGAAAGACATGCTAGTAAAATATTCTTCACAAGTTAGTTCAACTGCAAACCCCTCTTTTTTGAGAAAAGCTGATAACTCAGTAAATCTATCTTTTTTTAATGTTAATTTTTCCTTGACGGTAACATCTGTGTCTTCCAACTAAATGCCCTCTTAATTTAATGTGTTTAGTTTTTCTTCCAGAAACCCTTCTTCGCCATAACTTGAAGCTTCTAGGTTTTAAATTGTTTCGCATTAAAGTAATTAATTCGTTGTGAGTTAAATTAAACTCAGAATGAATAACTTCAAATGGCGTCCTATCCTCCCAAGCCATTTCAATAATTCTGTTTATATCTATTTCGCTTAACATATACTTTTAAATAGTAATAAACTATAAAGAGAAATCTAATTTAATACGAATAAAAGACAACCTAAATTTAAATCTTAACTATGGAAATTCAAAAAAAATATATAGAAATTAAAGGAAAAAAAATGGCTGTTATAGATGAAGGCAATGGTGAGCCAATTATTTTTTTGCACGGAAACCCAACTTCTTCTTATCTCTGGAGAAATATTGCTCCAAACTTCCTCAACACAAACAGAATAATTATTCCTGATTTAATTGGCATGGGCGATTCAGAAAAGTTAGATGGAATAAACAACCCTGAATACAGTTTCATAGGTCATTATGATTTTTTATCTAAATTATTAGAAACTTTAGATCTTGATGAGAATCAACATTTAGTCATTCACGATTGGGGTTGTGCTTTAGGCCTAATGTACGCAAGATTAAATTCTGACAAAATAAAATCAATATCTTTTATGGAAGGTATAGCAGTGCCGCTCACTTGGGAAAAATGGCCAAAAGTTGCAAGAAAAATATTTTCGCTTTTGCGAACTGATGCTGGAGAGGAACTGGTTTTGGAAAAAAATTTTTTCGTTGAAAGATTACTTTTTAGTGATCCAATAACTCCCATGAGCGATAACGATAAAGAAGAATACCTAAAGCCTTATTTAGATGAGGGGGAAGGAAGACGCCCTACTCTAACTTGGCCCCGAAACATACCTCTCGATGGTACTGAGCCATCTGAGACTCTAGATGAAGTTATCTTGAACGCTGAATTTCATAGTTCATCTGAAATTCCTAAGCTTTTTATTAATGCTAATCCAGGATTAATTCTTACTGGAGAGCAAAGGGATGAAATAAGAAAATGGAAGTCAATTAAAGAGGTAGAAGTCAAAGGCAATCATTTCATACAAGAAGATTCTTCAAAAGAGATTACAAATCATCTTAAAGATTTTTACAAGTCTCTATAAAAAACTCCCTTAAATTTAAGGGAGTTTTTTAAATCAGATATCAAATTTTACGATGATGGATCGAAAACCACTGTACCGTGATTGACCGCAGTATCACCATTATTTATCAACGTACTCTTCTCAGGAACCGTACCAATTGAGTCAGACCCACCAGGACCCATATCCTTAAGATTACCAGCATCTGGAAGAATTGCTTTTGTAAGGCCAGTATAATCTAAACCTTTCGCGGTTATTGGCGAAAGCAGCTCATCCCCTGCCAGAGCTTTAACAATATAAGTATTTGAAGTCGCTTCGTCGGTTAACTGAGCTCCATCTGGAATAGTAAATCTAGGAAGATAACGCATGCATTGATCGTCCCAAGAGCCGAAATAATATTCGCCAAGATCTGTTCCAGTACAAGTATTAAAAATTGATCCCGGAATATCTAAATAAGAACCAAAGCCATTATAAAAAAGTCGATAATCCTTTTTTGCATCTTTAGAAGAAATTCCAGAAGCTGCAGTTTGCGTAGAAGTCCAGCTGTCTGGATCAAGAATCAAATAAGATGGTGGAGAAAAAACAATCTTTGCACTGGATGCAGCATTTATTAGTTCCCATTGAGGTCTTATCCTCATTGAAATTCTATAATATTCGGTAACGTTTCCTTCCCAGATATTTTCTTGACAATATCTCGTTTTACCTTCGTTTCCTGTGCCTGTCCATTTAGTTCGAGGCGCGTAATTTCCATCAATTTTTTCACATTCAAGATTGGATTGTTGAGATGCAGGAACCAATGGACCGGTTTCTGCCGCCCAATCTAAATAAGCAGTGTACCAAGTTCCAAAAGTCGCATCGTAATCAGGTTTTTTCATTTGAACCTGCATCAATGCATCAGCAGCACTCATATTTTTCGCAGATGCTAATGCAGTAAAAGCCGCTTGAGTATTTGACGTAGCGCCAGAACCATGAATATTCATTTCATTGTTAGCGCTAGCAGAAGTATCGTAAATTTTTCCACTAGATTTAATATATTGAACTTCATTATCGACAATATTACCTTGACCACATTCTTGCCAATCGTCAGCTGAATCTCCTGCCGTTCCATTATTATTAATCACACAATCTGAGGTCGCTGCAAAATAACCACTATCAACTAGTTGATCTGTGCCGCCACCTGCTAAAGCATTTGCTGTAGAGGTAAGAACAGCATTGAACACACTTGCATCGATGCAATCAAAATAACAATACAAAGTATCCGGTACATCCGTCATATCTTTCACAATTGTCATGGTTTCTTTTTTAATACCTGCAGAAGCTGTTGCGGATGTTGGAGCATTAATTGCTTCTGGTGAAATCTGATAATAAATTTGTGTTTCAGGAGACCAACCGTCTAACCCACGTCTATCAGTCCATCCGCCCTCATTTTTAGTCATCGTGCTATACCAATTGGCTCCTGAAATAGTAATCGGAGTCGATAATTCAACTTCAGGATTTTGATTGTTTCCAGTCAGGGCCCATTTCATTGCATGTGTAAAGACGAAAGATGCTGTAGCTTTGTCCCAGTAACCTTTGTATTCTTCATAACAAGCCGTGTTACCTGCATCGGAAAAATGGGAGTAGTCACATTGTGTGCCACCATTAGCAGCAGTAGAACCAAACATATTAGCGGCACCGTATTCTGCTCCCCAATAAGGATCTCCAGTGTAAATATTTATCTGAACTTGATCTAAAGAATCCAAGGATGAGTATGACGTTACGAATTTTAAGATTTCGAGATGATTCTTTTGTACTTTATATTGGGTGGTATCAGTTGAACCATCATCTCGAACCCAAGTTGCTCCTGTAAGACTAGATTCTGGATTCATATAATCATCTACCCAAGTACCATAGTAATCAGCCCAACCAAACATATCGTCTTTACCAGAAACTGGATTGTCTGCTCTGATTGGGAAACCACCGCCAGTCGTTTCATGTCTCGCTCCAGTGGCTGAATCGTAAACTCCATATCTGTAAACATCTTTTTTTGCTGTTGCTACGTCAGAAGAATAACAAGTCTCTGTTGTAGAATAACCTTGACTAGAAATTTGAGCGTCGGTAAGAGAAACTGCAGTTGGTTCTTCACCATCGCCAAAGCCATCGGCGTCGTAATTTATTTGTAGGAAATCGGCACCAACTAACTTTGTACAATAATATTTTTCACTATCATTCACTTTAAATGCATAGAATTTATTGTATGGACCCCAAGTATTAGCATCAGTAGGACTTGGCCCCCAACCTTCCGAGCTCACATAAACTCCCTCTGAACCAGTTGAATTAAAAGTTACAGAAACTTCAAGCGCGCCAAAGATAGTATCTTTGTAACTAATAGTGTTGCCACTAGCAGCCAAGTACCCATTTCCAACGTTAAAAGTAGCGTTGGTCGCAATTCCAGCAGCAGTATCTGTCGCAGCGGTACCTATAGCGGCTCCAGCAACAACGTCTGCAATAGTGCTTGGAGGAGCTAAACCTCCACCTGTTCCAGGTAAATAAACTTCTCCAGGATTAGCATAAATAGAATAATTAGCAGTAAAGTCTCCAAATTTTGAAGTCGGTGTGCCGTCTCCTTTCAAAACGGGATTCGGATTAGCAGTTTGAGAAAAATTAAAATAGACAACTTTGTCCATTGCATCAAATGGGTCTCCACCAGCGTTTGGATCAGTAGAAGCTGTACTACCTGCTCCGCTTCCACCTCCTTTTTTTGGAAGAAATACCCACGACTTAACATTCATTGCTCCGGCAGAATCAGTTTGTGTGGCTAAGTTGTAAGATTTTGTTAATTGAGTTTCAGAACCTTTTGATTTACTAGCTGCATCTTTGGATGAACTTCCACCGCCTGAACCACCACTTGATTGCTGAGAAGCTTGAGAGGTTGAGTTCTTATCGGAATCTTTAGACGTGTCTCTAGCTGCGTCACATAAATTTTCATTGATTGCAGCAACAAAAGGACCTGAAGTGTTTAATAAACTTTCGGGTCTAGTGTTGGATATAAAACATAATAGAAAATTAACCTGTCCTAATGAATCGTTTAAAGCATTGCCACCAACGAAAAAATCGGTTTTGTCAGTAAAGTAAGCAGAACCTGCTTGAGCTGTTACGGCTTGTCCATAAGCAAAAGCCGGAATTAAAGTAAGTAATACAATTAATTTTTTCATAATCTTCTCCGTTTCTCTTTTATTGAGTATCTATAGGTTCAACTTTAGATGGAATGGAATAACCTGAACCACCAGATGTTCCAGAAATATTTGTAGTCCCGCCCATCCCTGAATGATTTGTGCAGAAATAATAAAGTGGGGTTGGAGCGTTAGACGCAGGAGTAAAAGTAGTTTTTCCGGTACTACCAGCAGTTCCAGTTGTTGTTACTCCTGTTGTGTATGCAGTGCCCGAGGCATGTGTTCCATTTGCAGTTTCGGAAAAAACAAGTGGATTATTTGCATTGGAAGAGTCAGTCTGATCAAAGGTATAAGCAGTGCCAGCTGTTAAAGTTAGAGTTTTCTGAGTAGTTCCATCTATTGAGAATTTTTCACCACCAGCAGTAGAAACTACTTTGACACAAAAATTGGTTGCACTTGAAACACACCCAGATGCAGAGCTGCCAGAACCAGATGCAGAGCTACCAGAACTCTCTCCATAACCAGAGCCTCCTCCAGAAGAGGCTGAACCACCTCCACCGCCACAAGCATAAAATAAAAATAAAATTAAAATCGATAAATTGAACTGTTTCACAGAGCCTCCCATTTTAGTTTCTAGCAAATATACATTCCACAAATATCCCCGCCTGTCGATTCACAAGCCATTAAAGATAAAGCAATTAAAGTATAAAGAAATTTCTTGGATACTAATTTTGACATTGAGAGGAATCTTTTCATTTGAAACATCGAATCATATTAATATCATATTCAATTTAATCAAAGTAATAAATTGGAATAAATAAATATATTAATTTATTTTGGCGCCATTCTAATTCCGCCATCCAAACGAATTGTTTCTCCATTCAAAAAGGGATTCTCAATTATTTGTGCCGTTAATAATGCAAATTCGTCAGGATTTCCTAAACGCTTAGGGAACTGAGTCATTTCAATAAGGGGCTTTCTTACTTCATCAGATGCCATCGCCATAAGGGGTGTGTCAAATATTCCTGGAGCAATAGTATTTATTCGAATTCCCATTCTCGCTAAATCTCTTGCAATAGGAAGTGTCATTGCTGTCACCCCGCCTTTACTGGCGCTATAAGCAGCTTGTCCAATTTGGCCATCAAAAGCAGCAACCGAAGCAGTATTGATAATTACTCCACATTCGTTGTCAGCTTCTGGTTCATTCTTACCCATTTCTTCGGCTGCAAGTCTAAGGGTATTAAAAGTTCCGACCAAATTAACGTCTATAACAATTTTAAAAATATCTAAAGGGTGTGCACCATCTCTGCCAACTGTTTTTGAGGCACTCCCAATACCTGCACAATTAACTAAAATATGTATCGCACCGAATTCGTCGATTGCACTCTTAATAGCGTTTTTTACACTCTCTTCATCTGCTACATTAGTCACCACTCCTGTGACATTGGTTTTCAATTCTTCTTGTGCACTTTTGAGATTGTCTTCATTTAAATCCAACAAAACTAATTTTGCTCCTTTTGCGTGTAAATTTTTGGCAGTTGCAAGACCTAAACCGGAAGCACCTCCGGTGATGAGTGCAACTTTATTTTCGATATTCAATTTCCTTCTCCTATTTATTTTTTAGAAATATAATTTATCATAAGATGACATTCAATTCTTAAATGATCAAAGACAAACTAAAGTCTTAATTTAAGAAAATAAATAAAGAGGAGAATATGAAAACTGATTACGAATTTTTAACAACTGAAATAGATGGTCATATTTTGACTGTTACCATCAACCGACCTGAAGTTATGAACGCTTTGCATCCACCTGCTCATGCTGAATTTGATGAAGTGTGGAATGAATTTGAAAAGGATGAGAATTTATGGGTTGGAATAATTACTGGAGCTGGAGACAGAGCTTTTTCTGCAGGCAATGATTTAAAATTTCAAGCGCAAAATGGCGGTAAAATGGACATTAATATTGCGTCTTCGGGATTCGCTGGTCTTACCTCAAGATTTGATTTGAAGAAGCCTATCATTGCAGCTGTTAATGGAGTTTCAATGGGTGGTGGATTTGAAATCGCTCTGGCTTGCGATTTAATCATCGCATCTACCATTGCAAAATTTGCTTTGCCTGAGCCAAAAGTTGGATTGGCTGCATTAGCGGGAGGAATGCAAAGACTACCAAGACAGATAGGCATGAAAAATGCTCTGGGAATGATGCTCACAGGAAGGCACGTCCCTGCCGAGGAAGGTATGCGATTGGGTTTTGTCAATGAAGTTGTAGAACCTGAAAATCTTTTAACTGCTGCGAAAGCTTGGGCTAAACAAATTGAAGAATGTTCTCCTATGTCAATTAGAGCTACCAAACAAGTAGCTTATGAAAACTTTAATGAACCTGAACTAGAAAAATCTATGGGCGTTCATTATTCAGCGGTTAAGGAATTGTTTGGGAGCGAAGATTTTATTGAAGGCCCTGTTGCATTCGCAGAGAAAAGACTGCCCAACTGGAAAGGCAAATAATGTTTGATCTAAGGGGGAAAAATGCTGTCATAACAGGTTCCTCAAAAGGACTTGGCAAATCTATTGCTACAGCTATGGCGCTTCACGGAGCTAATGTAGTTATTTCGAGTAGAAAAGCAGATGTCTGCCAAGCAACTGCAGATGAGATTAATAATTTAGATACTCCGCCTTTATATGGCGAAAAAGGAAAAGCGGTCGTTATTCCTTGCAACATTTCCGATAAAACAGCCCTTGAAATGCTTGTTGAAGAATCTAGATCTCAATTAGGAAAAATTGACATACTTGTTTGTAACGCTGCTACAAATCCTTTTTTTGGCTCGATCAAAGATATTCCCGATGACGCCTTTGAAAAAATTATGAATAACAATATTAAAAGTAATCATAATTTATGTCAGATGGTCATTCCAGAAATGATGGAAAGAAAAGATGGCTGCATTATAGTCATTTCTTCTATTGGCGGTTTAAATGCAAGTCCCGTTATAGGTGCCTATAATATTTCTAAAGCAGCCGACTTAATGTTGGTAAAAAATTATGCGTTAGAATTTGGCCAACACAACATTAGGACCAATGCTATTGCGCCGGGTTTATTTAGAACCGACTTTGCTAAGGCTTTGTGGGAAAATCCCGAAATCCTCAAACAATCCACAGCAACTTGTCCAATGAAAAGAATCGGTGAACCAGATGAAATTGGCGGTGCTGCAGTATTTTTAGCATCAGAGGCAGGAAGTTTTGTTAACGGTCATACCTTAGTAATAGATGGAGGCACAGTAATCTAAATGGAATCAAAACTTTTAACACCCGATGGTAGATTAGAGCTTCTTCAAGAGGTCACAAAAGAAGGATTACTTTCTCTCACCAAAGCTGATATTAGAGGCAATGAATATCATGTATTTGAGAATGCACCTCAAAATCTTAGAGATTATTATCAACTTGGTTTCATGCATGGAGACTGGACTCACATTGTTTACGAAGACGAGAGATATCAATTTAAAGAAACTATGGAAAAAGCAAATCAATTAGCCAACAAACTAATTGATGAATTTGGTATTAAGAAAGGCGATAAAGTTGCTTTTTCTATGCGAAATTATCCAGAGTGGATGTTTGCTTACATTGCAACGACTTCAATTGGAGCAATTGCAGTTCCTTTAAATTCCTGGTGGAAAGGAGATGAATTAGAATACGGTTTGGTAAATAGTGAAGCAAAACTGTTCATTGCAGATGAAGAGAGGTTGGATAGAGTAAAAGATATTTTACCAGATCTTTCAAGAATTGCAGTAAGAGCATCAAAACCTGAGTATTCCGAAATAAATTTTGATCAAATAATTGATGGTGCAGATACTGAATTACAAAAAATTGTTGATATTGATCCAGAAGATGAAGCTTCAATCATGTATACCTCAGGTAGCACTGGACATCCAAAAGGTGTTGTCTTAACCCATAGAGGAATTATTTTTGCTCCATTGTATTGGATAACAATTACTACTATGGGAAGACTCGCGGAGACTAGTGAGGATATATCTTCTAATGATCAACTTGCCGAAGAAAAATATCAACCAGCAACCCTATTAAGCGTACCTCTTTTCCACGTCACTGGCTGTCACGCCATCTTTCTTTTATCAATTGCTGTGGGAAGAAAAACTGTATTGATGTACAAGTGGGATCCAGAAAACGCTTTAGATCTTATCGAAGCAGAAAAAATCTCTGCATTTACTGGAGTACCAACGATGTCCTCTGAAATTGTTGAAGCGCAGGCAAAGAATCCTAGAAACATAGAAACCTTAAAAGACTTATTGGGAGGAGGATCAGCAAGGCCTCCAGAGCAAGTAAGAAAGCAAAAAAAACATCTCCCAAATACGAATCCTGGAATCGGTTATGGCATGACAGAAACAAATGCTTTGGGTGCAAATAATGCAGGTGAGGTATACGTAAAAAAACCAGCCAGTACTGGGTTTGGACTTCCATTACTTATGGAGTTAAAAATTATTGACGATGATGATAATGATTTAAATACCAATGAAACTGGTGAAGTTTGTATAAAGTCTGCTTCAACATTTAAGGGTTATTGGAAAAATAAAAAAGCTACCGATGAAGCACTTACCAAAGATGGCTGGGTAAAAACCGGAGACATTGGATATCTTGATGAAGATGGATTTCTCTATATAAACGATAGAAAAAAAGATCTAGTCATTAGAGGCGGAGAAAATATATCTTGTATTGAAGTCGAAGCTGCTATTTGTGAACACCCTTCCGTTCTTGAAGCTTCTGTGTTTGGTGTTCCAGATGACAGATTGGGTGAAATTTTAGCGACATATATATGCATTCGTGAAGAATCCATTTTAAGTGAGGAAGAAATTTCCAGCTTCTTGGGAGAAAAAATTGCAAATTTTAAGGTTCCCTCGCACTATAGATTTCAAACAGAAAAATTACCGAGAATAGCTTCTGGAAAAATTGCAAAAATTGACATGCGAAAAGAAGCTGAAGAACTAATTAAAGCAAATGGAAATATCAGGTAAAAACGTTGTAATTACTGGCGGAGCTAGTGGCATCGGTAAAGCATTGGCAAAAGCATTTAAATCGGCAGGAGCTAATTACGTTCTCATTGCTGACCAGAATGAAGAAAACGGCAAAGCCGTTTCGAAGGAATTAGACGTGAAGTTTATAAAAACGAATGTAGCAAAAGAAAGTGAAATAATTGAACTAATCAAAACTGCAAATGAAGATTCTGGAATTATAGATATTTTTTGCTCAAATGCTGGTATTGGTGGAGAACCTATGTTGCTTGATGTTTCGACAGAAGATTGGCAAAACATCTGGGAGATAAATGTAATGAGTCATATTTTTGCTGCCAAAAACGTACTGCCTCAAATGTTGGAACAAGGCAGTGGCTATTTAATGAATACATCCTCAGCTGCCGGACTGCTCACTCAGGTTGGACTAGCGCCCTACTCAGTTACTAAAGCTGCTGCTTTGAGTTTGGCTGAATGGATCAAAATTACCTACGGAAGTAAAGGTATTGGAGTTTCATGCCTCTGCCCTCAAGCAGTAAAAACGCCTATGACTGAAAATGGAGCTGGGACCGCAGGCGTCGATGGCATGATTGAGCCCGAAGAATGTGCTGCTGCTGTGATAGAAGCAATTAAAAAAGAACAGTTTCTCATCACGCCGCATGAGGAAGTTTTAGAATATATTAAAAGAAAAGCAACAGACTATGATCGATGGATTGGAGGGATGCAAAGACTTCAAGGTAAATTTGAAGATTTTTATGGCGATCTTTTCAAAAAAACTTAAGCACTTCTAATGAATGGTTATAGTGAATTCAAAATCTTTGGAATTGACCACATACTTGCAATATTTTTTCTAATAATAATTTCTATTTTCATTCCAATCCTTTTGAAGGGAAAGTCACGCAATAGTCTTTATTTATTTACATCAATTTTAGCATTAGTAATTATTGCTAATGAATTTGTAAAACCTTTTTATTACCCTTATTTATTTCCCGAAAGGTACGAGTTTTTTTCGATGCTGCCCTTTCATTTGTGTAATTTGGCATCTTTATTAATAGCTTTCCATTTATTGTTTAATAAAAAACTATTATTTAACATTGCTTTTTTCTGGGGCATCGGAGGCTGCGCAATGGCACTTACTCAACCAGATATTTCGCACACCTTTCCTCATCCTCATTTTTTACTTTATTTCTTTTCACACGGTATGTTGTTTTTTGCCATTTTTTTAACGTCAATTACCTTCAGAGAAAGACCAGATTTTGAGGATTTAAAAAAAGTAATTTTGATTAGCATACCGACAGTTGCTGTCATTTACGTAATTAATTTAACTATTAATTACTTTGTGGTAAGTGCTCCAGCAAATTATTGGTATTTAATGGAATTTCCGGTTGGAGCTAATTTGACGGCGTTTATGCCTGAACCACCAGCGCATATTCCATTTTTTGCATCAATTGGATTACTATTGTTTGGATTGATTTATCTACCTTTCTTTATTTACGATAAAGTTTCTGCCCGTGACTAATGAATATTCTTTTTTAAGCAATGAAAATTCGTTTAGGTCTCAAATAGATGAGGATTCTAAAAAATTAAAAATATATAGAAATGTTAGAGACAAAATTGATTTTTTTATCACAAATGATTTAAATGAATGTCTGGGAGAAATAAATGAGTAATTTAAAATGGAAACTGCTTGGGGTTTATGAAGATCTTTACTATTATGCTTTAGGCCTGCCCAGAATTCTTTTTACCTGGAAAGATGACGCAAATCTAACCTTGTTAAACTTTTTTGATAAAAATGTTGAATCCTATCCTAATGATGTGGCTCTTATTTTTGAAGGCAAAGAGTTAACTTGGAAAGAAGCCAATGAGCAAGTAGATAAGTATGCCGGTTTCTTGAGTTCTCAAGGTATTAAAAAAAGCGATTGTTTTGCTATGTTGATGGACAATAGTTCGGACTTTGTCTTGCTACTTTTAGCTTCTTTTAGAATTGGCTCCGTTGCTGCCTTAATCAACACTACCGTCGCTGGAGAAGGCTTAAAACATGTAATAAGTATTTCAAATGTAAAATTGATAACTGTTGGCGCATCTCACTTAGAAAAACTAAACAAGGCATTAGAAAACACGAATTTGAGTGATTTACCAATTTTTGTAATGGAAGATTCTGAAGCGATTCCAGATGGTTCTATAAATTTAAAGAAACTTGCGAATCAATTTTCCTCTTTTGAACCAGCAATTCATAAAATGAAAGATGTGGCTGCTTATATATTTACTTCAGGAACTACAGGTCTTCCAAAAGCCGCATTAGTAGATCACGCTAAGTTAGTGAAGGGATCATTTGCAGGCCACTACTTATGTTTTGGTTTTAAAAGAAGTGATCGTCTTTATTTAACTTTACCTTTGTATCATTCAACTGGATTACTTTTGGGTTGGGCAGCAAGTTTAAGATCTGGATGCGCTAATGTAATTAAAGCTAAATTTTCTGCCTCAGATTTTTGGGACGATATAGAAAAATATAAAGCTAATAAATTTATTTACGTTGGTGAACTTTGTAGATATTTAATGAATATGCCGCCTTCAGAAAAGGATAAACACAACTCAATCACAAGAATCTCCGGAAATGGTTTAAGGCCTGATATATGGGAAGCATTCCAGAAAAGATTCAATATTAATCAAATTAGAGAGATATATGGGGCAACAGAAGCAGTTGGTATGACGATTAATTATTTCGGAAGAACAGGAATGATTGGAAGAAAGAGATCAGATTCAACAATTATCAATTGTAATAAAGATGATGGAACGCCTATTTTGGATGAAAAAGGATTTTGTACAAAAATAGATCAAGGTGAGACAGGATTATATATTCAAAGAATAAATTCCACTGCTAAATTTCAAGGATATTTAGATGCTCAAGCTTCCAATAAAAAAATATTACAAAATGTTTTTAGAGAAGGAGACCAATACTTCAATACCGGGGATCTTATAACTCTTCATGACAATAATTGGTTATCTTTTGCTGATCGAGTTGGCGATACGTACAGATGGAAAAGTGAAAACGTTTCAACAATGGAAGTTGCAGCAATATTAAACAAAGCTTCCGGAGTTTTGGATTGTAATGTTTATGGTGTGCAAATTGATTCTGCTGAAGGGAAAGCAGGTATGGCCACTATGAGTGTTTCAGAAGATTTCACTTTTGATTCATTTACAAATCATGTAAATGAAAATTTAAATAGCTTCCAAAAACCTTATTTCTTGAGATTATCAAATAATATGCAAACAACAGGAACTTTTAAACATCAAAAAGAAGATTTAAAAAAACAAGGATTTAACCCTGAGCTAATAGAAGACAAATTGTTTTTTTATCAGAAAAATAATTACGTAGAAATTGATAAATCGCTTTATACTCGAATTCAATCTGGGGAGGAAAGATTTTGATTGCGAAGGTCTTTAGAAATTTTATTGCGAGAAGAACTTTCGCTTATAAACTCAGGAATAAAACCATGAATATGTTTTCAAATTTTGAAAACTTTAAAGCAATAAGAATTAAAGCCGAATCCGACAGAGTTAAAGAAAAGAGAGAACATGAAATTTTGTATTTTCATAAGGTCGATGATCCTTACTCTCATTTAACAATCCAATTTATTGAAAAACTGGTTAATGAATATTCAATAAAATTGAGTCCCATTTTAGTAGGTGATGAAAATCCTGAAACATTACATGAACCTTCCTTGTACAACAATTATTGTTTAGAAGACGTAAAAAGAATTGCTCCCTACTACGGGGTTGATTTTAGTGGGACTTCATATCCGAATAAATCTCTGGTCAACTTGGCTAACTCTATTCTTGCATCTGTGACAGCTGAAAACTTTACTGAAGTTGCTAAATTAGTAAGTGATTTTCTCTGGCAAAACAATAAGAGTGAACTTATTAACTTGTCTAAGAATTATTCATCTTCTATTGAAAAGGTTAATGAGATATTAAAAGAAGGAAATAAAAAAAGAGATGGAAGTGGTTATTATTTTGGATCAGCTTTTTACTACGAAAAAGAACTTTACTGGGGAGTAGACCGATTAAATCATTTAGAAGAAAGACTTACTGAGCTTGGAGTAAAAAAGACTTCGTCAAATGATGCTATCGCGCCTTTAATGTTGTCTGCTCCTGAAGAACTAAGTTCTCAAACAAAGCTAAATTTAAGCTACTACCCTTCTTTGAATAGCCCATACACTTTTATAAGCGCAAAGAGAGTCAAAGGATTGTCTGAAAAATACCCTATTAATTTGATAACTAAGCCAGTATTACCAATGCTCATGCGAAAGATGACAATTCCTAGGTTTAAAGCTAAGTACATTATTTCAGATGCAGCAAGAGAAGGAAGAAAATATGATTATGAGATGAAGTCAATTTTTTCACCAATTGGAAAACCGGCTAGAAAAGCTTATTCGCTTTTTCCAGAAATAAATCGTCTTGGAAAAGGGTTTGAATATATTGATGAATTGTTGAAAGCTTCTTTTCAAGACGGTATCAATATAGGCGAAGAGAGTTTTTTAGCAAACCTCGTATCTGAGCTTGGTCTTAATTGGAAAGAAGTTAAAAAACATCTAAATACTTCTGCTTGGAAAAAAATTCTTAATGAAAACTGTGAAGACATGTATCGTGGAAATTGTTGGGGTGTTCCTAGTTTTAAAATAACTGATGCAGATGGTAGCAATCCTTATTACGTCTGGGGACAAGATAGAATTTGGTTGGTAAAAGAAGAAATTAATAAACGACTAAATTCTTAAAATATTTTGATGCGTTCCAATGTAGTCATTTCTAGAAATGGTAACAATTCACTACATCAATATTGGATTTCCAAGAACTACATTGATCGAAATTGGGACTTAATACTATTGTTTTATGAAAGAAAAGCTTTTGACAATTTCAATACTTCAGAAGGTGTGTCGAAGTTTTATATTGAAGGAGGGAAATGGACATCAATTTATAATTTTTTGCTTAGTAGCAACGCACTTAATACTTACGACTATTATTGGTTCCCCGACGACGATTTAGAAATCGATAGTATTTCGATAAATAAAATGTTTCAAATAATGAATAAGCATAATTTATTTGTTGCCCAGCCTTCCCTGACAAAAGATAGTTTTTACACTTTTCTTCTACTGATTCAGAACGAAGACTTTATTTTAAGGTATTCGAATTTTATTGAAGTAATGGCTCCGTGTATAACCAAGAAAGTTCTTCAAGGGGCCTTAGAAGATTTTAAAGAATGTGAAAGTGGAATTGGTTTGGATCATCTTTGGGGTAATTATTTCAATTACGAATTAAAAAAAATGGCTATCCTCGATGAAATTTCCATGAAACATACTAGACCTGTCGGTGGTCCATTGTACGATTACTTGAGAAGCAAAAATATAGATCACATGGATGAATTGAGAAAGTTGTTAAAAAAGTATTCTCAACGACCAATAAGGCCATACGTTTATGAAGGACTTTCCAAAAGAAATCAAATTGTGAAAAATAAATTCTTATTAGGATATCTTCATTTGAAAGAATATTATTCAAAGAGAAATGAATTTAATGACCCTAAACATACTCTAAAAAAGCTATTGAGACTATTTAAATACTATTTTATTTATTTCATAAAAACCTAAAAGTGAAAAAAAAAATTAGTAGAAAAAGAATAAATCCTGTTGCCAAGAACGCAAGAAAATTTAATAAGTCTAGTGTTTTCGTTGACAAGAAAAAATATAATAGAAAGAAAGAAGATCCTCCAAACGATGAATAAAATTTATTCAAATATTTTAGATATGGTTGGAAATACTCCAATCTTAAAAATTAACTCAATAGACACAGGTTTATGTGAACTTTACGTAAAGTTAGAAAACTTAAACCCAGGAGGTTCTATAAAGGACAGAGTTGGTCTTCAAATGATTACCGATGCAGAAAATAAAGGTCTTTTAAAAAAAGGTGGTGTAATAGTTGAATGCACCGCAGGAAATACTGGCTTAGGTCTAGCGCTTGCGGCTAAGTTGAAAGGTTACAAATTAATCTTGGTAATACCAGACAAAATGAGTAAAGAAAAAGTTATGCACCTTGAAGCAATGGGTGTAGATATAATTTTTACAAGATCAGACGTTGAAAAAGGTCATCCTGAACATTATCAAGATTTGGCGGCAAAAATTGTTTCCGAAACTCCTGGCGCATTTTTCACAGATCAATTTAATAACCCCTCCAATCCAATGATCCATGAAACAACAACAGGGCCTGAGATTTGGGAGCAAATGGAAGGAAATATTGATGCATTTGTAGCTGGCGTCGGGACCGGAGGAACAATAAGTGGTGTTGGAAAATTTCTAAAATCTAAAAATTCAAAGATAAATATTGTCATTGCCGATCCAGTTGGCTCCGTCGTTGCAGATGCTGTAAACACCGGATCTTATAAATATGAAAATGGATCTTGGCTTGTAGAGGGAATTGGCGAAGACCATATTCCGGGCAACTTAAATTTAGATATTATTGACGAAGGTATTTATGTTTCAGACAAAGATGCTTTTGAAATGTTGAATAAACTATTGCAAGAAGAGGGAATTCTTGCAGGAACCTCATGCGGAACACTTGTTCATGCCGCAGTTGAATGGTGTAAATTACAAAAAACTCCAAAAAAAGTTGTTACGTTAATTTGTGATACTGGAAATAAGTATCTTTCAAAAGCGTACAATAAAGAGTGGCTTGAAGAAAATTTTTAAAATGACAAAAAAGAAAAAAAAGAATTTCGAAACTTTAGCTATACATGCCGGTCAAAAACCTGACCCTACTTCAGGTGCTGTTATGACTCCAATTGTTATGGCATCGACCTTTGAACAATCTAGTCCAGGTGTTCACAAAGGGTATGATTATTCCAGATCAATAAATCCTACCAGAAAAGCATTTGAAGAATGTATTGCAAGTTTAGAAAATGGTATCAAAGGGTTTGGATTCTCTTCTGGGGTAGCAGCAATTTCTGCATGTGTAGAATTACTTCAGCCAGGCGATCACATCATTGCAATGGATGACCTTTACGGAGGGTCGGTTAGATTATTCAATGAAATTAAAAGCATTTCTCAAGGAATTAAAATTTCCTATGTTGATATGAGCAATATTGAGAATATAGAAAAAGAGATTTCAAATAATACAAAGATGTTTTTTATTGAAACTCCAACAAACCCTCTATTAAAAATATCAGATTTACAAAAAATTTCTGAATTAGCTAAAAAGAGAGAAATACTAACCGTTTGTGATAATACTTTTGCATCGCCCTTCAACCAGAAGCCATTGAATTTTGGAATTGATATCGTGATTCATTCAGCTACAAAATATTTGGGTGGGCATTCAGATTTAATTGCTGGCGCAATGGTTATCGGAAAGGATGATACGAATTTGATAGCTAGGATGGAAAATATCCACAATTCTCTTGGACCAATCTCTGGAGCTTTCGATAGTTATTTACTTTTAAGAAGTCTAAAAACACTTGTGGTGAGAATGCAACGACACAATGAAAATGCAATGAAATTAGCTAAACATTTTGAGGGACACAATAAAATTTCAAAAGTAATCTACCCAGGTCTCGCCTCACATCCGCAGCATAGTTTAGCTAAGTCTCAAATGGAAGGTTTCTCCGGAATTGTCTCGTTAGAGCTCAATGGAAATTTATCAAATGCAAAAGAACTTTTAGAAAAAACTTCTATATTTACTCTTGCCGAAAGTCTTGGAGGTGTAGAAAGTTTAATCGAACACCCTGGTTTAATGACTCATGCATCTCTACCAGAAGAACGGAGAAAGAAATTAGGAATTTCCGACACTCTCATTCGTTTATCAATTGGCTTAGAAAATGTTGATGATTTAATTGATGATATTGAGAGCTCTCTTAATTAAACGTCAAAATTAAAAAAAGTTAACTTATTTCCATCTAAATCGTAAACGTATGCCCCGTAAAAAGCCCCCGCTCTTTGACCTGGCTCTCCATCATCGCTAGCGCCTAATTCGATTGCTTTAGCATACATTGCGTCTACTTCTTCTTTAGTATCCAAAGCAATTCCTTTCATTGTTCCGTTTCCGCTTGAGGCTTTTTCTCCATCATACGGAACTGCAATTGCAAGTAAAACGAAATTATCTTCAGGCGACATCCACATTGTAATGCGATCATTGGCAGGAAATTTTTTAGCATTTACCAGAGACAAAAGTTCATCGTAAAACTTTTCTGCTGCTTCTTTGTTATTAGTACCTATTGTCGAATAGTGTTTTAGTTTTGTTCCCATTATTTAAATATCACCGTTTTATTATCATTTAAGAAAATTCTTTGTTCAGATTGATATTGTACAGCTTTTGCTAAGGTAATCGATTCTATATCCCTTCCTATAATTTCCATATCTTCTGGTGATTTTGAATGATCAATTCTATCAACCGTTTGCTCTATGATGGGCCCTTCATCAAGCTCACTTGTCACGTAATGAGCTGTAGCTCCGAGAATTTTAACTCCCTTTTCATAAGCCTGATGGTAAGGTTTTGCTCCTTTAAAACTTGGAAGAAAAGAGTGATGTATATTGATTATTTTACCAAAATATTTATTACAAAAATCTGTTGATAGGATTTGCATATATCTTGCTAAAATAATTAGATCTATATTGTCATTTTCAATTATTTTCGACATCTTAGTCTCTACATCAAACTTATTATCTTTAGTTACCTCGATGTAATGAAAAGGAATTCCATAATCTGAAACTATCTTTTCTAAATCTGGATGATTAGAAATAACAGATTTAATGTTAATTTTTAATGAATCAACACTGGCTCTGTAGAGAAGATCCTGCAAACAATGACTATATTTTGATACAAATATAGTAGTGTTAGGTTTTAAAATAGCATTATGAAAAGACCAATCCATAGAAACTTCTTCAGCCAAAACTGAGAATGTTTTATCAAAATTTTCTTTATTAATTTTTTGATTGGGCGAAACTACCTTTACCCTCATAAAAAACTTCTTAGTTATTGGGTCGCCATAATGAGCAGAATCTTTAATAAATAAATTTTGTTCATTTAAAAAATTTGAAACTTTTGCCACTAACCCAAGTGAGTCTGGACAAGTAACCCTTAAAATAAATTCTTGATCATTCATTTTTTCTATAATAAAACTTTATTTTCCCAGTATCTTTTTCGAGAACGTTAATTTCCCTTAACAATTCGCCGCCATCTTTATATATTTTTTGTTCTATGTCTACAGAACCATTGAATCTTTGAACCAGGAAAGATTGTGGCAGAGCATTTAAGTCTAATTTTTCGCCGTACCAGTTCCGGAAAAAATTCCAAATAATATTTTTTTCTGCAACATTACATTCGATAGAAACTAGAATTTGACTGTTTGATAAAAGTAATGGATAAAAATTTCTAGCAAAAAATTTAATAAAAGGCTTTTCATCATAAAAATCTAATCCATCTATCAATCCAGAAAAATTATCTATCCGGTTTAAATTCCAAACTTCTTTAAGTTCACAATCATCTGCTATTGGAATGGGTGCGAAGGTCAATAACCTAAATACTAAGATTGACGTTATTGCCAATAAAAATATGAATGACATTTTTGTCATAGATTATTTATCTAATGAATTTTCAAAATATATTGAACTTGATGGATAGGCAAAATCAGAACCATTTTCTAATACTATGGACTTAATCTTTAATAGAAGATTTTGTTTCACATCTGAAAATTCAGTATAGGAGTCTTTATTTGTATAACAAAGTATTTCTAGATCAATGGAACTTGCGCCAAATTCGACTGCTTTTGCGAAGGATTCCTGACCAGAATTAATACAGAAACCTTGATTTTCATCATTAATAAACTGCTCTATTTCCTTACAGATCTTATTTATCTGATCAATAGATGAAGAATAAATTAGATTTATAGTCCATCTGATTCTTCTAAACTTATTTAATCCGTGGTTTATAACGCTTATATCAGAAAGATCCTTGTTTGGAATTATCATAGGGGATGTGTCAAATAGCCTTACAGTAGTAGATCTAAAACCAATGCTCTCTACAATGCCATGAAATTCACCTGGAACTTCAATCCTATGTCCTGGTTGGAATCTATTTTCACCAATGATCAACATTCCAGATATTAAATTTTTAAATAAATCTTGCGCTCCCAAAGCAATTGCAACTGAGAAAAGACCTAGCCCAGCAATTAATGGCCCTATTTCAATTCCAAAAATATCAAGGATGATCGCAAGTCCTACTACCCAGACCAGAACTTTAGAAGATCTTTCAAGCCAAACTGACATTGCTGTGGTGAGCCAGGTGTTATTGGATAATATAGAAAATAATGGACTCACAAGATTCGATAATGCGCTAAAGATTGTATAAACAATTAAAGCCTTAACAAGATTGGTAGCAATTAAATCAATTAAACCAGATAAAGGTAAAAAAATTGTTATTAGATATATACCTATCGTGATTGGAATAAATCCTAAAGGTTTTTTAAGCGAATCTAATAAAATATCATCCAGTTCTGTTTCGGTTCGAGAAGTTAATTTTTTTAAAGAATTAACTCCTACATTTGCGAAAACACCTCTAAAAATTAATGAGACTATTAAAATGAACAATGAAATTAGAACTTCTGACATACTGATACCTAAAAAACCAGAGGTCCAAACTTGATTTAGTAAATCCAAGAAATCTTCCATGTGTTGAAGGATACTATTTATAGTTAATTATTAAAATAACTCTTACTTATAATTTGATCAATTGAAGAAATTCTCTTTTGCGTGTTTTCAATAAATTCATGAATTTTTTTATCCTCATACCTACCGACTCGAGAAGAGTCTAAGGATTTTAAAAATTTTTCCGTAGATGTCAGAGCTAGATTATTTTTTGGAAGACTCAAAAAGCTCTTTTTAAGAATAGTCAAACATCTATAAATGGAACGCGGAAAATTATCATCTTTGAATAAAAAATTAATGACACTTTCTTTTTCAATGTCACCTCTCGAAACTTTTCTAAAGGCTTGATGAGCGGAGAGAGTTTTAAGTAAATTCACCCACTCCAGTGTAGACAGATCTACTGTTCCTTCCTTTTTTTTTGCAGAACTAATCGAATCAATAATTCTTGAGATCATGTCTGCACGTTCAATGAAACGGCCAAGTCTTAAAAATTCAAAAGCATATCCCCTTGAAAAATTATCAGAGATAATTCCAAAAAATCTCTGAGAAAATGAAATTACCTCATAAATATTTTTTGCCTTTTTTCTCTTGCTTGTTTTCAAGGTCATTTCTTTTTGAAAAAATAATTGAATATTATTTAGTTCTTCAACTGATGATCTAGGTAAATCATCTTTGATAAATTCAGAATTATAAGTAGCTCCTTTGAGACAAGAAATTATCGAGTTTGGATTATTTTTTTCAATACTTAAAAAATTTATAACATTAGATTCTTCAAAGTTTGAATAAATTTTATGAAAATCTTTTTTTGAATCCATAGACTTAATAATGGACTCCCAACCTAATGTGTCATCTACTGGAAAATCCAACATCATTTCAACATTTACATTTATCATCCTTGCAGTATTTTCAGCACGTTCGATATAACGAGCCAACCAATATAAATGTTCTGCGTCCCTACTAAGCATCTAATCAATTATCCATGTATCTTTACTTCCACCACCTTGAGAGGAATTAACAATTGATGTTCCCTTTTTCAATGCCACTCTAGTGAGACCTCCAACAGTCACGTAATTTTTTGTTCCGCTTAGTATGAAAGGCCTCAAATCTAAATGTCTGGGTTCAATCTTTCCTTCAGAGAATGTTGGGGAAGTGGAGAGGGAAATAAATTTTTGAGCCACGTAATTTCTAGGATTATTTCTTATCTTTCTGAAGGTTGCTTCGATATCTTTAGAGTTTTTTAAATTTTTTCCTATAACAATTCCATAACCGCCTGATTCAGATACTGGTTTTATCACCATCGATTTAATATCTTTTCTTACTTTATCTCTGCTTTTCTTATCATTCATAAAATAAGTCTTTATATTCTTTAAAATAGGCTTCTCCTTCAAATAGAATTTGATCATCTCGGGGACATATGAATAAACTGCTTTATCATCTGCGATGCCACAACCAGGAGCATTTACAATCGAGACTTTTTTTTGCGCCCAGCTTTTAATTAATCCTCTAACTCCCAGCGTTGAATCTGGATTTCCTACTTCCGGATCTAAAAAATCGTCATCAATCCTTCTATAAATAACATCAACCTTTTTTAAACCCTCAATAGTTTTTTTAAAAACATATCCATCTTTGCCAATTTGAAGATCGCTTCCTTCAACTAAATCTATTCCCATCTGTTGCGCAAGATAAGCGTGTTCAAAATATGCTGAATTATAAATACCAGGAGTTAATAAAACTATTTCGGGATGTTTTGCCTTAGAAAAACTTATTGAAGCGAGAGTTTCATAAAGCTTGCTTGGGTAATCATCTACTGGGTTTACTCCATATCTTCTAAATAATTCAGGTAGAACTCTTTTCATAATCATTCTGTTTTCAAGCATGTAAGACACGCCAGAGGGAACTCTCAAATTATCTTCCAACACATAAAACTCACCATCTTCTCCTTTAATTAGATCTGACCCACAAATATGGGACCATACGCCTTCTTTTAATTTAATGTTTTGACAATACTTTTTGTATGCCGATGTTTCGATGACCAAGTTATCTCCGATATCAAATTCTTTTAAAAACCTTCTTTCGTTGTAACAGTCTTCGATAAAAAAATTCAATGCCTTTACTCTTTGTATTAATCCCTTTTCAACTAATTTCCATTCATCTTTTTTTATTAATCTAGGAATAAAATCTAGCGGCCAGGTTCTATTATCGCTGGTGTTTGATTCGTTTTGATAAACTCTAAATGTCACTCCCATTGATTGTATTGCAGAAACTGTTGCAGAATTTATATCTTGCAAATCGTCTAAAGAAAGTGACTCCAAAAAATTTATAACTTTTTGAGCATGTTTTCTGTGCTTTAGAGAATCGCTAAAGAATTCATCATAAGATGGGCCTTTATCAAGATAGTTTATTAGACCAGCTTTTTTCATGATTAGTAATTATCCCTAAACATATTGTGTGCTTCTAAAGACATTTTCATTAACTTAGTCTAACGAAATGCACTAATTTAATGCAAAATAATTGTTTAAATTGATCTACAGGTAACTAATGAATTATGTTATTTTTATTTAAAAATTTATTTATGACGTATTGTTTAGGTATTAAGGTTAAAGAAGGTTTAGTTTTTGCATCAGATTCAAGAACTAACGCGGGCCTTGATAATATTGGTTCTTACACAAAAATGTTTACCTATAACGTAGGAGACAGAGCTTTTGTCATAATGACTGCTGGAAATTTAGCTACTTCACAGGCCGTTTACCATAGAATTCAAAAAGATCTCGATGCAGAATCTCCAAAAATTAATTTAAATCTTTGCCAAGATCTAGAAGAAGCGGCTGAATATATTGGAGAAATAAGCTTAGAGTGTCAAAAAGTTGGTCAAGATATACCGGTTCAAGAGAGTTCTTTGTTGGGATCTAGCTTTATTCTAGGAGGGCAAATTAAAGATCAAGAACCGAATATTATTTTAATTTATCCAGAAGGAAATCATATTCACGTTTCAGATGAAAGTCCTTTTGTTCAAATCGGAGAAACTAAATATGGAAAACCTATTTTAGATAGGACAATTGAGCAAGATACGCCTTTAGGAGACACCGCCAGGGCAGCTTTATTGTCGCTCGATTCTACTATGAGAAGTGATCTAACTGTCGGTCCGCCCATTGACTTTGTAGTTTTTAAAAAGGATCAAATAAATTTAGACTTCCAAGATCGATTGAAACTAGATTCGCCCTTCTTCCAACAATTTTCTAATATATGGCACGACCAATTGCTTAAAGCAATAAATCATTTACCCAGATTCAATTGGGAAGACGTCGAATCTCTCGAATGACATTGTATTGATGAATGGATCTTTGAGTTCTTTCGGCAAAAATTTTTAATAATAAGTTTCTCAAAAAAACAGCTAGTTTATTAGACAGATGATTTAACTTACCTTGTCTTTTTGATCTTGATTGAACTTTATTGCCTCTGGCCAACCTAAGGATTTCATATTGCCTAAGAGCTAAACTAATTTTTTTATTTTTTAATAGATCTGAAAAAGTAAATGCATCCTCAATAGCCAAACACGAGCCTTGCGCTAAAAAGGGCAACATTGGGTGAGCCGCATCGCCCATTAATATTATATTTTTATTAAATAAAGTTTTTGTGGCTTTTCTCTCAAACAACCCCCACTTATTAACTTTTTCTGCTTTATTAAACAGATCTTTTATTTCACTATTCCAACTATTAAATTCAATCAGCAACTGATCTTTTTTTCCTTCAAGAATCCAGGATTCTTCTTCCCAAGTATTTTGTTGTTTTATAGCGACAAAATTTATTCTTTTTCCCTTAGAAATAGGATAGTGAACAATGTGTCCACCTGGACCTAAATGAATATTTATTTCTGTCCAAATTTCCTTATCAGGTAACTTTTCTAAATCTACAATCCCTCGCCAAGCTATCAAACCAGTAAATTTAGGTGGTTCTTCATTAAATTTATTTTCTCTTATCTTCGACTTTATGCCATCACAAGCAAAAGTTAAATCTGTTTCATACGATGAATTATTTTTAAAGAAAATCTTTGAAGAGCTAACGTGTTCGAGCTCATGATTAAATCTTATTTCTCCGCCCAAATTAATGTATTCACTTGCTAAGACACTTATTAAATCTTTTCTATCAATACTAATAAAATCAAAATTATCTTTATTTAACTGAAGCGATTTAATGACAGAGTTGTTGTGAGAAGAACGAAAATTAACTTTATTAGGAAAATAAGCATATTCTGATAGTTTTTCTAATATGCCGACTTCTTTAAGTAATATGGTTGCATTCCCAGATAAATTTACACCCGCCCCTTTATCACTTAATGACTTGTCCTTTTCATAAATAATTGGATTAAAACCATTTTTTTTTAAACAGTAGCCAAGGAATAATCCAGAAACTCCGGCACCAATAATATTTATCTTATTGAGCATTAAGATTTAATGACTCAATTTGCTGATTTATTCTTTTCTTCCTATTAGTCTTGTCTTGAACCTGTCCAACCAACTGACCACAGGCAGCCATGATGTCATCGCCCCTAGTTGAACGAATAGTGGTAATAAAACCTTTTTTGACTAAAAAATCTTTAAAGGCTCTCACTCTATTGTTAGAAGGTTTAGAGTAGTTAGATAAGGAAAATTCATTAAAAGGGATGAGATTTATTTTACAAGGAAAGCCCTCTAATAAATTAGCGAGCTCTTTGGCAATCTCTAAACTGTCATTAACTTTATTGATTAGAATATATTCAAACGTCGTAATTCTTTTGTCATTAAATGAATCAACATAATTTTTAACAGATTTTAATAATTTTTGAATTGGATACTTTTTATTTATAGGAACTAAAATATCTCTCAGATCATTATTTGGTGCATGCAGGGATATAGTTAATGAAACATCAGAAACCTTAGAAAGCTTTTCTATTTCTGGTAACAAACCTGAAGTACTAAGAGTTACTTTTCTTTTAGACAAGTTATATCCAGAATCATGTCTCATAATTTCCATTGCGTTTACAACATTATCGAAATTCAATAAAGGCTCTCCCATCCCCATCATGACTATATTTGTAATATTTCGATCTTCGGACTTTCGAGGCATGCCGAAAGAATTTTCAGCAATTAAAACTTGACCAATAATTTCACTCAAAGAAAGATTTCTTGAGAATCCCTGTTTTCCTGTTGCACAGAAACTACAATTTACAACACAGCCTACTTGGGAAGACACACATAAAGTATTTCTCCCCTTTTCAGGAATAAGTACCATTTCTACTGATTCATTTTTGCCAACTTCTAGAAGCCATTTTTTAGTTCCATCTTCCGAATACTCTTTATGTGAGATCTTAGGCAGCTCTATTACACAATTTTTATTTAAATAATTCCTTAGGGGTTTTGAGAAATTTGTCATGTTTTCAAAATTAATAACGCCATTTTGATGAATCCATTTAATCAATTGAGTTGTTCTAAATTCCTTTTGATCTATGGATAGGAAGAAAGAATTTAGTTCTGATATAGATAAATTCAATAAATTTATCCTTTTCGAATTTGAGTTCATTTATATTTGATTTTTTAGAATTTCACAGGAATAAGTCCTTGAAGAGTTTCTTACCGATTTATTTAAAAAATCGTAACTGAAATCCATGTCCAAAGAAACTTTATTAAAACTTATAGATCTTTGAATCTCTTGATTAGTTTTATCTGACCATTCTAAAAAAAGTTTATCAAACACATCAATTTTTGTTTCCGATTCAGTAAAATTTTCTGACATATAATATTCATCATCCGAAAGATCGCTCTTCCAACCAATTCTTTTATTAGTTTTGTCTAGGGTGAGCAATCCAGTATTTCCTTCAAATATCAAATCACCATTTGGATCTTTGACATTACTTTTAATAGAACAACTGAAGGTACTAATGTTATAACCAGAACATGCCACTAAAAATAAAGGAATTAAAAAAGGAAGAGCTTTATTCACAAGAATTAATCTCTTGAAAAAATTAGATTCCCGTCCTCGAGTTTTGAAAATTTAACGTCGATCCAATCTTTAATGTAATCCTGATAGTTTACCCAAGGTTTTTTGCTTCCTTGTTGTGGGTGGAGATTAATTGATCTTTGTATGTAGCCTGAAGAAAAATCTTTTAACCAGTCATAAGTCTCATCAACATCAAGAGGTTTACGTGGACAAGCTGAAGAATATTCATTTTTATCCATATGTTTAATTAATCTACACAAATAAACGCTTGTTAAGTCTGCTTTTAGTGTCCAAGAAGCATTGATGTAACCGAATGAATTTACGAAGTTAGGGATATCACTATACATCAAGCTTTTGTAAGTCATAGTTTTTGAAACATTCACTGGATTATTATTAATTGAGATCGTCACTCCACCAAAATTTTGTAGCACCAAACCTGTAGCAGTAACGATAATATCTGCATCTAAAAAATCTCCTGACTTCAATTTAATCCCCTTCTCCTCAAAAGATTCAATGTGATCTGTTACTACTGTTGCAGTTTTATTTTTAATTGCTTCAAAAAAATCACTATTAGGTATCAAGCACATTCTCTGTTCCCAAGGATTGTATCTAGGAGTGAAATGTTTATCGACATCAAAGTCAGGAAGTTCTTTTTTAACTTGATCTATCAAGAATTTCTTTGATCTATCAGGGAAAGCTCTAACTCTTTTGAAGAGTGATTGTTGTAAATAGACGTTTTTAAATCTTATTAATGCATAGACTAAAGATTTAGGAAGAAATTTTTTTAAAAACAATGCAATGCTATCTTCATCTGGTCTAGAAACAAAGTAAGTCGGAGATCTTTGTAACATAGTGACTAAATTAGCTTCTTTTGCTATTTTGGGAACAATAGTGGCTGCTGTAGCGCCACTTCCAATAACAACGACATTTTTTCCTTTGTAATCAAGAGACTCGGGCCATTTTTGTGGGTGAATTATCTGCCCCAAAAAATTTTCACTACCTTTGAATTCGGGCTCGTACCCTGATGAGTACCTGTAATAACCAGCGCACATGTAAAGAAATTTTGATTTATAAAGAAATTTTTCAGAAGATTTTTTTTCAGTTACGTTTACTTCCCACAGACCTTCAGACTCATTCCAATTGGCAGACTCAACATGATGGTTGTATTTGATTTTTTCATCCAGGCCATACTCCTCTATTGTTTCTTTAAGGTAATCCATAATGAGAGGACCAGTGGCAATAGACTTTTTATGATTCCAAGGTTTAAAGGAAAAGCCTAAAGTATGCATATCTGAATCGGACCTAATTCCAGGATACTTAAACAAATCCCAAGTGCCGCCAAAATTTTCTCTTCCTTCAAATATTGCGTAAGTTTTGTCCGGACACTTTGTATTCAAGTGTGCGCCAGCCCCAATTCCCGAAATACCGGCTCCAACTACAATAACGTCTAGGTAATCTTGTTTCATTTCTTAATTATATTAACAATTGATAATTTAATAAATTATTCTTTTAATTTAAACCCAGTTTCTATCCATTCAGTAATTCCGCCTTTCAATGAAAATACTTTTTGATAGCCCATGTCTTGAAGAGTTTTTGCTCCAACTATAGATCTTACTCCTCTAGCGCAATACAGGACTATTTCCTCAGTTGGATCAGAGATATGCCCTTCGATATCTCTATCTAAAACACCTCGACCAATATGAATTGAATTTTCTATGACTCCAGTTTTAATTTCATCATCCTCACGAATATCTACCAATGAAAAATTGTATTTACTTTCTATTAAATGTTTTAACTGGAAAATATCAATTTCTTGAACTTCTTTTGCAGCTTCGTTAACTAAATCGGAAAAACTTTTTTTCATATCAATTAGAAAAATATTTTTTTTTCGCAATTCTCACTAAAAAATAAAAAGGCGAAATAATTAAAATACAAACGAATAATTCTGCCCAAAAACTTAAATCGATTCGTGCCCGAATAAATGCCGCGATGTAAACACTTCCGAAGCCCATAATTCCATAAATTATAAAGAGAGGGACATCAATGTGAGATATTATTTTTTTCAGAAATTCCATTGGATAATCTATATTATTACAGATATTAATACTTAGGATTTAACAGAATGGATGGTTTAAAGGATATTGTCTTTACTTATAAAGAACACACGGGTTATATAAAAATAAATAGACCTCCAAATAATTTTTTTGATTCTGATTTAATCCGTCAGATAGCAGATGTGCTTGAAGAGATGGATAAAAAACAAGATTGTCGCTCCATAATTCTTTACTCAGAAGGTAAACATTTTTGCGCAGGAGCTGATTTTTCAAGATCGAATTTTAAGAATGAGTCAGAAGCTTACTCAGCTTTATATGATCAAGCTGTTAGATTATTTAGAACTAGTAAGCCAATAATTGCTATTATCCAAGGTGCTGCAGTCGGTGGAGGCCTCGGAGTAGCTCTTGCTGCGGATTTTAGAATTGCTTGTAAGGAATCAAGGTTTAGTGCTAATTTTTCAAAGTTAGGATTCCATCAAGGATTTGGCACCACAATTACTTTGCCACGAGTCGTCGGTCATCAATTTGCTAAAAAAATGCTTTTAACGGCAACTCGTCTTAAAGGTGAGGAAGCAATGGCTTGCGGTCTCGCAGATTATTTGGTTGAACAAAAGGATTTAATGACTACTGCAGAAAATCTTGCCAAAGAAATTAATAGCTCTGGACCCTTAGGTATTCAAGCCATTAGATTTACTATCAATGAAGGAATAGCCGACGAGATAGCTAAAATTGTGAAGTGGGAATTAGCAGAACAAGACAGGCTTAGAGAAACCTCAGATTTTAAGGAAGGTATCAAGGCTTCACTTGAAAGAAGAGAGCCTAATTTTAAAGGCAACTAATTTTTTATTTTGAGTCTTAATTCGAAGTCTAAAGGACCTAAAGCTTCGTGTTTTTCTTTTAATTTTTTTACACGCTCAAAAGTTTCATCTGGCATAGGCGCAGATTTTCTTAACTTCATGTCAATGTGAATAAGCAAACATTCTGAAATTGCTGAAAGTTCTTTTTTTTCATTAAGCAAAATTGCAGCGTGGTGAATAATTTTTCGATTCACGTTAACAATTCTAAAACAAGGATAAATTTGATCGTTTAAGAGATTTTCTTTTATGTATCGGATATTTTCTTCAAGTGTAAATGTTGAATATGTTTCTCTTATTGTTTCTTCATCCCAAGAGAATCCAAGGTCTTGATACAAGGGACTAGAACCTTCATCGAATATTTTCGAATAAAAAGCAACATTCATATGACCATTCATATCACACATATCCTTAGATACAGTAACTAGATTGCCTTTATAGGGGAATTTATTTTCCATACAATAAATCTTATGGCAGATGATAACTTACTTATTATTCTTGGCAACCAATTATTTCCTTTAGAAGAGATAAAAAAAACTGGTGCAAAAAAAATCTTCATGAAAGAAGATTTGGGCCTATGCACAGATTTTAAACACCACAAACTAAAGATTTTATTTTTTTTGGGAGCTATGCGCGAATACAAGAAAAATCTTGAAGCCAATGGTTTTGAAGTTATTTATTTTGATATCGACAATAAAGAATTTGATACATCTTACCTAGAATTATTAAAAAATACGCTTCAAAAAAACTCGATTGATAATATTTTACATTTCGAAATTGAAGATAAAACATTTGCTGCTAAATTTGATAAATTCATTTCTTCAAATCAAATTAAGTCATTACAAATTCCTACGCCTATGTTTTTATGTGCCAGAGAAGAATTTAAAGATTTTTTTGGAAATAAATCACTCCGAATGGTTTCTTTTTATCAAATGATGCGGAAAAAATTGAACGTTTTAATGGAGAATGAAAAACCGATTGGAGACAAATGGTCTTTTGACGATGAAAATAGAAAGAAACTTCCTAAAGAAATAGACGTACCAATACTTCCTGTACTTAAACATTCAAATGATATAGATAAATTAAAAAACCAAATAGCTTCAAAATTTAAAACACATTATGGTGATCTTGAAACGGTTTGGTTCCCGATGAATAGAAAGGATTCCTTATCATGGCTAGAAAATTTTCTTTCCCACAGATTTCATAATTTTGGAACTTATGAAGACGCGTTACATACGGAACATAATTTTATTTTTCACAGCGCCCTTAGCCCCCTTCTTAACATAGGTTTATTGACTCCAAAAGAAGTGCTAGAAAAATCTATTTCATATGCTGTAGAAAATGAGGTTCCTCTGAATTCACTCGAAGGATTTGTAAGGCAAATTATTGGCTGGAGAGAATTTATCAGGGGGACTTATCACTTGAAAGGAGACGAAGAAGAAAATTCAAACTTTTTTAATCACACAAAGAAACTGACAAAAGAATGGTACACAGGTGAAACGGGAATTCCACCCTTAGATGATGCAATAAAAAATTGCGTTAAATTTGGCTTTACTCATCACATCCCAAGATTAATGATAATCAGTAATTTAATGACACTTGCCCGAGTCGATCCAAAAGAAATCTACAAATGGTTTATGGAAATGTTTATAGACTCCTCTGAGTGGGTAATGACTCCAAACGTCTTTGGAATGGGAACGTTTGCAGATGGAGGAATTTTTGCTACCAAGCCATATTCCTGTGGATCAAATTATCTTCTTAAAATGAGTAATTATAAAAAAGGAGAATGGTGTGATGTTGTAGACGGTCTTTACTGGAAATTTATGGAAGATAATATAGATTTTTTTAGATCCAATCCACGTCTGTCAATCATCCCCAGATCACTAGATAAGATGAATCCTGAGCGGAAAAAGAAAATTTTCAAAGAGGCTAATAATTTCTTTGAAACTTTTACAAAATGAAAAAAAATACCGCAGAAAAAATTTGTCCAGTCTGTGAAAAACCTTTCAGCTGGAGAAAAAAATGGGAAAAAAGTTGGAACGAAGTGAGATATTGCAGTGAAAAGTGTAGAAGAAATAAAGTTAAGAAATAGAAATTACTACCTTTCCTATCAATTTTCTATCTTTTAAGTATTTTAAGGCCTTAAGCGAATGTTCAAAACTAAAGATTTTACAAATATGCGGTTTCAATTTACCTTCGTTTGCTAAATTATTGATGATGTCGATATTTTCTTTTCCTAGATCTGGATTTTTTCTACCGTACTCACCTGCTCTTACACCGATAACTGAAAAACCTTTGATGAGGGGATAATTCACTGGAAGGTTTGAAATTCTGCCTCCAGCAAATCCTATGACCAATAATCTTCCACCCCAATTAATACATCTTATTGATTCATCAAACACGTCACCACCAACGGGATCATAAATTACATCTGCTCCATTGCCATTTGTTAATTCCTTTACTTCTTCTCTAAAAGAAGTTTTACCATCTTCTAAAGTATTAACAATTTCGTCAGCCCCCCAAGATTTTACAATCTCTAGTTTTTCATTTGATGTTCCAGTAGCTATAACTCTTGCGCCATAAAGTTTTCCGAGTTCTACAGCAGCCATTCCCACTCCTCCAGTAGCGCCATGAACTAAAAGATTTTCGCCTTCGACTAGATTTCCTCTCCTAATCAAACCTACAAAAGCCGTTAAATAAACTGTTTTAAAAGCAGCAGCTTCTTCAAAAGAAAAAGATTTTGGTTTCTGTGAAAGCATAGATTCAGGTAGAACAATTTCTTTCGCAATCGCCCCATGCCCCCAACTTCCAAACATGACTTCATCGCCCTCCTTGAAAGTGCAAGATTGTGAACCAACTTCTGAGACAATTCCTGCTCCTTCCATACCCAGAGCAAAAGGTAATGTGGGTTTATTTTGATATTTTCCCTGAGTCATTAACAAATCTGGGAAATTTAAAGAAGCGGCTTTGATTGAGACTTTTACAAAATTTTCTTCAACTGAAGGGATAGGTATTTTTTTAAAGGATAGTCCTTCAAAGTTATCTGAAAGATTTGAACAAACAAATCCCTCAGTTAACTTTTGACTCATTAATCAGCAAGAAAAAATTATCCTTGCGCTGATTTTGATTTAATATTTTCTACGTTAGATTGAGCAGCCTGATGTTTACTTAATTCTATACGAGCCACTGTTCTTCTATGAACTTCGTCTGGACCGTCAGCTAACCTTAAGGTTCTCATTCCTGCATACATTCTTGCTAAAGGAGTGTCTTGTGAGACGCCACCGCCACCATGTATTTGAATTGCTTTATCAATCACTGAAAGTGCCATTTTAGGAACAGCTACTTTAATTTGAGCTATGTCAGATTTGGCGATTTTATTTCCTAACTTATCCATGCGATCTGCAGCTCTATAGGTAAGTAATCTGCACATTTCAATTTCCATTCTACAATCGGCAATAATATCGTAGTTCCCGCCTAACTCAGCTAATTGCTTCCCAAATGCAACTCTTTCAAGAGATCTTTTGCAAAGCAAGTCTAATGCTCTTTCAGCAACACCGATAGTTCTCATGCAATGATGAATTCTTCCTGGGCCTAATCTACCTTGCGCAATTTCGAATCCCCTACCTTCACCTAAAATCATATTTGATTTAGGAACGCGTACATTAGTAAATTTCATGTGAGCGTGTCCATGTGGGGCATCGTCATTTCCAAAAACCGTCATCATTCTCAAAATTTCAACTCCAGGAGTGTCCATTGGCACTAAAATTTGCGATTGTCTTTGGTGTTTGGGATTTTCTGGATTTGATACTCCCATGAAGATAATAATCTTACATCTAGGATCTCCAGCTCCAGAAGTCCACCATTTTTCTCCGTTGATGACATATTCATCGCCATCTTCGACAATAGAGCTTGAAATATTGGTTGCATCTGAGGAAGCTACGTTTGGCTCAGTCATTCCAAAAGCAGATCTTATTTCACCGGCAAGAAGAGGTTCCAACCATTCTTTTTTCTGCTCATCCGTTCCATATTTATCTAATACTTCCATATTTCCAGTGTCTGGAGCCGAACAATTGAAAACTTCTGAAGCAATTCCTACAGTCCCCATTAACTCTGACAAAGGCGCATACTCAAGGTTAGTTAACCCATAGCCGTATTCTGATTCTGGTAAAAATAAATTCCACAAACCTGCCTTTTTAGCTTTCGCCTTCAATTCATCTAAAATAGGAGGTTGTTCCCATCTTTTACCGTTAGCACTCATTTCTTCATGTTGCTGATGATAAGTTTTTTCACCTTCATAAAGGTGATCGTCCATAAATTGCTGGATTTTGCTTAATAATTCTTTAGTTTTGTCAGAATGTTCGAAATTCATAGTTTGTTCTCCAATTGTGTTAGAAATTTTACACATTTCCTTAAAAATTAGTATATTTATTAAGTTATAAAACCTTACCAAATGATTAATTCTCTCGATCGAATTTCTGTTGCGACAAGTGATCTAGAAAGATCCAAAAAAACTTTTAATGATTTCTTTGATTCTACGCCTACATTTGAGGTGGAAGAGAAGAATCTTGGTTACAAAAGTTTAATTTATAATTTTGAAAATACTCGACTTGAATTAATAAGTCATTTAGAAAGTGAAGAAAACTCAGAGTTATCTAATTTTTTTATTGATAATCCAAATGGTGGCTTGTATGGATTTTCTCTTCAATGTGAAAATAAAGAAGTCTTTGAAAAAATAAAAGAATCTCCGTCTATTGAAGTTGTAGAAAAAACCGAAGGAAACAAAATAACTTTTCAAACAAGTGATCTAAAACAATCAAAAAAATTTAAGCTTTCCTTAAATCATTATGACTCTCCGTTATCAAGTAAAGACATAGATTCTGATCTATTCGCCTTAGATCATTTAGTAGTCACAACTAATAGTGGAGACAATTTGATCAATTTATATAAAGAAAAATTAGGAATTAGACTTGCGCTTGATCAAACAATAGAAGAATGGGGAGGTAGAATGTTATTTTTCAGAACAGGCCACGCAACAATAGAAGTTATTGATAACAAGGCTCCGGGAGAAGATAACTTTTGGGGCCTTGCTTGGAAAACAAAAAATATTGAAAAGACTTGTAAGAGGCTAGCTGAAAAAAATCTAAATGTAAGTGAAGTTAGAAAAGGCAGAAAAAAAGATACCTTAGTAGCGACAGTTAAATTTGATGAAATTAAAATACCCACCCTTTTAGTTGAACATTTAGATTAATTTACTTTTTAATAAAACTTTTTTTAAAGCTTCTCTCTACTAATTTGTCTCTCAATAAAATAACTTCATAGGAACTCTTTTGCTCTCTAAAACTTACTGACTTAAAAATATTTTCATTTTTAATATGTAATGCCGCTCCGCCATCGACAGCAAAGATATTTTTTACTTCCTTTGACATAATCATCTTTTTTACTGTCGGTCTTCTTTCTGGTTCCTCATCGTAATGAGGACAGCAAGTTCCTTTGATGATATTCATGCAGGGCATTATTTTTAGGTTTGAACTCCATGAATCAGTAATTCCGTTTTGAAACCAACAGATGGCGCCAGCACTGACGCCACTCATCACTATTCCATTTTTATATCCTTTCTTTAAAATCTTATCCAAGCCCC
>CACDKN010000005.1:0-104627 GCA_902553315.1 uncultured SAR86 cluster bacterium
ATTCCTAGGGTTAAAAATGACCAGGAAAAAACAGTCCAATTTCTTATTTTTGAGGTCCATCCTTCTTTGACGTTTAAACATCTACCTAAAGCTATAGAAAAAGGCACGACTAAACCTGCATATCCTAAATAGAGCATTGGGGGATGAATAGTAAAAGCAAAATCTTGCAAAAGTGGATTTAGATCAGTGCCGGATAGTGACGGTATTGGTAATAATCTCTCAAAAGGATTAGAGGAAAAAATTATAAATCCTAATAAGCAAGAAAGGATTAGATGAAAAAAAGATAGAACAATATTCTTATCTTTAATTTTTGAATAATTATTCATAAAGCTAAATGCAATCATCCAAAAACTGAGAATCAAAACAAATAAAAGGAGAGAACCTTCATGTCCTCCCCAAAGAGCAGAAAACTTATAGTAATCTGGTAAATTTGGATTGGAATTATTTGCTACGTATAAAACGCTAAAATCATCGGTTAGAAAAGCGAACTCGAGTAATAAGAAGCTCACAAAGAGTAAAAAGAAAATTATGTAAGCACTTTTCTGAAGGTCATAAAATTTAGTGTCAGAGTAATACGAATAGGAAGTACTTAAAAAGCAAACCGATGAAAGCGTGAAAGCTAAAATTAAAAGAATATTTCCTATTTCTGGGAACATGGTTACTCTAGAGCTTTTTCAACTTCTTTCGGTACATAATTTTCATCATGCTTAGCTAATATTTCGTAGGCTTGAAACTCATTTTTGTCTACAAAAAAATAACCAGTTGCAACGACACCTTTGTTCTCTTTGAATAAATCGGGGAGCAATCCATTATATGTTACTGCGATTGTATTTTTCAGATCAGTTATTTCAAAGTAAATCTCTAGAGAGTCGGTATTTCTCAAAAGAGATTTTTCTTTAACTAAGCCCCCTGCTCTAATGGATCGATCTGAAGAAGGAGGGTTATTTTTTAAATCGGTTGGAGAATAAAATAAATTAATGTTCTCTTGTAATGCTGACATTACAAGTAATAGAGATATAAGGATCGAGACCCCAACGAATAGAATTATGTAGATTCTATTTTTTCTATGCGCTTTCAATTTTCTTCACTTGCTTTTTGATTCGCTTCAATTTCCTAAAAGGTATAACTAAGTTAATTAAAATAATTAAAAAAGTTAATCCTAAAACTATCGAGAGGTGCGTAGAAATATTAATTAGATCAATCATTACCAAGAATAAGATTTTTAAACCAACTTTTGTTTAGTTCCCTCTTTGCTATTTCAGCTCTCATTGCCATTAATCCAAACAAAAAAACTAAGATATAAAAAGAAAAAATACATATTAGAAGTGGGTATAACATTTCGTTAGCTATAGAAGACTCTGAGAAAACTTTAATTGTTGCGGGTTGATGCAGTGTATTCCACCAGTCAACAGATTTTTTAATTATAGGCAAATTAATTGCCCCTACCATAGTTAGTATAGAGACAGCTTGATCGGCTGATTTTTTATTATCAAAGGATGAATACAGTCCAATAATTACTAAATAAAATAAGAGCAAAACCAAAGTTGAAGTTAATCTAGCGTCCCATATCCACCAAGTCCCCCATGTTGGTTGACCCCAAATAGCTCCGGAAATAAGGGCAAGAATTGTAAACGAGGCGCCTATTGGAGCCATAGCATAGATAAACAACCCTGCCATTTTCATTTTCCAAACCACATAGACAAATCCAGCAATTGCCATCGCAAAATAAACAGTTTGTGCAACTGATGCTGCAGGAACATGTAAATAAATTATGCGATAAATTTCGCCTTGAGTGACATCTGTAGGTGAAAAATAAATTCCCCAAATTAACCCCAAGAAAAAAATAGGAAATCCTAAAATGAATGCTATTGGTATAAGTTTACTAGAAAACTTATAAAACCATGGGAAAGAGCCAAGCTTGTGATAAAAAGATTTAACTGTACTTAGAGTACTATTCATAGTGCAGCCTTATAGCCCCCATACAAGCTAAGGAAATAATTGGAATGGTTAGAAACAATAAACTTAAAAGTAAAAGCAGAAAAAAACCGATGTTTTCACTTGAATAAGTAGAAGCGCTGGAACCGAGAATCAACACCGGTAGACTTAGAGGCAACATAATTGCTGAAGCTAAAATTGAATTTTTGCCTAAAGACAATGCGCCAGCCAATGCGCCAAAGAAAGAGATTATTATTGTGCCAATAAGCAAAGAACTCAAAAGATTCAAAAGATTTGACAGTGGAAAATATAATAGAAAGACCATTGACGATGACAAGATAATTAAAGGAAGCGCTGAGAATAACCAATTTACAATTATCTTGATCAATACAATTTGTAATATCGAAAAATCTTTTGCGTAAAAAAGATCCAATGAACCATCATCAAAGTCCTCTTTAAAGATAGTTTGAACGGACAACATTCCAGACAACAAGATACAGATCCAGATTATTCCTGGAGCAAACTTTGAGAGTTGACTGGGATCATTTGAAACAGCTAGAGGAAAAAAAGTAATGCAAATTAGAAAAAAAACTATTGGACTAATTATATTCGAAGACTTTTTAGAATAGACCAATATTTCTCTAGAAAAAAAAGTTTTTATGAAATTCATGACTTGTAATCATTGAGGTTGAGCTCAACGCTATTATTTATATTTTGATCATGAGAAGTAAAAATAATCGAAGCCCCATTAAGAATTTTAGAATCTATAGCTTCCATAATTATTTCTTGAGATTCTGTATCAAGATTTATAAAAGGCTCGTCTAAAAGATAAATCGAACTATTCGAAGCCAGACAACAGGCTAAAATAATTTTTCTTTTTTGCCCTTCCGATAGTTCAGATACTTTAGCTAATAAAAACTCTTTTAAATTTAATTTTTCTAAATAACTTTCTAATTCTTTTTTATCGGAATTTAATAACCTAAAGTCATGTTGCAGGTTTTCTTGGACTGTTAAATTTTCTTTAAGAGCATTTTTATGACCCATGTAGAAAATTTCGTTCGACAAGTTCTTTAAAGATTCATTTTTACTCTCATCTAATAAAATTTTGCCTTCATAATTTTTCAAAATTCCAGTTAAAATTTTAATTAAAGTTGTTTTTCCAGAACCATTAGCTCCTGAAATTCTAATTACTTCGCCTGGGTTTAAATGAAATGAAAGATTTTTGAACAAAAATCTATCTGAATAAGCGTAAGATAGGCCTTGTATCGTTAACATATATTTTAATATCGACTATTATAGCCAAATTATATAAGTAGGAATTTCTAATGACAGATGAATTTGGAAAGAGAATAAGTATAGAAGAGGTAGAAGAAGGAAAGTGTTTCACACCTAAATTCGACGAAAATGGTCTTATTCCGGTTATTACAGTTGAAGATTCATCTGGTGACATCTTGATGCACGGTTACATGAATTCGGAAGCATTAATCAAGTCAATAGAGTCCAAAGAGGCGCACTATTGGAGCAGAAGTAGACAAAAGTTATGGAAAAAAGGTGAAATTAGCGGCCTCAAACAATCTATTGTCAAAATCTTAGTTGACGATGATCAAGATTGTATGATTTTTAGAGTAAATGTCGCCGGCTCTGGAGCCAGTTGTCACGTAGGTTACAAGTCTTGTTTTTACCGAGTTCTTGAAGACAAAAAAAATCTTAAATTCATTGAAACAGAAAAATTATTTGATCCTGCAGAAATTTACGAAGGTGAAGATAATCCTACTATTCTCTGAAGCCCTTGTAGTTTAATTGGATAAAACGGCCGCCTCCTAAGTGGCAGCTCTAGGTTCGATTCCTAGCAGGGGCACCACAATGCTCTAAGACTCAAAAAATAGGACCTTTTTTAAAGATTTCATCATTTTACGACATTCAAAGAATTGGAAAACTCTTTTGTGTCATTAATTTTAGTAGGCCTGCCAATACATATGTAATCAAATCCTTTCTCAGACAGAAGATTAGGATCGTAGATATTCCTTCCATCGAAAATAACAGCATTTTTTAAATAAGTTTTTAACTCTTCCAAGTTAATGTTAAAAAATTCCTTCCATTCAGTAGCGATAATCAATGCGTTTGATTCCTTGGCTGCATCGAAGGGATTCTGACAAAAAGACAAATTTTTATGCTGAATAGTTTCTCTTAAATTATCAAGGGCCTTAGGGTCATAAGCTTTAACAAGCGCTCCTTTGTTAAGAAGATTTTTAATCAATTTAATTGCAGGAGCGAAACGAATATCGTCTGTATTAGGTTTGAAGGATACACCCCATATAGAAAGAGTAAAATCAGACAAATCATCAGATTTGAAATATTCTGTAATCTTTTTAGTAAAAATGTCTACCTGGAAATCATTAATCTCAATTACAGATTTTAATAGTTTCAGATCTAGATTTGCATCATTAGCATTATCAATTAACGCTCTGATATCTTTAGGAAAACATGAGCCACCAAATCCCAATCCGGGATATAGGTATTCATAGCCTATCCTTTTATCAAGTCCTATACCCATTCTTACTTTCTCAATATCAGCTCCCTTCAAGTCGGCATAAATTGAAAGCTCATTCATAAAACTTATTTTAGTGGCCAAAAAAGAATTTGAAGCATATTTAGTCAACTCTGCCGAAAGTGTATCCATAAAAATGATGGATTTATTTTCTCTTATGAAAGGAGAAAAAATAGTTAGAAAAAAATCATCTGAGATATCAGGATTTTTACCAATGACTATTCTGTCAGGTTTTAAGAAATCCTTTACTGCAGTGCCTTCTCTTAAAAATTCTGGGCACATTGAAATATTGATATTCTTTGACGAATCAATCATTGCTGATAATTCTTCACATGTACCAGGAGGAACAGTAGATTTAATAATGAAAAAAGCATCTTTTGTATTTTCAGAAATAGAAAAAATTGATTTGTAGAGAGCTAGTAAGTTTGCTTCACCAGAACCTCTGGGTGGTGTGCCGACACAAATAAAAAAGATATTTGAAAAAGCGGAAATATCATTTAAATTATCTGAAAAACTCAATCGGCTTTTTTCTAAATTTTCTTTTAGCAAAGATTCGAGCTGAGGCTCATAAATATTAGTTTTGCCTTTTTTTAGAAGATCAATCTTATCCTTATCTATGTCATAACATTTAACCTCATGTCCTGAGTGGGCAAAACATGCTGCAGTTACCAAACCAACATATCCTGCGCCAATAACGTTAATTTTCATAAGTATGCAGTTGTTACCGAAGAAATAAAATTGCTTGCAACTTCATCCCAAGAATATTTTTTTGAATATGCAATACACGATTTAGGATCGATTTTTTGTGCTTGCTTTATTGCTTGATGTAAATCTTTATTCAAATAACCATTTTCGCCATTCTTAACAACATCAATTGGTCCGGTTACTGGATATCCTGCCACTGGTGTTCCACAAGCATTTGCTTCTATTATCACTATTCCAAAGGTATCAGTCCGAGAAGGGAAAACCTTAACACATGCATTTGAGTAAATTTCAGCAAGCTCTCTGCCAAATTTATAGCCAAGAAATTCTACATCTGGGTATTTTTTTTTAAGACTTTTCAAACTAGGCCCATCGCCTACAACGACCTTCTTCTTGTCCAGTTCTAAACTCAGGAAAGACTCTAAATTTTTTTCTTTAGATACTCTGCCAACATATAGATAGTAACTATTATTGCTATCATTTGGAGTGGGAAAAAAAATGTTTTCATCAATGCCCCTTGACCATAAAGCTAATTTCTTAATTCCAATCTCTTCCAGTTCTTTTTTGTGAGATGGTGTATTTACAAAGGTCACACAAGCTGCATTGTGAAACCATCTCTCAAATCTATTTGTAAACTGAACTGGAATACCCAGCATTTTTTTTAGATATAAAGGATAGTTTGTATGGTAGGAAGACGAAAATTTTATTTTTTTCATCAAACACTCTTTTCTTGCATAAAGCCCAAGCGGACCCTCAGTTGCAATATGAATTAAATCTGGACGAAAGTCGTTAATTATTTTTTTAATTTTAAAAACATTCAGTGAAAGTTTTATTTCCTTATAAAAAGGTATAGGAACAGAAACAAAATTATTTGGCTCAATGATTTTCACATCATGTTTTATCGATAGTTTCCTTACTAAATTTTCTAATGTAGTAACTACGCCATTAACTTGAGGTTTCCAAGCGTCCGTGACCAAAAGAATTTTCATGCAACCTTATCTTCTAGATAATTTTGATCTTTTGTAAATTTAGAGTAATCAATTATGTGAAAACGACCTTCATAGTCTTCTACCAATGCAGTACAAGACTCAACCCAGTCGCCACAGTTTAAATAATGTATTTCATCTATCATTTCATTCGCAGCTGAATGAATATGCCCGCAAATTACACCATCAAATCCTTCTTTCTTACATGCAAAGGCTAAAGTACTTTCAAAATCGCTTATAAAATTTACTGCTGATTTAACTTTGTGTTTTATGTATGCTGAGAAGGACCAGTATCCAAGATTGAAATTTTTTCTGAAAAAATTTACTACACTATTAATCGCCATCAAGAGTTCATAAGCCCAGCTTCCTAATTTAGAAATCCATTTACTGTATTTCGTAACTAAATCAAATTGATCACCATGGATGACAAGGTATTTTTTTCCACTTATAGAGGTATAAGTATCTCGATTAGTAACTTTTACATTTCCTAGTAGGATAGGCGAATATGCTCTAAGAAACTCGTCATGATTTCCAGTGATGTAATTTACATTTGTGCCATCTTTAGCATAAGACAGAAAACGCCTTAGAACATTGGTGTGTGCTTGGGGCCAAAAAAGAGATTGTTCCATTCGCCAACCGTCAATGATGTCTCCAACCAGATATAGTTCTTCGCAGGAATGTTTGTAAAGAAAATCAAGTAGTCTTTCTGCTTGACAACCCTTGGTACCCAAATGTATGTCTGATAACCAAATAGACTTATATTTTTTTTGATTCATCAATATAACCATTAGAAATTTAAGTAAGCTGTGATTCAATACGCATCGAATCTAAACAGTGTAATTTTTCATTAAATTTTCAATTTTGTAACAGAATCTTTATAAAGTTAACGTTTTCTTTAAGTTACCGCATAAATTACCTATAGCTTTATAAATTTGAAGGGCTATGTGAGAAAGTTAAATAGTGAAGAATATTCATTGTTTGTTTGTAAGAGTAAATGTCGCCGGCTCTGAAGCCCTAATAGTTTAATCGGATAAAACGGCCACCTCCTAAGTAGCAGCTCTAGGTTAGATTCCTAACAAGGGGGCCAAAAAAGCCCTGGCAAACAGGGCTCATTATTTGAATATTAAATAACTGTCGATGATCTTAGAACAACCTGATTTACTAAATGTGCACTTATAGGTTGTTTGACATTAAATGCAGCAAATTCTTCAGCGGCTGCGTCTTGAGCCTTCCCCATAGCTTCAAAACTCTCAAAACCCATTTGATATAAATATTGCCCTGCGTATCTTCCACCAAAAGATTGTAAAAGTCGGACTTTAGCACCATATTTTTCGTGAATTTCCATTGCCTCTTTGCAAGACTTTAAGAATTGACCGGTCTTTCCCTGTTCAAGGATTGGCTGCCACGCAGTTGAAATACTTATTTCGCCTTGAGTTTCAGCTCCTTTTTCGAAACCTGGAACTTCCACTAACTCCGAATTGTCAATGGCTACTCCAGACCAACCAGTGATTACCTTGTAATAATAGGCCTGCATATCTGCATCGGTCATAATAGTATTCATCGCTTCACCATACTTAGTCCAATTTTCAAAAAAATTAATTGAATATACTTCTATAGTTTCAGTTCCAGAGTGACTTACTCTAACAACTGTATTTATTCCCTTTGAATTCATTAATTCTGCGCCTTCTCTAATCATTGAATTAAATTCTTCAGTTTTACCTTCTCTTGCAGTGGAAGTTTGTACTCTTAAAATTGCCATACTTAATCTCCTTATTAATTTATTAATATCTATAAATAATATGTCAAAGAAAAAATTAAATTTCAATTAAATTTTTATTGAATTTTAATTTATACTTAAATGGATAATATTTTAATTACTAAGGAGAGTATATGAAAAAAATAACATTACTAATTGCAATATTATTTGCAAGTTATTCCTTTACTGCTGACGGTCCTTTCCTAGGACTATTTGGCATAAAGACGGAAAATCCTGCAGCTGTTGTAGCTGCTAGTGATCAGCTTAGAAAAGATTGTGGAACTCCAGAAGGAGTTACAACGACCTTAATGGCAGAACCCTTAAATGGTTCTGACCCAACAACACATACTTATATTGTTGGTTTTCCAAACAATGCTGCTTACGTTGAATGGAACGCTCAAATAGCAACTTGTCCTGGTTGGGCAAAATATTTTGAAGCGATGAATCCTATTTCTGATCAAACGGTTCAAGCTTTAGCTTTCCCTCTAGCAGGTGGCGGTGATGCTTCTAAAGATACAGTTTTTGTAAACTTTTTTGCAAATGTATCAAGACCAGATAAATTTTTTCCAGCCTATGAAGATTTAATGGAAGTAGCTTCAACTGATGGAACTTGTCCGGGTTCTTGGGGCTTATTAGCCGTTGGTCCAGGAGTTGATCCGGATGAATACGGAACTCATATAGCTTATTGCGGATATCCTGATCTCGCTACTTATATGGATGTAGCACAAATCAGGTTGCCTTCTAAAGCATTTCAAAGATTTTTAAGAAAAACTTTCAGAATCTCTGAAAATAAAGGAGTCACAAGCTCTGCTGTTGTAAAAATTTACGATTAATTTTTAAATAAAAAAAGGGCTACAGCTTGTAGCCCTTTTTTTATTAGCTTTATATTAACTAGCCTTGTCTAGAGCTTGTTTAATATCAGCAATGATATCATCAACGTGTTCAATACCTATTGACAATCTAACATAACCAGGAGTTACTCCAGCAGATAATTGCTCTTCAGGAGATAACTGACTGTGAGTTGTAGTTGCTGGATGAATAGCCAAAGATCTGGCATCTCCAATATTCGCAACGTGATACAAAAGCTCCAAAGAATCTATGAATTTACTACCGGCTTCTTTGCCGCCAGGTAGTTCGAAACCTATTAAAGCTCCGTACCCCCCTGTCATGTACTTGTCAGCTTTTTCTTTCAAAGGGCCTTCGGCAATTCCAGGATAAGTCACAGAATGCACTCTATTATCCTTGTCTAAAAATTCAGCAACTGCCTGAGCATTTTTGGCATGCTCACGCATTCTTAAAGGTAAAGTTTCAAGTCCTTGAATGAAATGAAACGCACTTTGAGGGCTCATGGCACCACCTAAATCTCTCAAAAGAGTTGTTCTTAATTTCATGATATAGGCAATTGGACCCATAGGTTTAATTGCTTCGTCCCAAACAATTCCGTTGTAACAAGGGTCAGGAGTATTCATGGCTGGCTGTCTATCCGCACCGGCTTTGCCCCAGTCAAAATTCCCGCCATCGATTATAGCTCCTCCGATAGTGGTTCCGTGACCGCCAATATATTTCGTAGTCGAATAAGTAGTTACAGCAGCTCCATGATCGAATGGACGACATAAAATTGGTGCTGCAGTATTATCAACTATCAAAGGGATACCATGTTTCCTACCTATTTCAGCGATTTCTCCTATCGGAAATACCTCAAGCTTAGGATTTGGCAAGGTTTCGCCAAAGTAAGCTCTTGTTTTTTCGTCGGTAGCCTTTTCAAAATTTGAAGGATCAGTGGGATCAACAAATCTTACTTCGATTCCCATTTCTCTCATGTTATTTTTGAATTGATTGTAAGTACCGCCATATAAATGTGAGGAAGAAACTATATTGTCACCAACTCTTGCTAAATTTTGAATTGAATAAGCTGATGCTGTTTGTCCTGATGCAACTGCAAGTCCTGCCGCACCTCCATCCAAGGCAGCTAGTCTTTCTTCTAACACAGCTGTAGTAGGATTCATTATTCTGGTATAGATATTTCCTAATTCAGCCAGTGCAAATAAGCTCGCTGCGTGCTCAGTGTTATTAAATTGAAAACTAGTTGTTTGATGAATAGGTACTGCTACAGAACCAGTTGATTCATCTGCTCGCCAACCACTATGCAAAGCGATTGTTTCTACGTTTTTTCCTTCATATGCCATATTATTTCTCCATTAAAAAAAAATCTGCTTGCAAGATGCTAAACAGATTCCTAAAAATTCATGTTTAGCAATTTTTATATAGCGTTTGCAAGTCCGATTAAATCAACGCTTAGAGGCATATATAACCAAAATAATTTATAATTATCAACCCAAATTATGAAAAATTACGAACAAATCAAAACAATTGAAAAAAATAGTTCTTTAATAATTCAATTATCAAGACCTGAAAAATTAAATACTTTCACCGAAACAATGATGAGAGAGATCATTGATGCTCTAGATTGGGCTGAACAAAATAATCAAATTAGATCAGTAATTTTTACAGGAGATGGAGATAAATTTTGTGCAGGAGCAGATCTATCTTCAGGAGAAGATTCTTTTGATTGGACTGAAAAGAAAAAATCTGAAAAAAAAGTTGTAAGAGACGCTGGAGGTGTTTTAACTCTCAGACTTTTCAAATCAAAAAAGCCCCTTATTGCAGCAATTAATGGAGATGCTGTAGGAATCGGTGCAACTATGTTGCTTCCTATGGATGTAAGAATTGCGTCTGATCAAGCAAGATTTGGTTTTGTCTTTGCAAAACGCGGAATAGTTCCAGAAGCAGCCTCAAGCTGGTTTTTGCCAAGACTGATAGGCATTGATAATGCTTTAAAACTTTGTTACTCGGGTAAAGTAATTAATGCTAACGAAGCTAAAGAAATCAAACTTATTTCTGAAGTAACCTCAGGAGAAGCTCTAATTCCGAGAGCTTTAGAATTAAGTGAGGAATTTACAGCTAAAACTTCTTCAATTTCGATTGCACTTACTAGGCAAATGATGTGGCGAATGTTAGGTGCTGATCATCCTATGGAAGCTCATAAAATTGATTCAAGAGCAGTTTATGCTCTTGGAAAATCAGGTGAGGCATCTGAAGGAATAAAATCTTTTTTTGAAAAGCGCTCCCCTAATTTTCCTGGGAAATTGACAGAAGATTTGCCAGATTTTTATCCTTGGTGGGATGAAAAAAAATTTGAATAGTTATGTCTTGGAAAAAAGAAATTAAAGAAATCTCTTTAAGAAAAAAACTTGCTCTTGGTCAAGGTGGTAAAGAAGCCATAGATCTTCAGCATGCAAAAGGTAGACTAACTTTAAGAGAGAGAATCAACCTACTTTTAGATGACAATAGTTTTGAAGAGGTCGGAAAAATTTCTGGTGGAATTGAGCATAAAGACGATGGATCTATTGAATCCTTCACTCCAGCTAATTTTATTTTAGGTTTTGGTGAGATCGATAAGAAAAAAGTCGTGATAGGTGGAGAGGATTTCACTGTTAAAGGAGGCTCTCCTAATGCTGCTGGAAATAGAAAAAGTGTATACACTGAAGAATTAGCCGTTCAGTATATGTTTCCTTTAATTCGCTTACATGAAGGCGGTGGTGGTTCTGTAGCAGGTCCATCGAAAGAAAAAAAAGGATATGGTGGTGACCCAGTATTTTCTAGATCGAGATTCAAGGCAGTTGCAACGAGTTTAAAAATAATTCCTGTAATAAGCGCTGCTTTAGGTCCAGTGGCAGGATTGCCAGCATCAAGATTTGTCGCATCTCATTTTAGAGTTATGACAAAAAAAACAGCACAGATACTAGTAGCAGGTCCAGCCGTTGTTTCGAGAGCTTTTGGAAAAGAATTTACGAAAGAAGAACTAGGAGGATCAGAAATTCATAAAATAAACGGCGTTGTAGATAATGTTGCTGATGACGAAGAAGACGCTTTTAGACAAATTAAAAAATTTCTTTCTTATATGCCACAAAATATTTATGAAATTCCGAAAAGAATTGATTGTACAGATCCAATAGATAGAGGCGCAAAAGAATTGGAATCTATTATTCCCAAAGATAGAAGAAAAACCTATGACATGAGATCAATCATTAGATTGATTTCTGATAACAATGACTTTTTTGAAATGACTAATTTTTATGGCCGGGGAATAATTACTGGTTTTATCAGAATAAATGGCTATTCAGCAGGAATTTTTGCCAATGACAGCAACTTTTATGCTGGTTCCATGACAGCAGACAATGCAAAAAAAACTTCAAGATTTATAAAGCTATGCGATCAGTTCAATTTACCAATCATCTCTTTTGTTGACGAGCCTGGATTTTTAATTGGCCCGGACGCGGAAAAAAACGCAACTATTTTGCATGGAACCGAGGCAGTTTTATCAGCAGTTGATTCAACGGTTCCTTGGTGTTCAGTTTTAATAAGAAAATCTTTTGGGGTGGGTTCAGCTGCTCACTTTGGACCAGAAAGTTATGTTCTGGCATGGCCCTCTTCTGAGGCTGGCCCTCTCCCTTTGGAAGGAGGTATTGCGATTGCCTTTGGTAAAGAAATATCTCAAGCCGAAGATCCCGAGGAAAAACGTAAAGAAATTGAAGAGAGACTTGCAAAATCTCAAAGCCCTTTTCCAAGAGCTGAAGCTTTTTCTGTTCATGAAATTATTGACCCGAAAGAAACAAGAAAGTATCTTTGTTCTTGGATTGATAAAGTGCAAATAAATTTATTAACAAAAATTCATAATCCAATGTGAGGTAAAGATGAAAAATTATGAAAAATTTTATATTAATGGCGAATGGGTAGCTCCAATTGACGGATTAAATCTTTTAGACGTAATAAATCCAACTACTGAAGAAGCCATTTGCAAAATTGCAATGGGTGGCGAGAAAGACGTTGATGCTGCGGTAAAAGCTGCTCAAGAGGCTTTTGTTTCTTTTAGTCAGACCTCGCCTGAAGAAAGATTAGTGCTTTTAGAAAAAATTGTTGCGCTTTACATGGAGAGAACCGATGAAATCGCTGAAGCAATTTCCAAAGAAATGGGTGCTCCAATTACCCTCTCTAAAAATGCGCAAGCCGCTTCGGGAATAGGTCATTTGGCAACTGCTGTGGCGACATTAAAAAACTACAATTTTGAAGAGATGATGGGTTCAACTTTAATAAGAAAAGAACCTATTGGGGTGGTTGGCATGATCACTCCTTGGAATTGGCCAATTAACCAAATCACATGCAAAGTTGGTCCAGCTCTAGCAGCAGGATGCACTATGGTTCTAAAACCTACAGAAATTGCTCCAGTGAATGCAATGATACTAGCTGAGATTATCCATGAAGCCGGAGTTCCTAAAGGGGTTTTTAATTTAGTAAATGGTGACGGACCTACTGTAGGTGAAGCTATGTCGGCTCATACGGGTATAGATATGATGTCCTTTACTGGTTCAACAAGAGCAGGGATTGCAGTTGCTAAGGGTTCTGCTGATACTGTGAAAAGAGTTCATCAAGAACTTGGGGGTAAATCAGCAAATATTATTCTTGACGATGCTGATTTCACCGAGGCAGTTAAAAGAGGAACCAAACATATGTTTACCAATACTGGTCAATCTTGCAATGCTCCATCAAGAATGCTCGTTCCAGCTTCTAGACAAGATGAAGCAAAACAGGCCGCAAAAGAAGTTGCTGAAAAAACAGTTGTGGGTGATCCCTCTTCAGATGGAACCACTATGGGGCCTGTAGTTAGTGACGTTCAATTCAATAAAATACAAGGTCTTATCGAAAAAGGCATTGAAGAAGGTGCAGAATTAGTTGTTGGAGGACCAGGAAAACCTGATGATCTCAATCAAGGTTATTTTGTTAAACCGACTGTGTTTGCCAATGTTACTAACGATATGACAATTGCTAGAGAAGAAATCTTTGGACCGGTTCTTTGCATACTTCCATTCGAAGACGAAGATGATGCAGTCAGAATTGCGAACGATACTCTTTATGGACTTTCAGGTTATGTTTCCTCTTCAGATCCAGATCATGCTTTAGAAGTGGCAAGAAAAATAAGGAGTGGAAATGTGCACATTAATAACGCTCCAACTGGAATAAATGATCCGTTTGGTGGATTCAAACAATCAGGTAATGGAAGGGAATGGGGAATATTTGGTTTTGAAGAATTTCTAGAAATTAAAGCCGTAATGGGTTACGCACAAGCAAAAAAATAGTGCTTAATGAGTCAAAGCAACAAAGTTTCTACGCTTTGGCTCAAAGGTAGAATCAGAAAAATAGATCACGTTTGCTTGGCCTCAATGGTAGCAAACAATCTAGACGTTTCTTTGTACTGTTATGATGAATTATCTAATGTTCCCGATGGAATAAAATTAAAAGACGCTAATGAGATTCTTGACATATCTCTTCTTGAGCGTCTGCAGTGTATAAAGAAAAAAGAAAATAATCCCTCTCAACCAATCGCAAACTTTAGTGATTTTTTTAGAATCTTTTTACAGAAATTTGAAAAAGGGCTATGGTTAGATACAGATGTTTTTATTTTCAAGCCATTTACCTATGACACTGAGAGAGTGTATTTTGGATACGAGGGTAAAGGCAGAATTGGCTCTCCAGTTTTTTATCTCCCCAAAGATCATCCAATAATTTCAGAATACGAAAATTTAATTCAACAAGATACATTAATGCCAAATTGGTTGGGTTTTGTAAGAGGAAAAGTAAGACCATTCTGGTGGAATTTGACTGGACAAGAATTCTCTCCCCCAGATTTGGGAATAACAATTTATGGAAACGATGGTTTTACAAGACTAGCCAAACGACATAACTGTTTTAAAGAAGCTCAAAAAAAAGAGTCTTTTTACGCTTGGATTGGCGACGAAACAAATAAACTGTTCACAAAAAATGATTTTAGTCACCTTTTAAAAAACTCTAATTGTCTTGGGATCCACATTCACAGAAAGCATTGGGAGAATCTTCCAGTAAATAAAGATAGTTTTTGGGAATGGGCGCTTCAAAAGTATGGAGAAAAAATTGAATATTAGACAGTTTTACATAGTTTTATTTACCTTCTCATTTTCATCGATTTCTTATTGTAATATCTGGGTTGAGCCTGAAGATGAACATTTCGTTAAACATCTTGAATTAGCCTTCATGGATCTGAATTCAGCCGTCGATACGACTACTTACCCTATTTCATCTGAACTACTTAAAAATGTAAATCAAAATTCATTTACTGACTTTGCTAATTTGACAACGTATTTATCAAAAATCGATAAATTTTTTCCAGACAAGCCTAGTCAAAAAATTTCTTTAAGATCCTCTTCTGATTTAATTGGTATCAGGGATATTAACGACGAATGGAAAGATAAAAATTCTATTTCCATCTCGACTAGATTTAAGACAAAAACATTTGCAGGAGAACTAAAATTTACGAAAGTAGATTCTTCGCTATCCAATAAAAAATATTATCTGGACGGTACGCACCTCTCTTTCACAACTTTAAACACTATTTTTGGAGTGGGAGTTTTTAATCGTTGGTGGGGACCAACGCATGATAATAATCTTATTCTGTCAAATTATGCACGGCCAAGTCCAGGTGTCTTTTTATCCTCTCTAAAAGGCCTTGAGTTTACTAATTTTTTGAATATTTTTGGGAAAATTAACTACGCTTTTTTTATCAATAGATTGGATTCGAACAGAGCGATTCCCAAAGCGAACCTGCTTGGTGGTCGACTTACTTTGATGCCTTTAGATAATTTGACTGTAGGTGTTTCAAGAACACTAATGTTTGGAGGTGGAAATCGACCAAATGACCTAGAAACGCTTTGGAAAGCTGTTATTGGTCAAGATAACGTTTATGCTGGAGAGGTTGATCCTTCCAATCAACTTGCAGGTTGGGATCTAAAATATGATGTTTTTCTTAAAGATAAAATGTTCACTACTTACGTTCAAAATATCGGAGAAGACGGTGATTTTGGAAGATATTTCATCTCTAAAGAAATTGTAGTTTTAGGTTTGGAATTAAAATACCTAAAAGAAGGACTTTTAAAATCCTATGGATTGGAATTTTCAAACACTATTGGAGATTATGGTCTTTTATATAATGTGAACTATGAACATTTTAATTATCAAACAGGTTATCGTTACAGAAATCTCCCCATAGGGGCTTTTACTGATAATGACTCTTTGTTTTTAAATTTTAAATTTGTCTCTGAAATAAATAATAAATTCAGATACTCATCAAACCTGTTCTATGGAAAATTAAATCGTGATGGATCGGGAAAAAATGTCTGGGGAAATCAATATTCTAAAGTATTAGGATTTAAGTCAAAAATAAATTATTTGATTTCAGATAGTTTATCCCTCGAGACAAATATTATTTTTAAGGACAGTGAATTATTTCTGTTGGATAAAAAACTCGATAAAAATTCAATAAATCTTGCGTTGCATTACAATTTTTAATGTTGACATTGCTAACATAATACTTTTTAAAATACGTTATGGCATATCATAGAGAAAATTTAAAACAAAAGTTAATTGATCAAGCTTACAGAGCCATAAAAAAAGATGGGATCGAGACAATAAGTCTCAGGCAATTAGCAAAAAAAGCTAAAGTTTCTCAGACCGCTCCATACAGACATTTTCAATCAAAGGATCATTTGCTTATAGAGGTTTGTTTACAAGCTTTAAGTAATCTTAGGGATCAAATCAATGCTATAGATTCTAAAAATCCGAGAACTAAAGCAATTAATGGAGCAATGGCATTTATTGACTTTGGGCTGAAAAACGAAAAAATATATGACCTTATCCTTTCAACTATTTCAGGTGAGTCTACTAAAGATCCTTTAAGAATCGCCTTGTTTGAGTCAGCAGACTACACCTTCAACAATTTAAGAGATCGAATTACCGCTGTGAAAAAAAAGAATAATTCACAAGCACAACTTGACGGAATTAAAGTTCACGCATTTACTACTGGTCTGCTTCAAGTGCTTAGAACTACTAATAAAGTTAATATTTCTGGCGGTGGAGAGAGTTCGAAAGCTGTTCAAACTGCAAAATTACTGGATAAAAACTTAAAAAAAGTAATCTCAGAATTTATTGACACACTATAAATTTTTTAACAATTAACTTTAATGCGAATAAGCTTCAAAGCTTTGAAACTGCATCAAAAGCTTCTGAAGCTATTTTAATTATTAAATCAACTTCTTCTTCCCCATGCGCAATTGATAAAAAGTGGTTATGGTAACTAGTCAAATAAATACCTCTCGACAGGCACTCATCAGACCAAATTGAATGTAATTTTTTGTTTTCGTGTTCTATTCTAAAATACGGCATTGCTGGCACACCTGTAACTCTCAAGTCAAAACCGTGATCTTTTGCTGTTGAAATTAACCCTTTTTTTAAAAGCTCGCCATGATAATTCATGCATTCAACAGCATTTTGTTTTTTTAATTCTTCTAAGGTTGCTTTCGAGGCTGCCATAGGGGCAGAATTAAAAAACTGAGTCCCACTAAAATAAACTTTATTTGCTGCATCTCTTAAAGAATCCTTACCAACCAAGGCGGAAATGGGATAACCATTAGCAATTGCTTTTCCGAGACAGACAAGATCCGGAGAAAAATTAAACGCTTTGTTAGATCCAGCTAGATTTATTCTAAAGCCAGTTCTAACGTCATCAACGATAATTAAAATATTCTTTTTATTACAAACTTTTTGAATATGCTCCCAGTAACCTTTATTTGGCAAAGAACTGTCTTTAGAAGTTGGGTGATCGTATGGACTAGAAATAAAACAGGCAATTTCATCCCCGAAGTTCGAAATTGCAGAGTCAAAATCTTCAATACTGTTCCATGGAATTGAAATTACTTCAGCACTATCAGAATCTATTGTGCCCGCACTTCCTTTGTCTTGCATCCAACCATTCGCTCCGTGATAACCGCCTGTAATTTTTAAAACTTTTTTTCTTCCAGTTTCTTCTCTAGATATCATTACCGCTAATTGAGTACTATCGCCACCATTTTTCCCAAACAATGCCCAATCAGCTATATCCACCATATCCACAAGTGTTTCAGCTAAATCAATCATTACCGGAGAAGCAATACTTACTGTATTACCTGATGAATATTGAGATTGAGCTACTTTATCAATAATAGGATTGTTGTAACCGAGTATCATAGGTCCCCAACCACAAATTAAGTCAACGTATTTGTTACCATCAACATCCCAAAAATAAGCGTCTTTAGCCTTTGAGAAGAATTTAGGCCCCTCTTCTCTTACAGCATATTTGTAGTGTCCAAATATCCCTCCAGGGATAAGTTCTTTGGCTCTAGAAAATAATTTATCCGAGGCTTCCTGTTTTAATTTCATTTCGAAGTTATTATATAAAATTATGGCGGAGAGGGAGGGATTCGAACCCTCGATGCGGTGTTACCACATACTCCCTTAGCAGGGGAGCGCTTTCAACCACTCAGCCACCTCTCCTTAGATGCAATTCTAGTTTTTTTAAAGAGCTTGTCTAATGATATCGGAGGCTTTTTCAGCAATCATAATCGAAGGAGCGTTAGTATTACCTCCAATTAAAGTTGGCATAATGGATGCATCAACTACCCTCAAGTTATCAACTCCTCTGACTTTAAGATTGTCATCAACCACGGCAAGGTCGTCGCTACCCATTTTACAAGTTCCTACTGGGTGATAAAGAGTTTCACCTGTATTCTTAATCCAGGCATCTAGTTCATCGTCGTTATCAACATTAACATCTAAACCTGGTTTTGATCGGTCTCCTCTATATTCATCAAAAGCTGCCTGCATGAAAACTCTTATAGTCTCTCTAGTTGCGTTTCTTGTATCAATTAGGTCTTGTTCTTCAGAAAGATAATTAGGAAACATCAAAGGAGCATCATCTGGATTTGAGCTTTTTAATTCTAAGTGACCCCTACTTTGCGGTCTCAAAATGCATATAACTCCACTGAATCCATGATTCGAATCTATACCATCTCTTCCATGTAAATCGGTGGAGTGAAAAGAAGCGTAATGTATTTGAGTGTCAGGAATATCTTTTTCTGGACTCGATTTAAAAAATGCCCCAGCACTGGTAGGAGGAAAAGCAGCATCTCCAGTTCCAAAAAGTAAGTACTTTAAACCAGACATTTGAGTTTTTAAGAAGCTTGCAGACTTATGCAAAGTTATGGGTTGCGTGCAATTAAAAGAATTAACCACTGCGTAATGATCTTGTAGGTTTTTCCCAACTCCCTTAAGCTCATGCAAAACATCGATACCATGTTTATTTAATTCCGAGGAATCACCGATACCGCTGTTCATCAATATTTGAGGTGAATTAATAGCTCCCGCAGATAAAATTATCTCAGCATTAGCTTTTACTGAAAAAGTCTTGCCTTTTTTAGAATACTCCACTCCAACAGCTTTTTTTCCTTCAAATAATATTTTATTTACTTGAACATTTGTTTCGGTTGCAAGATTTTTTCTCTTTAAGGCAGGATGCAAATATGCTCGTGCAGAGCTCCATCTTCTTGGACCTCTTTTAGTGTCCGCCATCGTATGCTCATACCTTGAAAATCCTTCCTGATTTTTTCCATTGAAATCGTTCGTTAAAGGAAATCCTGCTTGTCCACCGGCTTCTACGAAGACATCCAATAACTCATCATGATTACTCTCAGATTTTTTTACACTTAGAGGACCATCAAAACCATGATAATCGCTATCGCCGTCACCATTGAATGATTCAGCTTTTTTAAAATAAGGTAGAACGTCGTCATATGACCAACCTGTGTTACCTTGTTGGCGCCATAAATCGTAATCATAAGCATGTCCTCTAATATAAACCATAGCATTTATAGATGAAGATCCACCCCAACCTCTTCCTCTAGGCCAATAAAGTTTTCTATTGTTCGTAGTTTCTTCTGGTTCAGTTTCAAATCCATAATTAGAGGCACTTTTAGTTGGTACTATTTGAGAATAGCCAGCGGGCATGTGAATAAAAAAGTTAGTGTCCTTCCCACCAGCTTCTAAAATTAATACACTTTTCTTTCCGTCTTCGGATAACCGGTTTGCCATAACACAACCAGAACTTCCTGCCCCAACAACTATATAATCAACCGTTCTATCCATTTTTTAATACTCCTTCTTCCTATTTATCTAATTCGAATTCATCGTGCAATGCAATAACAGCCTCTTCTGCTTTATCCTTTGCAACCACTACAGAAATTTTTATCTCAGAAGTGGATATCATGTCAATGTTTATTTTTTTGTTTGCTAGGGCGCCAAACATTTGAGCAGCTACTCCAGCATGAGATTTCATACCAACTCCAACCACTGAAACTTTACTTACGTCTTTGACTAGCTCAACTTCTCCGCCTCCAAAGCCTTCAGTTAAATCTTTTAAAATTTTTGCAGCTTTCTCAGATAAATCATTTTTAACAGTAAATGTGAAATCCGTAGATTTGTCAGAACCTACATTTTGAACGATCACGTCTACATCTATCCCTGCTTCACTAATTGGAGAAAGAATCTTTGCAGCTATCCCAGGAGTATCCGGAACATTTCTTAAAATAATTTTTGAATCATCATTGCTACAAGTAATACCGGAAATTACTGCACTTTCTAAGCTATTATCTTCTTTTGTAATCAAAGTTCCTCCGGATTTATTAAAACTTGAGAGCACCCTCAAAGGCATTTGGTACTTACTTGCAAATTCAACCGATCTAATTTGTAAGACTTTAGCACCTAAACTTGAAAGTTCTAGCATTTCTTCAAAACAAATCTCGTCTATTTTTTTTGCCTTTTTATAGACATTGGGATCGGTTGTATAAACTCCATCCACATCAGTATAAATTTGACACTCCTTTGCATCGAGTGCGACAGCAAGTGCAACTGCAGTTGTGTCGGAACCTCCTCTACCTAATGTAGTAATATCTCCTTGAGTATTTATGCCTTGAAAGCCTGTGATCACAGGAACTATCCCTGATTCGATATCCTTTTTCAAAGAATCAATATTGATAGAATTAATTCGTGCCTTTCCATGAACGTTATCAGTTTTTAAACCTAGTTGATGAGCTGTATAAGATTTTGACAAAAAATTTCTTTCTTTAAGTGCAATTGCCAATAGAGCCGCTGAAACTTGCTCGCCCGAAGAAACCAAAGCATCAAATTCTCTTGGATCAGGTTCTGCTTGAATCTCTTTAGCAAGATCAATTAATCTTTGCGTTTCTCCCGCCATTGCTGAAACTACTACAGCAACGTTTACTCCATCATTTATAGAGTCAACAACAATATCTGCTACTGCCTGAAATCTTTCAGTGTTTGCGACAGAGGTTCCACCATATTTTTGTACTACAAGATTATTCATCTTTATTAAGAAGAGACTAACAATCGAACTTCTTCAAACACTCTATCCAAAACTTCTATTGAATCTCCACCAGCTTGAGCGTAATCATCTTTTCCTCCTCCTTTAAAATTAAATTTCCTTGAAAGAGAGTTTAAAATATCTTTAGCGTTAAAACTTCCAAATAAATCTTTAGTGACAGAAACTACAATCTGAGCTTTAGAATTATTTTCTCCAACTAAAATAATAATTGCTTTGGGCGTCTTATTCTTCAAATTATCTAAATTTCCTCTTAATGAAGATAAATTTAATCCATCAATTCTTTGCATCAAAACATTCATTTCATCAATCTTTTCAAAATTTGATTCAAAATGTTTTTCAAGGTTCATATTATTTATATTTTCAAATTCTTTAAATTTTTTTTGAATTAGGTCAATTACCTTTTTACTTTCTTTAACTTTTCTATCTAATTCACTTATCGATACCCCAAAAGAATCAGCTATTTTTTTTATCTCATTGCTTTCCTCTTTCAAAAGTAAATTTGCTTCATTACTTGTAACAGCTTCTATCCTTCTGACTCCAGAAGATATGCTTGATTCGGATACAATTTTGAAATTTCCAATTTGGCCAGTTTTCTCAACATGAGTTCCCCCACAAAGCTCAGTTGAATAATCTCCACCGATTTTTAATACTCTTACCTTTTCTCCGTATTTATCTCCAAAAAATGCCAAAGCTCCCATTTTGATTGCCTCATCAAAAGAAGTCTCAAAAATTTCTGTAGCAATATCATTTTTTATAATTTCGTTTACTTGGTCTTCAATAAGTTTAATTTCATCGGAACTAACAGCTTTAGCATGTGAAAAATCAAATCTAAGCTTCTCCTCATTTACTAATGAACCCTTTTGTTGAACATGCGTTCCCAAAACATTCCTTAAAGCAGCATGCATCAAATGGGTGGCTGAATGATTTAAAACAATCTTGTCTCTTTTTTCTTTTTCTATTTCGATCTCTACCGAATCATTTTCGGAAAATGAACCATCTAAAACCCTACATAAGTGAATATGTTGACTCCCCATTTTCTTAGTATCAAAAATTTCTCCGGAACCATTCGCAGCATGGACTTTTCCACTGTCCCCTACTTGACCTCCTGATTCAGCATAAAAAGGTGTCTCATCAAAAATTATTGCACATTCGCCCTTGATAGCTTTTTTAGTTTGTATGCCATCTTGAAAGATAATTTTTATTTCAGCTTTTGCGCTATCTTCTTCGTACCCTATAAATTTAGTATCTTCAACAAGATCAATGGAACTTGGCAATAAAGATTCAAATGAACTGCTTTCTTTTGCTCTAGTTTTTTGTTGATTCATTAACTCATCGTAACCACCCACGTCTACTTCTAAATTCATCTCCCTTGCAAAATCTAAAGTCATGTCCAAAGGAAATCCATAAGTGTCATATAGTTTGAAAGCTAACTCACCTGAAATAGATTTATTTTTTGAATTTTTAATTTCAGTTTCTAGAAGATTCATACCTTGATTCAAAGTGACATTAAATTTTAATTCTTCTTCTACTAAAGCATCTCGTATTAATGATTCATTTTTTTTTAACTCAGGGTATAGTTCTTTGTAAAGATCAACCATAAAAGGAACCAAGCTCGACAAGGTATTAACATGTTCATTATTTAGCTTATATCCATGCCTTAAAGCTCTTCTTACTATTCTTCTCAAAACATAATTTCTTCCTTCGTTTCCAATTGAAACTCCATCTGAAATCATAAAACACGACGCTCTCAGGTGATCTGCGATAACTCTTAGAGAAGAATTTGTTAAATCTTTTTCTGAACAAGCATTAGCTATTTCTTTTATGAGAGGTTTAAATAGGTCAGTTTCATAGTTATCCGGAGTATTTTGCATAACTGCGCAAATTCTCTCGAAACCCATTCCTGTATCTACAGAAGGTTTTGGTAGTGAGTTTAGATTGCCTTCGAAGTCTCTATTAAATTGCATGAAAACTAAATTGTAAATTTCAACAAATCTTTCACCAGTTTCTTTACCTTCTTCAGGAGAATTCCCTTCTAAGTGCTCACCATGGTCATAAAAAATTTCGCTGCATGGCCCACAAGGACCTGTCTCCCCCATTGACCAAAAATTATCTTCACTTAACTTTGAAAGTCTTGTCTTATCAATTCCAATTTTATTAATCCAAATCTTTTCTGACTCCGCATCACTTTCATGTACTGTTACCCAAAGCTTTTCCTCAGGCAAATTGTAACGTTTCGTTAAAAGTTCCCACGCAAATGCTATGGCCTCTTCTTTGAAGTAATCGCCAAAACTAAAATTACCCAACATCTCAAAAAAAGTATGATGTCTGAGAGTGTATCCCACGTTCTCAAGGTCATTATGTTTCCCGCCTGCTCGTATGCATTTTTGAGCACTAGTTGCTCTTAGATAATTTATTTTTTCTGCTCCCAAGAAAACATCTTTAAATTGAATCATTCCGGCGTTAGTAAACATCAAGGACTTATCATTATTTGGTACGATGCTAGAGCTAGAAACAAGTTTATGATTTTTCTCAGAAAAAAAATCCAAAAATGTTTTCCGAACTGAAAGAGAATTCATATATTCAAAAAATTTCTTGAAGGAGATCTTTTAGCATTTTCCAAGATCTTTCATCGGCTTCCTTTGAGTATACTGTTCCAAAATCAGGATCGTTGGCTTCAGGATTAGTAAATGAATGCATAGCGTTTCCAAAAATATGCAATTGCCAGTCAGCATTTTTTTCAGTCATTTCGGAACTAAAAGAATCAATTTGATCTTGACCCACCATTGGGTCTTGCAACCCATGAAGAGCTAGAACTTTTGCCCCTATTGAAGCATTATTTCCATTTTCTGGCCCAGCCAGAAATCCATGAAAACTTATGGCCCCTTTGAGATCCTCTTTTAATCTTGCCAAGTCCAGCGCTACCAATCCACCGAAGCAGTAACCCATTATTGCTACCTCACTAGAATTTACTTCTTCAAGGCTTTGAACATATTCTGATGCCCCAAGAACTCTTTTAGCAAGTTCATCACGGTCATCGAGCAAAGGTTGCATTAAAGCAGCATTTTCTTCCACTGATGAACCATTTTTTCCTTCACCATACATATCCAAAGCAAAAGCATGATATCCAAGTTTTGATAACTCCTTTGCCTTGTTATTTACAAAGTCATCTCTACCTGCCCAAGCATGTGCTATCAAAACGCAAGGAGCATTCTGTTCTCCTGAACTTGCAAAAAAACCTTGATAACTTTTTCCATCAATTTCATAAGTATGTATTTCAGACATAATTATTTCTCCATTAAATTTTTTTTAAAATTTTTATAATTGCTTACGTAATGACTTGCAGAGCCTTTCAGGATTTCTTCCATTTCAGGACCCAATTCTTTTTTTACTTTTGCTGGAGAGCCCATGACAAGAGAATTGTCAGGTATTTCAGATCCTTCAGTCACTAAACTATTAGCGCCAATCAAACAATTCTTTCCAATTTTCGCCCCATTAAGAATTACGCTATTAATACCTATTAGACTATTATCTCCAATGGAACATCCATGCAACATAACTTTATGACCAACCGTTACATTTTTTCCAATAATGAGTGGATGTCCTGGATCAGCATGAAGCACAGATAAATCTTGGACATTTGTATTCTCTCCAATTTTAATATCTTCAACATCTCCTCTAATTACCGCTCCGAACCAAACACTTACGTGTTTCTCTAAAAAAACTCTTCCCATAACACTTGCAGACGGAGCTATGAAAAAATCATCTCCAGCGGTTTGAACAGTGTTGTCACCTAATTTGTAAATCATTTTTAAATTTTATTCCAAACAACTTCAAGAAATCTAGGGTAAACGCAAGAGTCAAACCCCATATTTCGTGATCTTCATAAATTATAACAGGCGTATCAAAAGTCTCTCCCTTAAAATTGGTCACACCCTGTTTTATTAAAGGATTATCACCAAAAAATGAAACTGGTAAATGAAAAATTTCTGCAACTTCGCTTGGATTTGCTTTTAAATGAAATTCTTTCTCAATCAAACCAACGAAAGGGGTTACGCTCAGTCCAAATCTAGATTCTAGTGGATTCAATTGCCCTAGGACTTTTACAGCATTTGGGTCCATAGATATTTCTTCTGCAGCTTCTCTCAAAGCTGTTTGCATTAAATTTTCATCTTGTTTCTCTTTTTTCCCGCCTGGAAAGGCTACTTCGCCTGGATGACTAGGCAAGGTGCTAGCTCTCTCAGTCATAATAAAAAAAAGATCATCTTGTTTTTGATAACATAAAATGATGACGGCAGCTTGTGGCAATTCTTGATCAGGATTACTTAGCTCAATGCTATTTAAACTTTGTTTCAATTTTTCTAACATTTGTAATACACCTTACATCAATTATACTTTGCTTCCTTAAGATAAATACCGAGATCAAAATTGAAATATTGTCCTGTTTGTGGTTCTTCAGAGATTAATTTAAAAATTCCCGAAGGAGATAATAGAGAAAGATACGTCTGCAATAATTGCGGAACCATACACTATTCAAATCCTAACGTTGTAGTTGGCACAATTCCATCGTACGAAAATAAAATTTTACTTTGTAAGCGAGCTATTGAACCGAGATATGGCTTATGGACATTACCAGCTGGCTTTTTAGAAAATGGAGAATCTTTAGAAGATGGTGCAAAAAGAGAAACAGAAGAAGAAACTGAAGCCAACGTTAAAATGGGATCGATTTATACAATTTTTAACATTCCTCAAATAAACCAAGTTTATGTAATACATTTGGCTTCTTTGCAAGATCTATCATTCGGTCCTACAACTGAAAGTTTAGACGTAAAGCTTTTTTCTAAGGAACATATTCCATATGATGAATTGGCTTTTCCATTTGTAACGAAAACAATTGATTATTTTTTTGAAGACCTTAAGACAGATAACTTCCCTTTAAGAGTGGGAGACATCATCAGAAAATAATCTAAAAATATTTTCTTGCGTTGTGAAACATTTTTATCCATGGAGAAAAGCCCTTATCGCCTAAATCTGTCCAAGACAACTGAGCATTTAGAAATGCCCTTTCAGGATGTGGCATCATAATTGTAACTTTTCCATCTTCTGAACAGATTCCTGTTATTCCTTTTTCAGAGCCATTTGGATTGCCGGGGTAAGATTCTGTTTGATTACCAGCGGTGTCCACATAGGACATTACCAACTGATTATTTTTAGATACCTTTTCAGGGTTCGAAAAAATCATTTTACCTTCACCATGGGCAACAGGAACAAGTAATTGTGAGTCTTCCATATCGTCGAACAGCAAAGAATTTGATTTAAATATTTTTATTTGGGCCAATCTTGCCTCAAATTGACCCGAACTATTATTATTTAATTTTGGCCAATTATCGGTGCCAGGTATTATTTCTTTAAGATTGGATAAAACTTGACAGCCGTTGCATACACCAAGAGAGAAGCTTTCTTTTTTATTAAAAAATTCTTCAAATTGGTTCTTTAACAACGAATTATTTAAAATAAAATTAGCCCAGCCTTTTCCTGCCCCTAATACGTCGCCGAAAGAAAATCCTCCAGGAAAAATAATTCCTTGAAAATCTTTCAAATTAAACTTTTGAGACAACAAATCGTTCATATGAATATCTGTCACTTCAAAACCTGCAGTACTAAAAGCAGCCGCCATTTCTGTATGTCCATTTACTCCTTGTTCTCTTATTACAGCTAGCGACGGCTTTGAAAAGTTATCAAAGCTTTTGGGTATCAAAAAATTTATGTGCTGTTTTAGAATATTATTTTCTTTATCAAGGTATGATTTTTCCTCCTGCTCAGCATCAAGCGGATTGTCTCTCAATTTTTTTATTGAAATAGAAACTTTTGACCAATTAGCCATTAATTCTTTGAAGGAAAATTGCTCCTTGTAATCAAGAGCTTCTAAAATCAGTCTGTCTTCAGAAATAGTTTCGCCAACCTTACTAATCTTTGTAAAACTAATATCTTTTAAAAAATCTAAAAGTTCTTCATAACTTTCGTTCGATAATTGAAGAATTAACCCTGGTTCTTCAGAAAATAAATTCCTTTTAAGATCGTCCAATACATAATCTAAGTTAATTTTTAAACCACAATTTCCAGCGAACATCATCTCAATTAGACTCGTTACCATTCCACCATCTGAAATATCATGCAAAGCTGATATCTTTTTTTTGTTGATTAACTCACAAATCTTATCGAAAACTTTAGGGAACTTATCCATTTCCTCTATGTCCGGAGATGACTTAAAATCTGAATTAATTACCTGGCTGAGAATTGACCCTCCAAGTCTCATTTCACTTGAACCAAAGTTAATTCTGACCAAAACTAAATCTTCTGAATTACTTAACATAGGCGTTACAGACTTAGTGATGTCTTTAATTGGAGAAAATGCTGATACGATTAATGATTCAGGACTAGTATTTTTATTTTTGCCCCAATTAGTTTCCATTGAAAGAGAATCTTTTCCAACTGGTATGGTCAAATTCCATTTTTGACAAATATCTTCGCTCACTGTTTTAACAGTATTGAACAAGCTTGAATTTGTTTTCGTAGTGTTTGGAGCAGCCATCCAATTGGCTGAAAGTTTGATCGAAGATAATTTTTGAACACCACTGGATAATAGATTTAGTAACGCTTCAACAATTGCTAAGCGACCTGCAGCTTGAGGATTGATTAAAGCAACTGGGGATCTTTCACCCATTGCCATAGCTTCACCCGTAACCTCATTATAATTGGTCATTGTTATGGCGTTATCTGCTACAGGAATTTGTAAAGGGCCTATCATCTGATCTCGAAATGTTAGGCCTCCAACGTTTCTATCACCTATATTTATTAGGAAATTTTTCCTCGATACAGTCGGATGCCTTAAAACTGAGAGGAGCTCTTTTTTTATATCAAAATTTAAATTCTTTATCTTTTCTTCAGCTGTTTTAAGTGGCTTTTTATAATCTCTAAATAAATTTTTGTTGGCTCCAAAAATAAAATTCATATCTAAATTTATGATCGATTGATCCCCTCTTGAAACAATTAATCTTTTTTCTTCTAAAAAATCCCCAAGTACTGCTATTGGACAATTTTCTCTTAAGCAGATATTTTCTAAAGTTTTAAGATTGTCTTTTTCTATCGCCATTACGTATCTTTCCTGAGACTCGTTACACCAAATTTCCATTTCACTCATAGAAGGATCAGCACAAGGTATTTTGGAAAAGTCTATTGCAGCTCCAAATCCACAATCGTTAATTAGTTCTGGGAGAGCATTGGATAGACCCCCTGCTCCAACATCGTGTATAAAACTTATGGGATTGGCATCTCCAAGTTGCCAACATTGATCGATAACTTCCTGGCATCTTCTTTGCATTTCTGGATTTGATCTTTGCACTGAAGCAAAATCTAAAGCTTCTTCAGAACTTCCCGTTTCAGTTGACGATGCCGAACCACCGCCCAATCCAATGAGGTAACCTGGACCACCAATCACAACAATTTTTGCAGTTTTCTTTACTTTGTTTTTATGTGTATGAGATGGACGAATATTTCCAATGCCACCAGCAATCATGATTGGCTTATGAAATCCTGAATGAGTTTTATTTTTTTCGTCGTATTTTTCAAAAGATCTGAAATAACCCAATATGTTTGGTCTTCCAAACTCGTTATTAAAAGATGCGGCACCAACAGGCGCCTCAATCATTATTTCTAAAGGTGAAGAAATTCTTTTGGGTTTATTTTCTTTACCTTCCCAGGATTCAATTTGGTTAGGTATTCTTAAATGCGAGACAGAGAAACCACATAAACCCGCTTTTGGCTTTGCACCTCTTCCAGTTGCTCCTTCGTCTCTTATCTCTCCGCCGGAACCTGTAGCAGCTCCTGGAAATGGAGCAATAGCGGTGGGATGATTATGAGTTTCTACTTTAATACAAAAATTATTGCCTTCTTTTAAATTTTTATACTTTTTAGAATTAGGATCTGGAAAAAATCTTGATTCACCAAATCCTTCTATAACAGCTGCATTATCACTATAAGCCGATAATACATTTTCAGAATGGTTACGATAAGTATCTTTGATCATTGAAAATAAACTTTTTCCTTCATCAACCTTATCCAATCCATTCCAATTTGAATTAAAAATTTTGTGACGACAATGTTCCGAGTTTATCTGTGAGAACATCATCAATTCTGAGTCTTGGACTTTTCTTTCTATATCTTTTAATCCGAGAAATAAATAATTTATTTCATATTCATTTAAACCAAGATTCAAATCTTTGTTAGCCTTAATAAAACTGTCTTTGGTTGTGCATTCAATTTCTCTACTAATTTTCTTGTTAGGTACAGAAAATAATTCTTGTATCTTGGCAAGCTCTAAAATAACTTCTTCCGTCAGAGGATCGAATAAAAAACTTAAGTCTTCAAAATTCAAATCTGTTTCTTTTGAAAAAGAATAAGAATTCAATTTCTCTATATTCAGTAAATCAATTCCACACTTTAAAAAAATATCTTTGACCTTTGATGACCATGGTGACTGAATTCCTTTTTTTGGAGATATGAAGACTGATTGTGAGGTAATTATTTGGTTATTTTTTCCTCCTAAAAGACTTAGAATCATCCCTTTTTCAGATTCTGCAATTTCTGACCAAGGCTTTCTAGTCTCTAATACAAAAAAATCGTTTATTTCGTTGAGGGATAATTTTCTCTCTTTTAAAAAATTAGCTATTCTTAAAGTTTTGAAGTTAGAAAAAGATAAATCGCCTAAGATGCCAACAATGTTGGAGGAAAATTCATAAATATTTTGCATATTTACCCAATATTTAAATATTATAAATCAAGTAGACTTTTTTTTTCTCAAGTAATTTAAGCCGCAAAAAGCTTATTCTTTAATGAAGTGATTTTGTCGCGGATATTTGCTGCTTCCTCAAACTCAAGTTTAGTAGCATGATCCAACATCAATTTTTCGAGAGCATCTATTTTTTCAGCTAGCTCTTTAGGAGACAAATATTCTTCCTCAAATTTTTTGTCGACTTCTTCGATGAATTCTTTTTTTGTAAGATTTTTCGATCCTTCCATAACATCCATGATAGGCCTAACAATACCCTCTGGTTTTATATTATGTTTTTCGTTGAAAGCCATTTGGATCTTTCTCCTTTCTTCAGTCGTCTTAATTGTTCTTTGCATTGAACCAGTTTCCTTATCGCCATACAAAATAGCATGACCATTAATGTGTCTTGCAGCTCGTCCAATCGTTTGTATTAGTGAGGTGTCAGATCGAAGAAATCCTTCTTTGTCGGCATCTAAAATTGCCACTAGGGAAACTTCCGGTAAATCTAATCCTTCTCTTAAAAGATTAATACCTACCAATACATCAAAATTTCCAAGTCTTAAATCCCTTAAAATTTCCGATCGCTCAACAGTATCAATATCGGAATGAAGATATTTAACATTGATATCTTTTTCAAAAAGGTATTGAGCCAGATCCTCTGCCATTCTTTTTGTGAGAACTGTCACCAAAACCCTTTCTTTTTTCTTAGTTTTTTCGTAAATTTCTGAAATTAAGTCATCCACTTGATTTGTTGCGGGTCTTATCTCAATTGTTGGATCAAGTAATCCCGTGGGTCTTACAATCAAATCTACCATTTGATCTAAATTTTCATTTTCGTATTCTCCCGGAGTGGCAGAAACAAATATCTTTTGTCCTGACAAGATTTCCCATTCATCAAATCTTAGAGGTCTATTGTCGAGTGCGCTTGGTAATCTAAATCCATATTCAGTGAGTGTTTCTTTCCTGGATCTATCTCCACGATACATTCCTCTTATTTGTGGTAAAGAAACGTGAGACTCGTCCACAAAAACCAAGGCGTCCTCGGGTAAATACTCGTATAAAGTTGGCGGGGCCTCCCCTTTTTTTCTTCCAGACAGGTATCGTGAATAGTTCTCGATGCCCGAACAAAAACCTAATTCTTTAATCATCTCCATATCGTATTTAGTCCTTTCCTCAATCCTCTGAGCTTCAATCAATTTTTCATTTTTTTTGAAATATCGAACTCTTTCTTTCATTTCAGACCTGATTTTCTCAACAGCACTGAGCATAATATCTCTGGAAGTTACGTAATGGGTTTTAGGAAAAATAGTCACCCTTGGAACGTCTCTAATTATTTCTCCGGTCAAGGGATCGAAGAATTTTAATGATTCTATTTCGGTATCAAATAATTCAATTCTTAAAGCCTCAAAATCTGACTCAGCTGGAAAAATATCTATTACATCTCCTTTTACTCGATAAGTTGCTCTTTTAAACTCAACATCATTTCTTGTGTATTGAAGCTCAGCCAATCGCATCAACAGAACTTTCATGTCAATTTCGTCACCTCTATCAAGATGTAAAACCATTTTTAAATAGGATTTTGGATCTCCAAGACCATAAATTGCTGAGACCGAAGCAACTATAATTACATCCCTCCTTTCCATGATTGCCTTTGTTGCGGACAAACGCATTTGTTCTATGTGCTCATTTATAGAAGCATCTTTTTCAATGAATGTATCTGAAGTTGGGACGTATGCTTCTGGCTGATAATAATCATAGTAAGAAACAAAGTATTCAACTGAATTTTCAGGAAAAAATTCTTTAAACTCGCCGTACAATTGAGCGGCTAATGTCTTATTATGAGCCATCACAATAGCAGGCCTCTGAACTTCTTGGATGATGTTGGCCATAGCGAATGTTTTCCCAGAACCAGTAACTCCTCTTAAAGTTTGGTTAAGAAGACCAGAATTTAAACCCTCTACAATTGTTTTGATTGCCTTAGGTTGATCTCCTGAGGGTTTGAAGTCAGATTTAATATTAAATGATTTAGTCATATTTCGTTTTTTTGCCTATAATACTTCGATTTCCGCGATAGCTCAGTTGGTAGAGCAAGTGACTGTTAATCACTGGGTCGCAGGTTCGAGCCCTGCTCGCGGAGCCAGAATTATAATGCCTATATATAATAAAGATAAATCAGATCCATATAAACTCAGTAGAACCAGAATAGAAAATTTTTGCAGATGCCCAAAATGTTTTTACCTGGAAGAAAAATTAGGTATCAGCAGGCCAAGTTCATTTCCATTCAATTTAAATAACGCTGTCGATGAATTACTTAAAGATGAATTCGATTCCTTTAGAGGAACTAAAGAAAATCATCCTTACATATTGAATTCGGGTTTAGATGCTAGGCCTTTTAGCCATCCGGAAATTGAAGATTGGAGAACAAGGAACAAGGGCATCGGTTTTTTAGATGAAGAAACAAATTTCTATTTATATGGTTTAGTTGATGATGTGTGGATAAACACAAAAACAGATCAATTAATAATTGTAGATTATAAAGCTACCTCCAAGGATGGGGAGGTTTCCTTAGATGCACCCTGGCAAATATCCTATAAAAGACAAGTTGAAATTTATCAATGGCTATTTCGAAATAATGGTTTCGATATTCAAGACACTGCTTATTTTGTATATTGCAATGCAATCAGAAAAAATATTCCCTTTGAAAATAAACTCAATTTTAAAATTAAACTTATTCCTTACAAAGGTGATGATTCTTGGATACCGAGCGTAATAAGAAAAATGAAAGATTGTTTAGACGCTGAGTCACCTCCAGCTTCGAGTAAAAGCTGCGAACATTGCAGATATGTACTAAAGGCAAACATTTAACAATGGAATTTCTTTTACCCTCTTTATTACTCATTTTGGGATTAATTTTTCTAGTCAAAGGGGCTGATATATTTATTACAAACGTATCAAAATTAGGGAAAAAACTTGGCGTCAACGACATGTTACTTGGAATAACTGTTGTAGCTCTTGGCACGTCTATTCCTGAAGTTTTTGTGAGCATATCTTCAGTAATAAATTTAAAACCTGAAATTGCTATTGGTAATTCATTAGGATCAAATATTGCAAACATTGGGATAGTTTTTGGGTTTTCATGCTTTTTTATCGCTAGATCTGAAATCTCTTTGAATCTTAGAGATATTTTCTTACTTATTCTAACCTCCTTAATTGCAGGATATGTTTTATTCGATTACAAAATTTCTGTCAGTGATTCTATTTTAATGATTGGTTTATTTTTACTTTTTCTCATGCATTTACTTAGACAAAAACCTCAAGAAATCACTAGTTCATCTGATTCAAAAAATACTCTATGGTTAATTTTTCTATCGCTTTCAAGTCTTATATTTCTGCTGATAGGTTCAGAATTGACAGTAAAATATGGATCTAGCATTGCTTCATTAATTGGTATATCAGATGTAGTGATTGGATTAACTATGGTTGCAATAGGAACTAGTCTTCCAGAATTAGCTACGTCTTTCGTTGCTTTAAAACAAAAAAAAGGAAATCTTGTCATTGGAAATATTGTCGGATCTAACATATTAAATATTGTTTTAGTTTTTCCAATAATAGGTATGTCGCTCTCAAAGATATTTGGCTCTGAAATTCTTACTAGAGATTTTTTGATGATGTCTATTCTGACCGCGATATTTGTTACTTATTTAAGTTTAGGTTCATTTGAAAACCGATTTAAGAAACTTTCTGCACCGATAGTTGGAATAAGTTTAATTTGCTACACCCTTTACTATTTTTTCAGTTTGTTTTGATTTATTTCTTCTTCCAATAAGTTTTCCCTTCTTTATCTTCAAGAGAAATACCCTTTTCTAAAAGTTCTTTCCTAATTGAATCAGCTAGAGCAAAATTTTTATTGGCTCTAGCCTCATTTCTCTCTTCAATTGCTGCTTGGATCTTATTATCATCAAGCTCCGAGTCTCCAGAGTACTTAAAATAATCTTCTGCGGAATTTAAAAGCAACCCAATTGAATTTGCAAAACTTCTTAGACTATTTTTAAGTTTTCTTAAGTCAGAATTATCTGTTGATACTTGCCTATTTATTTGTTGATTTATTTCTTGAAGAACTTTAATTGCTTTTGGAGTGTTGAAGTCATCTTTTAAAGAATTATTAAATTTTACAGAGAATGATTTATCTACTTCTAATTTGGATTCATCGAACTCTCTTATACTTTCGTAAAGTTTATCCAATATATTCTTTGCATCATTTATAGAATTTTCGTTGAAGTTAATGGGTTTTCTATAATGCGTTAAATAAAAAAACATTCTCAAAACCTCTGGATGATATTCTTTTAAAACGTCTTTAATAGTTACAAAATTGCCTAAAGATTTCGACATTTTTTTTCCATTAACATTCAATGGTGCAACATGCATCCAATGATTAGCTAATGTTTTTCCCGAACAACATTCAGATTGCGCTATTTCATTTTCATGATGAGGAAACTTTAAATCTAAACCGCCCCCATGGATATCGAAAGTTTCACCAAGGAATTTTTTACTCATAGCGGAGCACTCAATATGCCATCCGGGCCTTCCTTTACCCCATTTAGAATCAAATAATGGCTCTTCTTCTGATCTCTTCCAAAGAACAAAGTCATTTGGATTCTTTTTGTTTTCATCAATTTCTACTCTTGAACCAGATTCAAGTTCTTTTTGCTTTCTCTTTGAAAGCTTTCCGTAATCTTCATATGAATTAATATCGAAATACACATCTCCTCCATCTATTGAATATGCAAAATCTTTTGCTTCTAATTCATCAATCATCTCTAGTATTTCGGGTATGTTTTCAGATGCTCTTGGTTCAAATTTTGGTGACAAGAGATTCAATTTACTAAAATCATGATGCATGGAAAAGATAAATCTATCTGAGATTTCACTGAAAGATACCTTTTCAAGCTTTGCTTTATCGATAATTTTATCTTCGATATCGGTTATGTTTCTTACATAATTAACTTTGTATCCAAGATAAGAAAAAAACCTTAGAAATAAATCAAAACTGATAAATGTACGTGCATGACCAATATGGCAATCATCGTAAACTGTCATGCCACAGACGTATAGATTGATCTTGTCTTTTTCAATTGAGACCAAATCTTGTTTTTTTGATGAAATACTATTAAAGATTTTCATTTTTTATTGACACTTCGAGTATTATACTTGTTCATTATGAATGAGATTATAATTTTAGCTGTTACTACAAGCATGGGTAACTTTGATATTGAACTTTATCCAAAGGAGGCTCCTGTTACCGTTGAAAATTTTGTTGAGTACGTAGACGATAATTTTTTTGAAAACGTTTTATTTCATAGAATCATTCCTGGATTTGTAATTCAAGGAGGGGGTTTTGAAATAGGTATGAACCAAAAGCCAACTAAAGATCCAATAAAAAATGAATCAGATAATGGACTTAAAAACGAGAAATACACATTATCAATGGCAAGAACAAATGAGCTTGATTCTGCTACATCTCAGTTCTTTATTAATTTATCTGACAATGAATTTTTAGACTATCCAAATTCTGGAGGATATGCAGTTTTTGGAAAAGTTATTTCAGGCCAAGAAGTTATTGATGAAATTGCAAAAGTAAAAACAACATTTGTTTCAGGTCATCAGGACGTTCCAGTAGAAGACGTCTACATGATAAGTGTTGAAAAAAATGATACATGTCGGTTTTTTTTATATCTGATCTTCATCTTCAAGAAAGCCGACCTGAACTTACTGAAGCATTCATAAATTTTCTCGCAAAAAAAATAAATTCTGAAGACGAACTTTACATTTTAGGTGATTTTTTTGAGCAATGGATTGGCGATGATCATGAAAATCAGTTCATTAGCCTGATTAAAAAAAATTTAAGAGAAAAGACAACCTCTGGTAGCAAAATATATTTTATGCACGGAAATAGAGATTTTCTTATTGGAAAAAAATTTTGCAACGATGTTCATTCCATTTTGCTTGATGACCCATATGAATTAGAAATTTCGAAAAAGAAGATTCTACTTATGCATGGGGATTCTCTCTGCACGGATGACAAAGATTATCAAGAATTTAGGTTATTGGTTAGAAATAAAAATTGGCAAGATGAATTTTTATCAAAAGATCTAAGTGAGAGAAAAGAGGTAGCTAAAAGTTTAAGAGAAGTAAGCAAACTTGAAAATAAATCTAAAGACGAAGCAATAATGGATGTTAATAATTTAGAAGTCCTAAAAACTATCAAAGAAAACTCTCTAGATATATTAATTCACGGTCATACTCATAGACCGTTCGTTCATGATGAGAACGGAGTGCCTAGAATGGTCTTAGGCGATTGGGGTTCGCACTTGTGGTACATCAAAAGCACTGATGGAGAATTTGAGCTAGTGAAAGAAAAGATTTAATAATTATTTAATCTTACGAATAGGCTCTACAAAATACCTATTAAAATGCGCCATAGATAAGTCATAGAGTTCTTTCTCAATTTCTTCTTTCAAATATATTAAACTGACATTTTTGTTGACTATTTCGATTCCAAATTCGTTTAAATCATCAAAACTCTTACTAGTAAGCTTAACGATTTCAAAAGCCTTAGATAAACTATTTAAATCAGAGTTAATTTTTAATTGAAGTTCTTCGATTTTTTCTTCCATTAATGTTTCATTAATTATGGAAATTTTTGATTGCATAATTAAGGTTTTTAATTTCTCTAATCTTTTCCAAACAGATTCTTTTTCCTCTGGATTAAATGAATTCCAGTTTATTACTTCGTGAATAAACCTTTTACAACCCCTACAAACATCATCTCCATATGTCGTTGAGCAAATCCCTACACAAGGAGTTCGTGTGCGTGCAGAAGAATCTTTAGACATGTTAATATATTAACAATTTTTACTTCTTTATATGCTTGAAAATTACCAAAAATCTCTGAAAGAAAGGGCTGAACTAGGCATCCCTCCTCTGCCTCTTGATGCAGAACAAACCTCAGGTCTTATTGAATTAATAAAAGAAGCAAAAAGCGAGAATAAAGAATTACTAGATCTTCTTATTAACAGAGTTCCTGCTGGAGTTGATGATGCAGCTTATGTGAAAGCAGCTTTTCTTGCTGACTTATCACAAAAAAAAATTAAATGTGAATTAATTTCTCCTAAGGAGGCAACCTTCTATTTAGGTACTATGTTGGGTGGATACAATGTTGAACCGCTTATAAAATTAATTGATGATGAAGAATGTGGAGAAGTTGCAATTGAAGCTCTTTCTAAAACACTCCTCATTTTTGATGCATTTAATGACATTGCAGAACTCTCAAAAAGTTCAAAAAATGCATTAAAAATTTTAAACTCTTGGTCAAATGCTGAATGGTTTTTATCAAAACCTGAAGTTCCAAGAGAAATAAAAGTAAGTATTTTTAAAGTCCCTGGGGAAACTAACACTGATGATTTATCTCCAGCTCCAGATGCTTGGTCAAGACCGGATATTCCTCTTCATGCTTTGGCCATGTACAAAATGCCAAGAGAAGGAATAAAGAATCCAATCGAAACGATAAATAAATTAAAAGAAAAAGGATTTCCTGTTGCATTAGTTGGCGATGTTGTTGGAACTGGTTCTTCAAGAAAATCTGCAACAAACTCTGTACTTTGGCATATGGGTGAAGATATACCTTTTATACCGAATAAAAAGACCGGAGGAATTTGTATCGGAGGGAAAATAGCACCGATTTTTTTTAATACTATGGAGGATGCCGGAACTATTGTTTTTGAAGCAGACGTAGAGAAAATGAACACAGGGGACGTTATTAATATTTATCCTTATGAAGGCGAAATATTGTCAGAACAAGGGGACGTAATTTCAAAATTTGAATTCAAATCAGAGACATTTTTAGATGAGGTTAGAGCTGGGGGAAGAATACCTCTAATTATAGGAAGAAGTCTTACTGATAAAACAAGAGAGTATTTAAATTTGGGTCCTACCGATGTCTTTGTTAGGCCAGGAGATAACGATAGCTCATCAGACGGTTACACATTGGCTCAAAAGATGGTTGGCAAAGCATGTGGAGTTGAGGGAGTTAGACCTGGCACTTATTGTGAGCCAATTATGACTACTGTAGGCTCTCAAGATACTACCGGACCCATGACAAGGGATGAGTTAAAAGAACTAGCTTGTCTAGGATTTACTTCTGACTTGGTAATGCAATCTTTTTGTCATACTGCAGCTTATCCAAAACCTGTAGATATAGAAACTCAACATACTCTTCCTGAATTTATTAAAACTCGAGGTGGAATAGCTCTCAAGCCTGGTGATGGAATAATTCACTCTTGGCTTAACCGAATGTTATTACCAGACACTGTTGGAACTGGAGGAGATTCCCATACAAGATTTCCGATAGGAATAAGTTTTCCTGCTGGATCAGGTTTAGTTGCTTTTGGTGCTGCTTTAGGAGTAATACCTTTGGATATGCCAGAATCAGTTTTGGTTAAATTTTCTGGAAAAATGCAGCCTGGGATAACCTTAAGAGATTTAGTAAACGCAATACCTTATGCTGCAATTCAAAGAGGATTATTAACCGTAGAAAAAGAAGGTAAGAAAAATATATTTTCAGGGCGATGTTTAGAAATTGAAGGACTTCCAAATCTAAAAATAGAGCAGGCTTTTGAACTATCTGACGCTTCTGCTGAACGATCCGCTTCAGGATGTACGGTATTACTTGATGAAGAGCCTATTACTGAATATCTAAATTCAAACATCATCTTGCTTAGATGGTTGATTTCGGAAGGATATGGAGATGCTAGAACTTTGGAAAGAAGAGCAAAAAAAATGGAGCAATGGCTATCAAACCCAGTACTTTTGAAGCCGGATCTTAACGCGAAGTATGCAGAAGTTATTGAAATCGATCTCAATGAGATTAAAGAGCCTTTGTTAGCGTGTCCAAATGATCCAGATGATGTAAAAAGTTTATCTGAAATCGGAGAGGATAAAATAGATGAAGTTTTTATTGGATCTTGCATGACTAATATTGGCCACTTTAGAGCTGCAGGAAAATTACTTGAAAAGGTTAATTCTTTACCGACTAGATTATGGATTTCTCCTCCAACTAAAATGGATAAATTTCAATTAGAGGAAGAAGGCTTCTACAAAATTTTTGAAGACGCCGGTGTAAGGACAGAAGTTCCCGGATGTTCTCTTTGTATGGGAAATCAAGCAAGAGTGGAAGCTAATTCAACAGTAGTTTCTACTTCAACAAGGAATTTTCCAAACAGATTAGGAGATGGAGCAAATGTTTACTTAGCATCTGCTGAGCTTGCGGCAATTTCTGCAATTCTTGGAAAACTTCCAACCATTGAAGAATACCTTTCGCATATGAGCGAAATAAACACCATGTCAGCTGAAATATTTCGTTACATGAATTTTGATCAAATAGAAGCTTATAGAAAGGCTGCTAACTCGGTCTCCCTTCCGTCAGTCACCATTGAGACTAACTAAAAAGCTTTATTTGAATCTTTTCTTTCTATTTCAAGACTAGTTAAGTACTCTTTAGTTACAGAACCACAAACATAATTCCCATCAAAGATTGAAGTTTCAAAACTTGAAATTTTTTCATTTCCAGCAACTGCGCATTCAATTAGATCATCTAAATCTTGATAAACCAACCAATCCGCTCCTATAAAATCTGCTATTTGTTCTTCATTTCTCTGATGGGCTATTAGTTCTTCTGTTGCGGCCATATCAATTCCATAAACATTTTGAAATCTAATTGGAGGCGCAGCAGAAGCAAAAAAGACTTTCTTAGCACCTGCGTCTCTTGCCATTTCAACAATCTCTTTGCTTGTGGTACCTCTAACTATTGAATCGTCGATCAAAAGTATATTTTTATCTTTAAATTCAAAAGGAATTGGGTTTAACTTCCTACGAACTGATTTTCTCCGCAAATCTTGTTTAGGCATTATGAAAGTCCTACCTATGTATCTGTTTTTAACAAATCCTTCACGGTAATTAACTCCAAGATATTTTGCAACTTCAATTGCAGAAGAAGTACTGCTTTCAGGAATGGGGATTACAGCGTCAATCTTTGAGTTAGGATAAATTGAATTAATTTTTTTTCCCAGCTTTTGCCCCATTCTGAGCCTAGATTTCAATACAGAAATTTCTTCGATCACTGCATCAGGTCTTGCTAGGTACACATATTCAAATATGCATGGAGAATGTTGGGGAGAGTTATGACAAATTTTTCTGCTCATCTTTCCCTCCAAAGAAACAAATACTGCCTCTGCAGGTTTGAGATCACCTAAAATTTCAAAATCTAAAGCATCCAATGCTGGGCTTTCTGAAGCAAACATATAGTCCGTTTTGCCTAGTAAGTCGTTTTCTTTTTTTCCCATCATTAAAGGTCTTATTCCATTGGGGTCCCGTATCGCGAGAAGTCCGACCCCGCTAATCATTAACACTACCGAATATGCACCTTTTAAACGTAAATGCATTTTTTCAACAGCAGAAAATATTTCTTCTGGCGAAGGTGACTGTGAATTAATTTTTTGCATTTCATTAGCAAAAATATTCAAAATTACCTCAGAGTCTGAATCAGTATTTAAATGTCTTAGATCATTTTCATAAAGCTCTTGAGTCAGCTCTTTTGAATTTACTAAATTACCATTGTGACAAATACTAATTCCATAAGGTGAATTTACGTAAAGCGGTTGAGAAAACTCTCTAGTTACGCCACCTGCGGTTGGATATCTAACATGTCCAATTCCCATTTTCCCTTTTAAATTTTTAATATGTTGGGCTCTAAATACTTCTCTAACAAGTCCAATTTGTTTTCTAACATGAAGCTTGCCGTCTTCCAAGGTGGCCATACCAGCGGCATCTTGCCCGCGATGCTGGATTACTGTCAAGGATTCGTAAATGGAAGAAGAAACGTCTTCTTCAGAAATAATTCCTATTATTCCACACATTTTTATAACAGCTGATTTGGTTCAATTTCAAAATCTTTAAAGCCTTCCATTTGGATATCTCCGATTATACTTCCAACTATTTTTGATGATTCAATAATGTAATACGATGTAGAACTTAAATTCCACCAAGCTTGTTCAATTATATATTCATCAGCAATTAAATATAAAATTATTACGAAAAGGTAAAATTTAAAAAAACCTACTAAAAATCCCATTAAGTTCAATATAAAAAATCTTGGATTGAATGCTAGAGAAAAAAATTTAAATAGGAATCTACAAAGAATAAAGATAATAAGAAAAATTAAAACAAATGAGATTAATTCTAAATATGAACTATCGTAAATTGACTGGAAGTAAGAAAGTGGAGTTTTTCTTGTACTCCACGCTAAGCAAATAGAAATTATCCAAATAGAAAACGAATAAATTTCTATAATTAGTCCTCTAAAATACCCCCTAAAGCTAAAAAAACCTAACAGACTTAAGAACGCGATATCGAAGAAACTCATTTGGTATTTTCTATTTTAATATTCAGTATCTCGTAAAATTTTCCAACTAGTTTAAAAGAACCAAAAGCAACAAATAGAGTATTTTTATCGGTTTTATTAACTATGTCATTTATTTCAGAAATATCATATCCACAGAAAACTTTTTTACCTTTTCTAACTAGATAGTTTTCAATTTCTATATTTTTCATAATTTGAGGATGATTTAGTTCTGGTAAATACCAATCATCAATAATATTTAAGATAGGTTTTAGTATATTAGGTAATTGCTTTTCTTTATTACACGTGAAAATCGCATTTAACTTGAAAGCAGAGTAATGCTTATTTATAAAATTTTTTAAGTTTTCAATGCTGTCTGAATTATGAGAAACATCTAAGAGAAGATTTTCCAAAACTAAATGATTTCTGCCCAAAAATTCGAATTCGTCTATTTTTTCTAGCTCACTTTTTGCATCTATCTCTGGGAACTGAAGTTCAAAGATTTTTTTTGATATCCCTAAAGAGTTTTTATGAAAATAAGCTGACTCTATATTTGTACCATCTACTTTATGTAAATCCACGTTTAATTTTTCAACTATTTTTGAAACGCTATTGGGTATAGACCCTTCTCCAAATATAACAATTTGATTAGTTCTAAAAATACCAGCTTTTTCTCTTCCGATATTTTCGACCCCTTTACCTAAAATATTTTCGTGGTCTAATGCAATTTTAGTAATTACTGAAATATCTGCATCGAAATAATTTGCAGGATCTAACCTACCTCCAAGCCCTACCTCGAGTATCCAAACATCTAATTTTTTTTTAGAAAAAAATAAAAAGGCTGCAGCAGCAATGATCTGGTAAAAATTTAATTCTTTTGAATCCTTTAACTTATCAACCTCCTCTAAACAATTCAGCATTTCCGAGTCATCGATGTTCTTATTATTAATTCTTATTCTTTCATTAAATTTAACCAGATGCGGAGAGGTTAATAGGCCAACTTCGTATTTATTTTTTGCAAGAACTCGAGAAAGTATTTCTGCTGTAGATCCTTTTCCGTTGGTTCCTGTTATAGAAATAAGTTTATTAGGTTTTTTTATTTTTAGATTTACGAGGACTTGCTTCAAATTTTCAAAGCTCTGCTCCCTAAATATATTTTTTTTTCTAATAAGTTTATTTAAGTAATCTTCAAGATCCGACAAAGTATTTATGTTGTCTTTAATTTTGATAAGAGATTAGAAATTTTTTCTTTCATTTCTGATCGATGCACAATCATATCTATAAGTCCATGCTCCAGCAGAAATTCGCTTCTTTGAAAACCTTCTGGTAATTTCACCCTTACGGTATCTTCTATAACTCTAGGACCTGCAAAGCCAACTTGTGCTTTTGGTTCGGCAATATTTATATCGCCTAACATAGCTAAGCTTGCAGAAACACCGCCATAAATTGGATCGGTCATAACGGAAATATAAGGTAATTTAGCTTCTTTTAATTTGTTAAGCACTGCAGACGTTCTTGCCATTTGAAATAAAGAAAAAAGAGATTCTTGCATTCTAGCCCCACCACTAGTTGAAAAACAAATGAATGGATAATTTAGCTTAATTGCCCTGTTGACTGCATCAACAAATTTCTGTCCTACAACCGAACCCATAGATCCACCCATAAATCTAAACTCGAAAACTGCAACTACTACTTCTTGAGAATTGAGTTTCCCATGAGCACAAATCAATGCTTCTTTTTCTTCAATTTTATTTTTTGCTTCGCTTAATCTGTCCTTGTATTTCTTAGAGTCTTTAAAAGAAAGCCAGTCTTTTGCCTCTGTATTTTTAGATATTTCTGAATATTTATTTTCATCGAATAAATACGTCAATCTATGTCTAGCGCCTATCCTTATGTGGTGATCACAATTCATGCAAACATATAAGTTTGATTCAAGATCTGGGCCGTAAATAATTTCTTTACAATTTGGGCAGCTTTGCCATAAACCTTGTGGTACAGGACTTTTTTTATCGTCTTTCTTATGAGCTCGAGCGAATGAAGGTAATATTCTATTGAACCAACTTTTAACCATTGGTTATTGTATCGAAGATTTTATGCCTTCAACAAATTTTGAAATTTGATTAAAAAAATCCTGAAAATGTAAATCTTGTTTATTACTTATAATTTCTACGATTGCGCTTCCTACAACAACTCCATCTGAGAAAACGGACATTTTTTTTGCAGTTTTTTTATCTTTAATACCAAATCCTACGACGACTGGAATTCTTGAAGACTTTTTGATGCTCTCGACTCTTTCCTTCAAAGCGTTAAAAGAGTCAATTTCAGCGCCTGTAATTCCTTTTAAAGATACGTAGTATATAAAACCAGAAGAGTTAGAAAGAATTTCATTGATCCTTAAATCATTGGTAGTTGGTGAAATTAACCTTATTAGATCTATATCAAATTCAGTTAATTTATTATAAATTTCTTCACTTTCTTCGAAAGGAAGATCCACGATAATAAGTCCGTCGACTCCATGGTTTTTAAGTTCTTTGCAAATATCATCATTAATGTCATGATTTCCCTTCGCAATTTCTAGAGAATTTATAAATGTATTGAAGTATCCCATCAGTACAATTGGGGTTTTATTGAATTTTTTTTTGAGTCTTTTGCTTAGTTTTAAGATTTCTTCAAGAGAAGTTTTGTTTTTTAGAGATCGTTCATGAGACAATTGAATCACTGGTCCTTCAGACATGGGATCAGAAAATGGGACTCCAATCTCAATTATATCAGCTCCGCTTGATATAATATTTTCAATAATTTTTTCAGATTCTTTTAAGTTAGGATCGCCTGCAACAGTGTATGTAACTAATGCTCTCGAATTGTTATTTTTTAACTGTTCAAAAGTTGAGCCAATGATGCTCATAGGGTAAGGCCTTCAACCTTTGCTACATTTGCCATGTCTTTGTCTCCACGCCCTGAGAGATTTACAACAATTATCTCGTCTTTTGACATTTTTGGAGCAATCTTTTTTGCGTGAGCTAAGGCATGAGCAGTTTCTAAAGCTGGCATAATCCCTTCCGTTTTAGTAAGCTCATGAAAACTATCTAAAGCTTCTTCATCAGTCGCAGAATCATATTCAACTCTTCCAGAATCTTTTAGATAAGAATGTTCTGGACCCACTCCAGGATAATCTAAGCCAGCCGAAACAGATTTAGTGGATAAGATTTGTCCAGACTTATCCTGCATAAGGTATGTCTTCATCCCGTGCAAAACTCCTATACTTCCGTCACTTAAAGGAGCAGCATGTTCTCCAGATTCAATTCCTGAACCACCGGCTTCAACTCCAATTAAATCAACAGAATTATCTTTTAAAAAAGGATAAAAAATACCCATTGCGTTTGAACCACCGCCCACACAAGCAATGATTTTGTCGGGATATCTGCCAAAAAGATTTCGCGATTGCTCTTTCAGTTCAACTCCAACAATAGAATTAAAATCTCTGACGATTTTTGGATAAGGGTGAGGTCCTGCAACACTACCAATTATGTAATGAGTGTCATCGACATTTGTTACCCAATCCCTCATAGCTTCATTCATTGCGTCTTTAAGAGTTTTTGTTCCAGAAGTAACAGGAAATACTTCGGCTCCTAAAAGTTTCATTCGATAAACGTTTGGAGACTGTCTTTCAATGTCTTCTTCTCCCATGAATATAATACATTCCAAGCCATGTCTTGCTGCTACTGCGGCTGTTGCAACTCCATGCTGACCGGCTCCAGTTTCAGCTATGATCCTTTTTTTACCCATATGCTTCGCAAGCAAAACCTGACCGACAGTATTATTTATCTTGTGAGCACCCGTGTGGTTCAAGTCTTCCCTTTTAAGATAAATTTGGGCACCAGATAATTGTTCTGTCCATCTTTTTGCAAAATACAATGGGGAGGGTCTTCCAACAAAATTATTTAAATCTTCATTAATCTCTTTTTTAAAATTCTCGTCATCTTTTAAAGTTTCGTATGTATTTTCAAGTTGCTCTAAGGCTGCCATAAGAGTTTCTGAAACATATTTGCCTCCGTATTCGCCGAATCTTCCTGCGGAATCCGGAAAGCTATAGTTGTCTTTATCTTTCATATTTCTTTACAAAATCTATAAAATTTTTCATCTTAGTAGTGTCTTTTACACCTTTTTTTGATTCAACTCCACTACATACATCCACTCCGAAAGGAATAAAATAATCTAATAGCCTAAGGATATTATTAGGATTAAGCCCACCGGCAATAATTAAATTATTAAAATTTGTTGGAATCTGATTCCAATCAAATTTTTCTCCTGTTCCTCCAGATAATTGCTCGGTACCAGAGTCTAATAAAATTTGTTCTGCAGATTCATAGTTTCTCAAGAAGTTTTCATGATTTGAAATATTGCTTACGTTGATGGATTTTATGTAAGGTTTGTTAAATTTTTCACAAAATGAACGAGTTTCAGACCCATGAAATTGTAATGTGCTGTTTGGGAAGATTTGCAAAAAATTATAAACTTCTTCGTCTTCTGGATTAACAAATACTGGAACAACAATAATCTCCTTGCTCAGAACCCTCTTTATTTTAAATAATTCTGATTCATCAACGTATCTCGGACTTTTTGTAAATTGATTTAGACCAATTGCATCGGCCCCATATTTAATTGCGGAATAAGCATCTTTTTCGTTTGTGATTCCACATATTTTTACAAAAATACTCATTTTAAGTTAACTTGGCAGGACTGAATGTTTTACAGGAGGTTTTTTAATCTTAAACTCACTTGGATACTCAGGACCAATAAAGTATAAACCGCTAGCAGCTAAAGTTTTACCTGAGAGATTTCTATCGCGACTTTCAATAATACTTTTCATCTTTTTTGGGTCTCTATCGTTCAGTCCAAAATCAAGTAATGTTCCAATAATAATTCTCACCATATTTAATAAAAAAGCATTTGCTGAGATTTCAATTGATATTAATTTTTTCTTTTTTGTGAAATTTATCTCGAATATTTCCCTAATTGGTGTTTTTGATTGACAACCAGAAGACCTAAAACTCGAAAAATCTTTTTCACCTATTAAAAATTTTGAAGCCTCCTTCATATTCTCAAGGTTTATTTTATCTTTAACCAAAGTAGTTTTATTTTTATAAAATATGGATGTACTGTCGTCATTAAGAATGAAATATTTGTAAGTTCTTTTAACGGCTGAAAATCTTGCATGAAATTCATTTGATACCCGCTTGACCCAAATTAACTTAATATCGTCAGGCAATATGGAATTTGCTCCTTCTTTCCAAGCTTTCAAAGTTCTTTTTTGCTGAGAATCAAAATGGATAACTTGCGAAAGTGCATTGACTCCTGAATCAGTTCTCCCAGCACAAATTGAGTTTATTTTTATATCAGCTATCTTTGTTAAAGCTTCCTCAACTTTAGCTTGGACTGTTTCATTTGTTGATTTTTGAATCTGCCACCCTTTATAGTTTTTACCAAAATACTCTACTCCCGCGGCGTATCTATCAACTTCCATTAAAATTCTCTAATAACTGTTTTGCTTTACTCACAATATAATCGTCATCAGAATTTTGGATAATCTCTTCTGCTAATTCTTTAGCTTTATCAAAGTCTTTCATTTCAAAATACATTGTCGCAAGATTTAACCTAGCTTCGTTTGGATTTCCTATTTCTTCTAAACTTTCGTCTTCTTCACTTGATAAAGATGTTTTTGATAGATTGTCATTTTTAGGTGCATTCCTAAAATATGAAATTCCTAAAATAGCTAAGATAATGACTAAAACGATAATTACGATAAGTTGATAATCCAAAGAGTTGCCAGATTGAATATTAGATAGATCTTCTTGAATTTCAGAGCCTGAATCTGAAATTAAATCTATATAATTTTGTTCAGCTGGGGCTTCTAACAATTCATTTTGTAAAACAGTTTCTTCAGAATCAATAAACGTCTCATTCTTCTCATCTTTCATTTCATTAGCTTCTGGAAATAACGAATCGTCTTCAATTGAATCGCTAACTTCAGTTATTTCGCTAGCTAAAGAAAAGTTTGGTTCGGTGAGTATTAGTACATTTTGTAAAACTAAATAATCAGTGTAATTACTATTAATTTTATAATTTTGTTCGGCTATACTCCTTACAGACTCTGTCTTATCTGTCATTGCTAAGGAATTTGAGTCTGGAGATATCAAAAACTGACCTTTCTTTAAAAAGTTAACATTTGCTTCCCTAAAAGCCTCAGGATTTAAACTCTGAAGCGAAATCATGATTTGATAAACGGAATAATCTGGAATTTCTTTCTTTAATTCAATTGCGATAGACCATAAATTATCATAATCGTTAGTTGACCACCCCGCCTGCGCAAAGACTAAATTCGGACACAATAGAAAAAAAATTAGTAATCTGAACATTTCTTATTTATCTAAGAGCTTTTTTAATATTTGAATACTGTTTAAGGCAGCGCCTTTTCTAAGATTATCAGCAACAATCCACATATTCACTCTATTTTTCTCCCACAAATCTGCTCTAACTCTCCCAACAGACACAGGATTTTTCCCAGCAGCATGCTCAATTGGATTGGGAGATAAAAAATCTTTAGAATCATGCCTAATCAAGCCATCTTGAGAAGTAAGCTTATCTTCAAGCGCAATTTGATCGATGTCCTCATAAGTTTCAATGTGAGCAGCTATCGAGTGACCATAAACTACCGGAACTCTAACGGTAGTAGCGGTAATGTTAATGGAGTCATCTAGAATTTTTTTTGTTTCATTTGAGATTTTCATTTCTTCGTCAGTATAAAAATTATCTTCTAAATTACCAGCGGATATGACATTAAAAGCAATTTGAGAATCATAAACGCTTGGTGATATGTTTTCACCGTGAAGCAACTTTTCAGTCTGACTAAGCAATTCATCTATAGCAATTTGTCCAGATCCACTAACTGCTTGAAAAGTTACTGCATCAACTCTTTTGATTTTAAATAGATCGTGAACTGGCTTTAAAGCTACAAGCAACTGTGCTGTAGAACAATTTGGATTAGAAATTATCATTGGAACAGAAACTTCATCTAAAACAGAACCGTTGACTTCAGGAATAACTAATGGAACATTCTTATCTTTTCTAAATCTTGAAGAGTTATCAATAACGCTGCACCCTTGTTCGACAGCTTTTGGAGCAAAATTTTCTGCAATACTCGCGCCTGCGGAAAAAAAAGCTAAATCAACTTCAGAAAAATCAAATTTTGAAAGGTCTGAAACCTTAAAAACTTGTGAACCACAAGCTAATTCAACTCCTTGAGATCTTTCACTAGCAAGAAGATAAAGTTCTTTCTCACCAGGAAAAAATTCGTCTAACAAATCTAAAAAGACTCGACCCACAGCTCCAGTTACGCCAACAACAGCAATTTTTTTAGTTAAGGTTTGCAATTATTAGGTCTCCCATCTCCTGAGTTGAAACAACTTTAGAATTATTCACAGCAATATCTTTTGTAACATAACCATCAGAAATAACTTTTTTCACTGCATTTTCTATTTTGATAGAAATATCTTCTTGTGAAAAAGAATACTTAAACATCATTCCTATTGACAAAATTGAAGCCAAAGGGTTCGCAATTGATTTTCCAGCAATGTCTGGAGCTGTACCGTGAACTGGTTCGTAAAGTCCTTTAGAAGCAAAATTTAAGGAGGCCGAAGGGAGCATCCCGATTGAACCTGATAAAACAGAGCTGATATCAGAAAGAATATCTCCAAATAGATTAGAAGACACGATTACATCAAATTGTTTAGGATTTTGAACTAATTGCATAGCCGCATTATCAACTAGCATATGCTCCAGGATTACTTCTGGATATTTTTTTGAAACTTTGATCATTATTTTTCGCCAAAACTCAGAAACCTCAAGAACGTTGGCTTTATCCACAGAACAGATTTTTTTATTTCTTTTCATTGCTGCTTCAAAAGCCACCTCAGCAATTCTTTCTACTTCATTTGATGAATAAATCATTGTGTTAAAAGCAGATTCAGCATTTATTTCCCTAGGGTTACCAAAATAAATTCCCCCTGTAAGTTCTCTTATAATAAGAATATCTAAACTTTCTATTATTTCTTTTTTTAAAGAAGAAGAATCTTCTAAACCTTGAAAAGACATGGAAGGTCTTAAATTTGCAAACAAATCTAACTCTGATCTTAATTTCAATAATCCTTTTTCAGGTTTAAGCGAAGGCTTAAGAGCATCCCATTTTGGGCCGCCTACACCTCCCAGAAAAATTGCATCTGCTTTTTTTGCTATTTCAATTGTTTCTTTAGATATTGGACTCCCTTCCTGATCAATTGCTATACCCCCAATCAACATCTTGCTTATCTCTAAATCTATGTGATGAAGTTCAGAAATATGAACTAAAACTTTTTCAGCTTCCGCACTAACTTCTGGGCCGATACCGTCTCCAGGCAAAAAAAGAATATTTTTTTTACTTGTCATTTAAAATCCAAGGTCTGCTAGTTTTAAGTTTATTTTCATAATCAGTGATTTGATTCTCATATTTAAGACTAAAACCAATGTCATCAAGCCCTTCGAGAAGACAGGTTTTACGAAAATCATCAATTTCAAATTTTATGGGTTCTAAATTTGGAATTTGTATGTTTTGATTGATCAAATCAATTTCAATTTGATTTTGAGAATTAATAATTTGTTGTTCAAAAATTTGATTGACTTCATTTGGATTTAGCTTGATTGCAAGTAACCCGTTTTTAAAACAGTTATTGAAAAATATATCACCGAAAGAAGGTGCAATTACCACGTTAATCCCGAAGTCTTTAAGTGCCCAAACAGCATGTTCTCTGCTAGATCCGCAACCAAAATTTTCCCTAGCAATCAAAGCATTAGATCCTTGATGCTGATCTAAATTTAAAACGAATTCTGAATTTTTTACTCTCTCAGATACTTTCTTTCCAAGATAACCTTCGTCATTAAATCTCCAAGAATCAAATAGGTATGGTCCTAAGCCACTTTTAGAAATGGATTTTAAAAATTGTTTCGGAATAATTTGATCTGTATCTACATTTGCTTTATCTAAACAAACGTATTCTCCAGAATAAAGGTTAGAATTTTTCATTAAATATCTCTGACGTCTATGAACTTTCCTTCTAAGGAGGCAGCCGCAGCCATTATTGGGCTAACTAAATGTGTCCTACCTTTAAAGCCCTGTCTGCCCTCAAAATTTCTATTAGAGGTGGATGCACACCTTTCAAATTCTTTTAGTTGATCAGGATTCATTCCCAAGCACATTGAACATCCAGCGTCTCTCCACTCAAATCCAGCAGATTTAAAAATCTCATCTAAGCCTTCTGATTCAGCTTGCTTTTTAACCAAACCTGATCCTGGCACGACAATAGCCCGTTTAATTTTTTTTGAAATTTTATTCCCGTTTAATATCTCAGATGCTGCCCTTAAATCTTCTATTCTAGAATTAGTGCACGAACCAATGAAAATTTGATCTAGTTCGATATCTTTAATTTTTGTTCCAGGCTCTAAGCCCATGTAGCTCAATGCATCTAATAAATTTTTATTATCTTTTCCCACTTGAGGAATAGCATCCTCCACATGAGTAACCATTTCAGGAGAAGTTCCCCAGGTAACTTGAGGTAAAATTTCTTCAGCACTGAATAAATATTTTGAATCAAACAACGCGTCTGAATCCGTAACCAAGTCCTTCCAATAATCTACAGCCTTCTTAAATTCCTCTCCTTTTGGAGAAAAAGGGCGATTTTCTACATAATTAAATGTTTTTTCGTCGGGGGCAACCATTCCGGCTCTCGCACCTGCTTCAATCGCCATATTGCAAAGTGTCATCCTTCCTTCCATTGAAAGATTCCTAATGGCTTGGCCACAGTACTCAATCACATGTCCTGTGCCTCCAGCGGTCCCTATCTTGCCAATAATAAACATTGTCACATCTTTTGCTGTAACACCTTTTTGAAGATCACCTTCTATTTCAATCATCATGTTTTTCTGTTTTTGAGACACTAAACATTGAGTTGCAAGAACATGCTCAACCTCACTAGTTCCAATTCCCATTGCCAATGAACCAAATGCTCCGTGAGTGGATGTATGAGAATCACCACAGACTATTGTCATTCCGGGAAGAGTTATACCCTGTTCAGGTCCAATCACATGAACTATGCCTTGACGCTCATCATTCAATTTGAATTGATTAATACCAAATTCGTCGCAATTATCATTTAAGGTGACAACTTGAAGTTTACTAATCGGATCTTTAATTCCGTTAACATCTTTTGATCTATCAGTAGTTGGAACATTGTGATCTGGAGTCGCTAAAATAGTATTTATTTGCCTAGGATTTAAATTATTTTCTCGTAATCCATCAAAAGCTTGAGGAGACGTAACTTCATGAACTAAGTGACGATCAATATAAATTAACGAACTTCCGTCATCTCTATTCGTGACAAAATGGTCATCCCAAATCTTATCGTATAAAGTTTTTGGAGACATGATATCTATTTTTTACTAGATGGAATTTTTTTGAATTCTTCTGGCTTATCGTGATTTTGTGCCCTATTTCTTAAATAATGGTCTATAAGAACAATTGATGTCATTGCTTCAACAATCGGAACTGCTCTTATCCCCACGCATGGATCATGTCTTCCTCTAGAAATTACTTCTGTTGACTCACCATCCTTATTCACTGAATTACCTTTGACTAAAATGCTTGAAGTTGGTTTAAGTGCTACCTTTGCAGATAAATTTTGACCGGTTGAAATTCCACCAGAAATCCCACCCGAATTATTAGACTCAAAACCCTCGGGAGAAATTTCATCCCTGTTAATTGAGCCCTTCAACCCAACTACTTCAGTGCCATTACCTATTTCGACAGCCTTAACTGCATTGATACTCATAAGAGCATGTGCTAAATCTGCATCTAATTTATCAAAAACTGGTTCCCCAAGTCCTAGTGGCATATTCGAAGCTTCCACGGAAATAGAGGCTCCGATCGAGTCGCCCTCATCTCTTAATTGATCAATATATTTTTCTAATTCTGGAACCAATGATTCATCTGGACAAAAAAAAGGATTTTGATCAATAAAATCTCGATCAAATTTTTTTATTTTGTACTCGCCTATCTGATTAATAAATCCAAAAACTTGTACGTTTAATTTATCTAATAAAAACTTTTTAGCTATTGCACCAGCGGCAACTCTCATTGCTGTTTCTCTAGCGGATGATCTTCCGCCCCCTCGGTGATCTCTGATTCCATATTTTTGAATATATCCATAATCTGCGTGAGAGGGACGATAAACGTCTTTGAGTTGATCATAATCAGAACTTTTTTGATCTTTATTTTTTATCAATAAACCTATTGGAGTTCCAGTGGTCATGCCTTCAAAAACTCCTGACAAAATTTCAACTTTATCGTCTTCCTGTCTTTTAGTTGTAAATTTATTGGAACCAGGTTTTCTCCTATCAAGATCTTTTTGAATGACTTCTTCATCAATTTTGATTCCAGGCGGACATCCGTCTATTACGCAACCCATAGCCACGCCATGACTTTCGCCAAAGGTCGTCACAACGAAGTTTTTACCAATACTATTTCCTGACATTTCTCTATAAACTACTCAAATTATACGCTTTTATAGGCAATATACTTAAGTAGATGAATTTAGACCAATATAGTTCAATTTTTTGGGATTTTGGAGGAGTTATAACTTCTAGCCCTTTTGAAGCCTTCAACAAATATGAAAAAGCAAAAAATCTTCCTGAAAACTTCTTAAGAAAAGTAAATTCAACTAATCCTCATGTAAATGCTTGGGCTCTTTTGGAACAATCAAAAATTTCACTTACTGAGTTTGATAACCTTTTTTTTAAGGAAAGTTCTGATCTCGGTTATCCTGTAAAAGGATCCGAAGTGCTTAGCCTGTTAGAAGGGAATTTAAGGCCTAAGATGGTTAAAGCCATTAAACAGTTAAAAAAATTAGGTTTTATTCAAGCCTGTTTAACAAATAACTTTATTCCCACAAATGAACTTCAACCAGACATGATTGATCAAGAAGAAAAAAATAATATTTTAAATCTTTTTGATTATGTATTTGAATCTAAAGAACTTGGCTTAAGAAAACCAGATCAAGAATTTTATGATCACGTTATGGAAGAAGTAAAAATTTCTCCAGAAAAAATAATTTTTCTAGATGATTTAGGAATAAATTTAAAGCCAGCTAAATTGATGGGAATTACTACGATAAAAGTTATATCAGAAAGTCAGGCAAAAGAAGAGCTCGAAAGTATTTTAGGAATTACTCTTTAATTAGTTTCAGGAATAAACAAATCAACGAATTCTTTTACCGGTAATGACAATAGTTTTTCATCATCTTCAAATAGCTTCGTTACTTCGTTAACTCTTTTATCAGAAAATTGGGTTTTGAGGTTTTTTTTAAATTTATTTATCAGTATAGGAATCCCCTCGCTTCTTCTATTTTTGTGACCTATCGGATAATGGACTTCTTCCACATCCGTACTAGTTCCATCTTTGAAAAAAATTTGTAAGGAGTTGGCAATTGATCTTTTGTCAGGGTCTAAATAGTCCTCAGAAAAAGTTTTGTTTTCTTCAACTTCCATCTTGTCTCTGAGTTGATCAATTAAGGGGTTGCTTGCTATGTCGTCTTCATAATCTTCAGCTATTAAATCTCCTTTCAGAAGACCAATGGCAGTCATATATTGAAGACAATGATCCCTATCCGCGGGATTATTCAAAGCTCCTTCTTTGCTTATTATCCTAATGGCGGATTCATGAGTAATGATTTTTATTTTTTCAATCTCATCAAATTTACCGTCTAATTTTTTGTGGAGTTTTACTGCAGCTTCAACAGCAGTTTGAGCATGAAATTCAGCTGGGAAAGAGATTTTGAAAAGTACGTTCTCCATAACGTATGAATCAAATTCTTGATTTAAAATTAATTCATTTCCTTTAAACAAAACATCTTTAAAGCCCCAGGTTGGCGCAGATATAGCGCTTGGATATCCAATTTGACCTTTTTTTGTGAGCCAAACTAATTGCATCGCCCTGCTCGTTGCATCCCCTGCAGCCCAAGATTTGCGTGGGCCCGCATTTGGTGCATGTCTGTAAGTTCTCAAGCTTTGTCCATCAACAAATGCTTGTGACAAAGCGTCGATTGTTTGATCTTTCGTCAAGCCTAATATTACTGATATTACGGCTACTGAGGCAATTTTCACTAGCAAGACATGATCTAAGCCAACCCTGTTAAAGCTGTTTTCTAAGGCTAAAACTCCCTGAATTTCATGAGCTTTTATCATTGAGTATAGAATTTCTTTAACAGTTATTTCCTTTTCAGGAAAATTTTGAGACATGTAATCGCAAGCAGCTAAAATACCCCCCAAATTATCAGATGGGTGGCCCCACTCTGCGGCTAGCCAAGTATCGTTGAAGTCTAACCATCTAATGATTGCTCCATTGTCCCAAGCCGCTTTTATCGGATCTAATTTATAGTTCGTTCCCAATACTCGGATGCCGTTCGGAACTTCTGTTCCTTCTATATGAGGACCTAATAAAGATTTGCACTCAGGAAACGTAAGTGCCAGAAGCCCACAGCCGATGGTATCCATCAGGCAATATTTGGCAGTACTTAGCGCTTCTTGGCTACTAACGTCGAAATCATGAACATAATCAGAAATTTTTGTGAGTAATTCGTCAGGATTTGGACGAACATTAGTTTCGACGTTTGAGGACATATAAAGGTTATCTACTTTCTATATCAACCCATTCGGAATGATCCGGGCCTATGTATTCTTCGCTTGGTCTGATGATTCTATTGTCTGCTCGCTGTTCGAAAATATTTGCTGCCCAACCAGCTGTTCTACCAATAACAAACAAAGGAGTAAATAATTTGGTTGGGATGCCAAGATATGAATAAGCAGACGCCATAAAAAAGTCTGTGTTGGCGAACATATTTTTCTCTTCGTCCATTGTTTTTTCTATTTCAGCAGAAACAAGGTAAAGGGTTTCGTCTCCATTATCTTTACTAAGCTTTTCAGACCATTTTTTTATAATTGCATTTCTTGGATCTTCGGTACTGTAAACCGCGTGTCCGAAACCCATAATTTTTTCTTTATTCTCTAACATTTTTAACACTGCTAACTTTGCTTCTTCAGTAGATGAAAATTTCTCTATGAGCTCCATTGCCGCCTCATTTGCTCCGCCATGTAAAGGACCTCTTAATGTTCCTATCGCGCCTGTTATGCAAGAGTGAATATCAGATAAAGTTGAAGCGCAAGTTCTTGCCGTGAAGGTAGAGGCATTAAAACCATGCTCTGCGTACAAAATTAAAGATGTGTCTAGGCATCTAATTTGATCTTCACCTACTTCCTTGCCATGAAGAAGAGATAAAAAATGACCGCCAATGGTAGGATTATCAGTTTCTGTGTTAACTTTTACTCCTTCATGAGAATACTTGTACCAATAAACAATTACAGATGCCATTGTCGCTAATATTCGATCAGCGGATTCTTGTTGATTACTAAAATCACCCTCCGGTTCTATATTACCTAACATAGAACAACCGGTTCTCATAACATCCATCGGGTGAGCTTCTGCAGGAATTCGCTCTAAAACCTCTATCAAAGATTCGGGCAAAGCTCGCATAGAAATTAATTTATTTGAATATTCATTAAATTCATTTTGATTTGGTAAAGCTCCATACATCAAAAGATACGCTACTTCTTCAAATTTTGCTTTTTCGGAAAGAATTTCAATAGGATAACCACGATAAGTTAAACCTTTCCCGGCTTTACCAACTGTAGAAAGAGATGTTTTCCCGGCTACTTGACCCCTTAAGCCTGCGCCCTCTAGTTTTTTTTCGGACATGAATTTATTCCTTTGAAAATAGATCGTCTATTTTTTTTTCGTACATATGATAGTTCAGTACGTCATATAATTCATCTCGAGATTGCATTTTTTTTAATTTATTTTTTAAAGTCTCCTGTTCAGCCAATTCTTCATAAATTTCTTCCGCAGCCTTCGACATAGCTCTGAAAGCACTCAGCGGATATAAAATCATTTTTACTCCAGAACTTTTTAATTCATTTATTTCAAACATTGGAGTAAGTCCAAACTCAGTAATGTTTGCCAAAATTGGTGCATTCACATTTTTTGAAATTTCTAAATAATCATCAAGTTTTGTTATTGCTTCCGGAAAAATCGAGTCTGCACCGGCTTCGATATAAGCATTTGATCGATCTATAACGGAACTAATTCCCTCTTTTGAAAAGGCATCTGTTCTAGCCATCAGCATAAAATTTTTATTATCTACTGAGTCTTTTGCTGCTTTTATTCTATCTTCCATTTCATCGGAGGAAACAATTTCTTTACCCGGTCTATGGCCACACCTTTTTTCTGAAACCTGATCTTCTAAATGGACTGCGTCAGCACCTGCATTAATCATTTCTTTGATTGTTTTAGAAATATTTAGACCACTACCCCAACCAGTATCGCAATCAACTAAAATAGGTAAATCAGAGACCCCTTTTATTCTTCTTAAATCTTCTAAAACATTATCCCTTGAAGTAAGTGCTAGATCAGGTAGTCCATAGCTAGCATTCGCTACTCCTGCTCCTGAGAGATAAATTGCTTGGTGACCCTTTCTTTTTGCCAATAAAGCTGAAAAAGCATTTATTGTGCCGACGATTTTAAGTGGATTTTCATTTTTAAGTAATTGGAAAAAATTTTGAGACATAATTAAATTTTACTTTTTAGAATTGTCTTAAGTTCCTCATGTGAGTCAGCAGTCATTAATTTAGGGAACTCTTTTTTTATATGTTCTGGAGCCTGGAAAAAAATTCCCAAATCAGCATTGGACAACATATTAATGTCATTATACGAATCTCCAGCAGCATAAACTTCAAATTTTAGAGATTTAAGAGCTTCTACGACCTTTTGTTTATTATTTTGTTGTCTTAATTGATAGCCTTCAATTCTGTTGTCAACAATGTTCAGGTGATGACAAATAATATTTGGAAATTTTAACTTTTCTATTAGTGGCCATGCTAACTCGTAAAAGGTATCTGAGACTATTGAAACTTGGAAATGAAATCTTGCCCAATCTAGAAAGTCTTCAGCACCATCGAAAGGATTTATAGTTTTAACAATTTCTTGAATATCACTAAGTTTAATATTTTTTTCATTAACGACCTTCATACGAAGTTGCATTAACTCGTCATAATCTTTTAGATCTTGAGTCGTAAGCATAAGCTCTTTAGAACCTGTTTCTTTTGCTACGTATTGCCAAATTTCAGGTATTAAGACACCTTCAAAATCGAGGCAAAGATATTTCATCTATCTTCTTTGCAGTTTAAAACTGTCAAAGATTTTATCTAACTCTTTTTTTGATTTAGTAGCGCAACCCTTTGAAACTATCTCTTTAGTTAAGTGCGGAGCAAACATATTGATAAATTCAAAAAGATGACTTCTCAGATAGGTTCCTCTTCTAAATCCCATGTAAGTGGTTCCAGAGTCGAATAGATGATTAGCATTTATTGCAACTAATTCTGAGTCCTCTTCCGGATTAAAAGCCATGCTAGCTATAATTCCTACCCCTGTTCCCATTTTTACATAGGTTTTAATAACGTCAGCATCAGTTGCTGTAAAAACAACATTTGCTTTCAGCCCTCTCTCAAAAAAGGCTCTGTCCAAATCATTGCTTCCAGTAAATCCAAACACATAAGTCACTATCGGGAACTGTGCAAGATCTTTAAGTTTTATTTTTGGTATTAAAGTGAGTGGATGTTTTTTTGGAACAATAATACTTCTAGACCATTTATAACAGGGTAGTTTAATTAAGTTTTCGCCTTTCTCATTAGTCTCGGTCCATAAAGCAAGATCAACTTCTCCCTTAGAGGCCATTTCTACAGATTCATCCGGAGTGCACTGATGCATCTGAAAATGTACATTTGGATATTTTTTTACAAATTTATCGACCACTTTCGGTAGTGTGAATTTAGCTTGAGTATGAGTAGTAGCAATTGCAAGAGTGCCGTAATCTTCATCAGAAAATTCGGTAGCTGCGTGTTTTATTCCATCTACTAAAGCTAGAATTTCCTCAATTTGCTCAAGTATTTTTTGTCCTACCGGTGTAATACTCACTAAATGTTTTCCAGATCTTTCAAATAACTCAATGCCTAACTCTTCTTCAAGGAGTTTTATTTGCTTACTGATTCCAGGTTGAGAGGTATATAAAGTCTTTGAGGCTTGTGAAACATTTAGATTGCTTCTTGCTACCTCTCTTACATACAAAAGTTGTTGAAATTTCATAAATACTTATTTCTTATCGCTATATACAAGTGATTCTAAACAAGTTTTTAGATATATCAAATAAAAAATAATGCATGACATTTTTAGTATACTGTATATAATTACAGTATGAATACTCTCACTGTTAGGCAAAAAGAAATATTTGAATTCATAAAATCAAAAATATCCGATGAAGGTTACCCTCCAACTAGGATGGAAATATCTAATTTCTTTGGATTTAAATCTCCAAATGCTGCAGAAGATCACCTTAAAGCACTTAAAAAGAAAGGTTTTATTGAAATCTTATCTGGCACTTCAAGGGGAATTTCATTAAGTAATATCGATGAAGGAATACCAATTATTGGGTTAGTAAGTGCTGGAAGTCCAATGCTTGCAGAAGAAAACGTGGAAAAAAGAATTCCTCCCCATCCCATCTCTTCGCATGGCGTAGACTATTATCTTCGGGTTAAGGGCGACAGCATGATTGATGTTGGAATTTTTGATAATGATCTTATTGCTGTCAATAAAGACTTGAATATTAAAAAGGGGTCAATAGTGATAGCAAGAATTGATGACGAAGTTACAGTCAAAACCCTTAAAGAACTTTCTGCCAACAAAGTTATTCTCAGAGCTGAAAACCCAAACTACAAAGATATTGTTGTTAATCCCAATAATGTCCATTTTAATTTTGAAGGCACTTGTGTTGGTTTGATTAGAAATATCTCTTAGCTGATTAAATTAAATTTTTCAATACCAAAAGTCTTTTTGACTAAATCAACTTTTTCATCATCTTCAAGTTTATAAAAGTCATTTTGACACTCTACCTCAACATCACCACATTTTAGATATTTAACAAATTTAAAAGCTTTGCCAGGTTTTTTAATTTTTATTCCGATTGGCCTCGATGAGTCGGGGTGAAAACCTAAAATTCTTAAACTTTTCATAACAAAAATTTGCGTTTCTTTACTTAGATAGTCCAATTCATGTGGATTGTAATAAGTCACTTTAGGATTTTTGGGTTTATCTTCTGGAGGAAGTTTAGTTGCCTTATTAAAACCATCAAATTCTGTATATTCTCCAAATCTACCATTCTTCAAAAGCACAGGTAGATTACTATTAGGTTCTGTAAATAAGATATTTTCTCCTGAGTCTCTCTCAATCAAATCAACAGCTCTATTTAGACCTATCTCTAATAAATCTTCGTCTTCGTCTGGTGCTCCATATATTTTTTTTTCATCTTTAGTTGTCCAAACACAAGGACCGTTAATACTCAAATCAGCAAAAATCATACTTCCGTGATCTGGATGCAGGCCAATTTCTTTTGGCAATTCTTGATAAGTCTCCCATTTAATAGAATTATCAAATGGTTTTTTTGTCCATTTACAAGACGAACATCCAATGAAATAACCCCATGAACCTGATTTCAAACTAACCTCTTCTCCACATTTAGGACATGATCTAGTCACTGTTCCATCCTCTTTGGTAGGAAAAACTTGGTGAAATAATTCTTGATTCAGAATATCTAGAACCTGTCTCGTTTTGAATTCTTCTTTATTGCTGATTTCAACGTCATCAACCTTTTTATTTAAATAACTTTGCAATAATTCCCAAAATTTATCCAAAACATCTGTCCAAGACATCTCTCCAGAAGAAATTTTATCCAAATCTTTTTCCATGTCTGCGGTAAATTTATCTTCTATAAAAAAATCTTTAAAAATAAATTTTAAATAAGCACTAAGTACTCTACCAAGATCTGATGGAGTTATGCTTTTAGCCCCATAAGTGTATTTTTTTTCTCTTAAATTTTTGAGAATTGAAGCATAAGTTGATGGTCTTCCTATTCCCTCTTCCTCCATCTTTTTAATCAATGATGCTTCTGAATATCTTCTTGGAGGAGAAGTAAATTTTTGTTCAAAATTAATTACTTTCAAAATTAATTCCTCTTGTTCTTTAAGATTTTCAGGAAATTCAGTAGCAGTTCCATCTTCGTCTTCTTCTTTAGTTAGCAGTTCAAAACCTAAAAATAAGTTTTTCCTTGATGCTGCTCTAAAAATATATTTTTTGTCTTTTGAAGAAATTACTAAAGTTTTTCTTTCGTACTTAGAATTAGACATTTGGCTTGCTAAAGTTCTATTCCAAATTAATGAATAAAGCTTCATCTCATCTCCCGTCAATTTTGCTTTTGAGGGTTTTACAGAGAAATCAGTGGGTCTTATAGGTTCGTGAGCCTCTTGAGAATTTGCTGCTTTTGATTTATAAATTTTTGGTTTCTCCGATAAGTATTTTTCACCATATTCGTTGGCAATAAAATTTCTTAAATCATTGAGAATGTCATTACTTATCGAAATTCCGTCAGTTCTCAAATAAGTAATTAATCCATCTTCGTATAACTTTTGAGCAACTCTCATTGTTCTATCTGCTGTGAAGGATAACTTGCTTGAAGCAGCCTGTTGCAATGTCGACGTTCTAAAGGGCGCTTTTGATGAATTGCTTTGGGGTTTGGATTCTATTTCCTTTAAATAAAAAGATTGTGAAGTTAATTCGTTCTCAATTTGCTTAGCCTCAATTTCATTGGAAACTCTTTTTTTGTCTGTTTTTTCTCCATTAATACTTGTGAGATCTGCATCAACCTGAAAATCTTTATAATTAAATTTTCCACTAAAAGGCCAAAATTCTTCTGGAGTGAAAGCGTCTATCTCATCTTCTTTCTCGCATACAATCCTCAAGGATGGAGATTGCACTCTTCCTGCTGATTTTGCTCTTGAAATATGTCGCCATAAAAATGGGGAGACTTTAAAGCCAATTAAATGATCTAGAATTCTCCTCGCCAAATAAGCATTAACTAGGTTTTGATCAATCTCTCTAGGATTTTTTATAGCTTCTTCGATAGCAGAGGGCGTAATTTCAGTGAAACTTATTCTAGAAACAAATTTATCTTTTAATAGTTTTTTCTTTTCAAACTTATTATTTAAATGCCAAGCTATTGCTTCGCCTTCCCGGTCGGGGTCTGTTGCTAGAAAAATTGAATCGTTTTCTTTACAAAGTTTTGTTAATTCTTTTATTACTTTTTTCCCTTTTGTAGTATCCGCCCATTTTAAATCCTCCCAATCATCTGGATTAACAGCTTTTTCTTCATTGGGTAAATCGCAAATATGACCAAGACATGCATTGACTTGCCAATTATCTTCAGGAAATTTTGAATCCAAATAACCTTTTATCTTAGAAGCCTTGGCATTAGATTCAACTATAACTAAATTATTCATCCTTTTTTAATATGAGACAAATGAATATATCTTGTCAAGTTTATTGAATTTCAAGACTTTCTTTTAATAAATCAGTCCCACGAAATATAAACCCAGTATAAAGCTGAATTAAATCAGCTGATAATTTAAGCCTATTTTCTATATCTTTTTTAGTCATAAGACCTCCTGACGAAATTAAAGTTAAATTTTCGTCACAAATACTCCTAGCAAATTTCAGATTTTTTTCAGAAAGATTCCTAATATAATTTCCGCTAATTCCGCCTTTTGCGCCTTTAGAATGATTAATAGAAGTATTGTTAATAATGAGGCCATCTACATTCGTCTCCATACTTTTTACTATAATTTTTTCAAAATTTTCTTCAGATTCGTCAGGAGAGATTTTTAACACTATAGGTTTTCTTGTGTCAGCTCCTTTAGCTAATTGCTCTCTTTTGTTCATAACTTTTTCAATAAGGCTTGAAAAATAATCACTTAAGGAAAGGTTCCTCAAATTTTCAGTATTAGGAGACGAAATATTCACTGCAATGTAATCAGCATGTTGATAGACGTAATCTATTAAATGTAAGTAATCTTTGAAAGCATCTTCAATTTTTGTTTCCTTACTTTTTCCGATACTAATTCCTAAAATTCCATTAAAGGAAGGTTTATTTTTTTCAATATTTTTAATCCCTTCATAAACTCCTACGTTATTAAATCCTAAAGAGTTAACAATATTTTTCTCCTTCATATATCTATGAACACGTGGTTTAGGATTTCCCTCTTGTGGCTTTAGAGTAAAAGTTCCAACTTCGACAAAACCAAAACCCAAAGCATTTAAAATATGAAAATATTCTGCATTTTTATCTAATCCACCGGCGATCCCAATTCTATTAGGAAAGTTTAAACCCATTTTTTGAATTGATTCAACGCTTTCTTGACTAATACTTAAAGCACCATGCAGACCAATTCGATAAAGTATTTCTAAACTCTTTAAACTTAACCTGCTACTGATTTCAGGGGGGAAAAAACGGGCTAACGATAAACCTAATTTATTTAAAAACACTTTTATTAATCGCCAATAGCATCTATTGCAGCTAGCGAAGTAATCAAACTTGAAAAAATTGGGAGCACAGATCTCCAAAACGAAAGTCTTGAAAGGCTTGTAGTGTCTCTGTTAACAATTATGGTGGAACCTGGAAGAATTCTATCTTGCTTAAATTTGAAAAATGACGAAGGCCTTAAAGCTTGGCCATTAGGCAAAATAACTAAAAGTTGATCTTCAGCAGCTGTAACGGTAAACCCTCCTGCTAAATCTATGTAATCATAAACGGATAGATTTTCTGAATGAACAAAAGTAGCAGGCGCCAGAACCTGACCGGTTACAGAAACTGTTGAAGATATCTTTGGAATAATAATTTGATCTTGATCTAATAAAATTAAATCTAGATCATCGTTTTTGGCTAGTTGATTCAAATCAAAGGTTGCAACTATTCTTCCAACTGGCTCAGCATCCTTAAGTCTTTTGATAATGTTTCCTAAAAGGTCTAACGCTAAACTTGCATCTCCCATATTTTGCAACGAACCAGTTGTGATAGATGAAACAATTCCATCTTCAAGTTGATCGGCTGTAGCAGACAGAGCTTCTTTCTCTTTTTCAGCAACCTTTTGTCTTAAAAAAATTCCTGCTTCGATATAAGCTTGGTCATTGTATCCTCCAGCTTTTATGATTAAGTCTGATAATCTTTCCCCAGGTTCCAATGGATAAGTGCCAGGATTTTTTACCTCTCCCTTTATAGAAACCATATTTAATTGATCATTGTTTGGATCTAGGGCTACGAGATTTTTTTTATGAACAAAAACTGAATCACCATCACTCAATATTAAATTTTTTGCTTCTGAAATTGTTAGCTCCTCCTTTAGGATATCTCCAATACTTGAGACTCTAGTCACTGCAATTCTATTTTCATCGGCATATAATTTTAATCCTGAAGCAAAGTTTAAAAGATTAATAAAATTTTCGTCCTCTTTGAGTTCGTAGATTGCTGGTCTATTTACCTCTCCAAAAATTTTGATGCTTTTACTTACAGGATTGATTAATAGTGCGTCACCAGACTGTATTTTTAGATTTTGGTTAGTATTTCCTTTGATAAAAAGTTCGTAAAAATCATATATGCCAACGAGTTTATTATTTCTTCTCAATTCAATATTCCTCAAAGAGCCAGCATCTGTTGGCCCACCCGAATTAAAAAGAACGTTTGAAATTGTCGAAAGAGGATTCATTACGTAAGAACCAGGATTTTTAGCATTACCGGTCACAAAAACCTCAATAGATCTCAAGTTAACTAAGGACATTGATATCGAAGTACCGATTAAAGTTGCCTCACTTATTCTGGAAAGCTCTTCTTTAGCCTCAGAAAATGACAAACCAGAAAAGTTAATAGAACCTAACTCTGATACAAAAACTTCACCTTCTCGATCAATAGTTGAATCAATAGTTCTTTTAATGCTTCCAGAAAAATTGAACCTTAATTCATCGCCAGGTCCCAAAATGTAATTTGCAGGGGCAGCCTTTACTTCTAAAGGAGTTTGATCTGAAATATCTTCAAATAAATCATATCCAAAGCGTTTTACAATCTCAGATCCATATTCATCAAATTCAATTACTTCATCTTCGACAATGTCAGCGTCTGAATCTTCTACTTCAGGAGAAATAGTTGGATCAATAGTAGCATTCTGCCTCTCCATTCTTTCTAGAACAGATTTTCTTATTTCAGGAGGAAGATTATCCAAATCTGCCATAGATTGAGAATTTAAGATTCCAACAAAACAAATAAGTAAAATGAGTCTAAATTTATTCATCTAAGTTAATTAGTGGTTGCCCCCATGACAATTTGGTTCTACAAGCTTCAAAATAATCATAATCTAAAGGATGCATCAACGTATAGCTATTTTTATTTCTTGAAATAGTAATTTCAGACCCTTGATAAACTTCAAGATCTTCCCTGCCATCAACAACTATCGAAGCTTCAACAGAACTTTTTAATTTTATTTTTAAGTCTTTTTCGTTGGGTAAGACGAGAGGATTTGAAGAAGAGCTTTGCGAAAACATTGGTAAAATCGCAAATATTTCTTCAGTTGGATAAATAATAGGACCTCCTCCTGAAAAAAAATAACCTGATGATCCCGTCGCAGAGGATACGATAACGCCATCTGATTTATGTTTAGAAATAAGCTTTTCTTCTTGAAAAATTGAAAAATTAAGCATCTTCGCAACAGTTCCAGAATGAAAGACTACTTCATTTATTCCTGTTAGAAAGTCGGAATTGTCTACTTTGATGCTTAGAGAAGGTCTTTTTTCTGTTAAATAATCTCCTGAAAATACTTTTGGTAAGGTTTTAGATATTGAATCTACGCTTAGGTCTGTTAAAAAACCTAATCTTCCAATGTTTATTCCAAGCATAGGAATTTCATTTTCAATCAAGTTCGCAATAGTTCTTATCATTGTTCCATCACCGCCAATGACTATGACCAAATTCGTCTTATTACTTTTGATTGATTTCTCTATATCATCTTCATTGACTGGGTGAATGCCTTCAACGTCAACGTTCATTGATTTGGCAGTTTTAAGACATTGATCTAAAGCCTCTTTGAAGTTTCTTGATGCAGAATGAACTATAGAAATTGCTTTTATTGGTTCCATCAGTTAATTAGACACTAAAATTTGATCTTTTCTTATATTTTTTACCAGATAAATAAAAAAAGTATCAACAATTGCTATAAAAAATTTGAACACATATTTGGTTAGAGAAATGCCCAAAGCAGTATAGAAATCTAGTTCTCCTGCTATAACCCATACAAAAGTATAAATAAAAGTATCTAACGCTTGAGATAAAAGAGTAGAAACATTATTTCTTAACCAAAGCATTCTCTCACCAGTTAAAGTACGAATTTTATGGAAAACCCATACATCAAAACTTTGGCTTATCAAATAAGCAGTCAAAGAACCTATTACAAAAATGGGAGAATAAACAGCCAATGTAGAAATAGCATCATGCACAGATGAAGCAGAACTACTTATATTTGAAGGAAGGTATAAAGTGCTAAGAACTAGCGTAAGCATGACTACCACATTTGCTACAGCTCCTATGATTACTGCTTTGGTAGCCTCTGCTCTGCCATATTTTTCATTAAGCAGGTCGGTAGCAAAATAAATCCCTGAATACATAATAGCGCCCATACTAACGGTAAAAGTCATACCAAATACTTCTAAATCACTTACCTTTCCGCCTTGTAAATTCCCCAATACAATCCCTAAAACAACAGCAATGTAGAGTCCTTCTTTGCCAAAAAAATAAAAAAGAAGAATGGCTAAGGTCAGGTCATATAGAACAGTAAAGATCCACAAAGCCTCAGGATTATTGTAAAAAAATTCTAAGCTCATCAATTTTTTATTATGGGTTGATCAATTTACTAGCTTAGTTTAACTTATATTGTCTAAATTATTTAAGAGGTGTATTTATGACAGATTTAGCTGTGTTCAGGGATGAAACAAGAAATTGGTTGGAAGAAAATTGTCCTCCTGAAATGAAAAAACCTATGACTCCACATGGCATGACGTGGGGAGGTAGAAATTGTAAATTTACCCACCCAGATCAAGAGCTTTGGTTAAAAAGACTGGGCGAAAAGGGTTGGACTGCTCCAACTTGGCCTAAGGAATATGGTGGCGGTGGACTTAATTTCGATGAGAATAAAGTTCTTGCAGAAGAAATGAACAAAATGGGAGCTAGAATGCCTCTTGCTAGTTTCGGATTATGGATGCTAGGTCCAGCTCTACTTGAATATGCTTCCGAAGAACAAAAAATGGAACACATTCCAAAAATCATAAAAGGAGAAATTAGATGGTGCCAAGGATACAGTGAACCAGGATCTGGTTCAGATCTTGCATCTCTTAAAACTAAAGCTGTTGAAGATGGCGATAATTATGTTGTTAATGGTCAAAAAGTCTGGACTTCCTATGCCAATGAGTGCGACATGATCTTTACTCTCGTTAGGACTGGTCCTCAAGAACCTAAACATGATGGAATAAGTTTTTTATTAATTGATATGGATCAATCAGGAGTTGAAACTAAACCGATCAAGTTGATTTCAGGAAATTCTCCATTTTGCGAAACCTTTTTTACCGACGCTATTGTCCCCAAAAAAAATCTAGTGCATAAACTAAATAAAGGATGGGACGTTGCAAAAAACTTACTCCAACACGAGAGAAAAATGCTCGCCAGCATGGGGCTTGGTGGATCGAAGGCTGCTAGTAAAGGTAAAACTGGGTCTGGTTTAGCAACACTTTCTAAAAAGTATGTTGAAGTGAAAGAAGATAAGATTGTTGATGAGGGTTTAAGGCAGAAGATTGCAAAATGCGATATGAATGCCCACGCGTTTAGTCTTACTTTGAAACGTGCTTCCGAAGAGGCTAAAAACTCTAATCATGGTCCAAGTGCTGCTACTTCAATATTTAAACTGTATGGTTCAGAACACAACAAGCAAAAATATGAAATTATGCTTGAAGCAATGGGAACCCAAGGTTTAGGTTGGGAAGGCGGTGAATTTGGTCCTGAGGAACTCGCAATTACAAGAGAGTGGCTTAGAACTAAGGCCAATTCAATTGAAGGAGGAACTTCAGAAGTTCAATTGAATGTAATTTCAAAACGTGTATTAGATTTGCCTCAATAATGTCTCTAGTTTTAAACGAAACTGCATCGTTTTTACAGGATCAAACTCAAAAATTTGCTAGGGAAAAAACTCCCACGACGCACTTCAGATCAATTCGAGATTCTGAGAATCCCGACTGTTTTGACCGAGAAATTTGGAAACAAATGGCTGATCAAGGTTTAACTGGAATATTGATACCCGAAGAATTTGGAGGGTCAAATTTTGGATTATCTGGAATAGGCATTGTTCTTCAAGAACTTGGAAGAACATTAACTCCCTCTCCTCTTCTTGCAACTGCTGTCATAGGAACAAGTTTTCTTTCCAAACTAGGCACTGAAGAGCAGAAAAAAAGATATCTTCCTGAAATTGTTAAAGGAAATATAACCTGTTGCTTTGCCTTTGAAGAAGGACCCAGACATAATCCAATTGTTTCTGAAACTAATGCTGAAAAGAAAGGAAATAAATTTATTATTAATGGAAAAAAGACATTTGTAATAGATGGAGGATTTGCTGATTTAGTCATTATCGCAGCAAAAACTAAAAATGGCGTATCTCTTTTCATTGCCGATAGAGACTCAGACGGTATCGAGATTAATCAAACAAAAATGGTTGATAGCAGAAATGCTGCAAATATTACCTTTGAAAACCTAGAAATTAATTCAGATGCTATTTTAGGGGAGCTAGATTCAGCTCAAGATATCATTAATGAAGTCTTGGATATTTCCAGGGCCGTATTAGCTGCGGAAATGCTTGGTGGAGCACTTGAAGCATTTGAAATTACTTTAAACTATCTTAAAGAAAGAGAACAGTTTGGTGCAAAAATTGGTTCTTTTCAGGCTTTGCAACATAGAGCTGCGAATATGTTCACAGAGTTAGAACTTTGTAAATCTTGTGTTCTGGAAAGCCTTTCAGCATTTGATGAAAATTCTAATGATATTCAAAGACTTGTGAGTTTGTCGAAAGCAAAAGTTGGTGAAACCTTTCATCTCGTTTCTAATGAAGGCGTTCAGATGCATGGCGGAGTTGGTGTAACGGATGAATATGATATTGGGTTGTATCTTAAAAGAGCTAGAGTTGCAGAACAAACATTTGGAAATTCTGAATTTCACAGAAATAGATACGCGGAAATAACTGGCTATTAGATTATGGCCTCTACCAGCATTACAAAACTTCTTAAAGTGATGCGTCAGCTCAGAGACCCAAAGGATGGATGCGAATGGGATAAGTTACAAACCCATGAATCTCTAATACCTTTTCTAAAAGAAGAATCTCAAGAAGTTATAGAAGCCATAAGGAAAAACGATCCTGAAAATCTCAAAGAAGAGCTTGGAGATTTACTGTTACAAATTATATTTCATTCTCAAATAGCTGAAGAAAACAAATTTTTTAAATTCGATGACGTAGTAAAATCGGTTTCGGAGAAACTTATTCGAAGACATCCTTATGTCTTTGATCAAAAACAAAAACATACTGCCGAACAGCAAGCTGCTATGTGGAAAGAAATAAAGGATAAAGAAAAAAATGGCAATTACTAAAGAGTTTATTTTTGGTTGTGTAAGCTTTTCTATTTTATTGATTAACACTTTTTTGTTAGCACTTCTAATGATTCCCCTTGGGATAATTAAGTTTTTAATTCCAATTAAAACTCTAAGAGTTTCATTTACAAAAATAATAATAAAAATTGGAGAAGCATGGATTTCAATTAACTCGCTATGGGTAAAAAATCTTTTGAATCCTAATATCGAAATTATTGGTTTTGAAAGTCTAAATAAAAACGAATGGTACTTAACGACATCCAATCACCAGAGCTGGGCTGACATTTTTGTAGTTCAAGAATTAACTAATAAAAAGATTCCGATGTTGAAGTTTTTCATGAAGCATATTCTAGTTTACGTTCCCATTATAGGAATTTGTTGGTGGGCTTTAGATATGCCGTTTCTTAAACGTTATACGAAAGAACAAATTAAAAAAAACCCCCAACTTCAAGGACGCGATTTTAAGGAAATGAGAAAATCTCTTAATCACTATTCTCTTCATCCTGTTTCAGTTTTTAGTTATGCCGAAGGAACTAGGCTCACTAAAGAAAAACATGCCAAACAAAACAGTCCTTTTAAAAATTTACTTAAGCCTAAAGAAGGTGGAATGGCCCTTGCGCTGTCAGTTATACCGAGTATTAATTTTTTGATAGATATAACAATAATTTATGAGAGTCCCAAAAGAAGTTTTTGGGATTATTTATGTGGTAGGCTAAAAAATATAAAGATTTTTGTAAAAAAAAGGGAAATTCCTGAAATTTTTTTAAATGAAATGTTAGCTGAAGATGATATTTTAAGATTGAAATTTAAGGAATGGATCTATGAAATTTGGAAGGAAAAGGACGAACTGATTTCATCAACAAATTTTAACTAAAACTTAACTATGAAGAGATTTTCTTTTATTTTTTTAACTGTATTCGCTTTATTTACTTTTAGTGAAGAATATAAATTCCCTTTATCTGAAGATAAAAAGAATTTTTACGCAGATGTTTATGAAGAAGCTAAATTTATATTAGACAAAAATCACTTCAATAAAGAAATCGCTTTAATAAATTCGGAAGTAGTTAAAGAATATATCAATACAATCGATAGTCAGAAAACTATTTTTACAGAGAATGAATTTAATTCTTTTTCTTTAAAGCCTACATTAAATTCTAAAGATGAAATTGATTTGGCTTTTTTGCTTTTTAACTTCTACAAGGAAAGATCATTTAGTTTTTTTGAAATACAAAAGGATTTTATAAACGACATAAAGGATGAAGATGATCTAAATAATGCAGAATTTATATTCAAGAACAGAGAAAATGTTGAAAGATTTCGTTCTTACTCCCAGATTAAAAATTACCAAAATAAATTAATTTTAAGCGAATTCATTTCGGTGTACTTAAAAGAAGATGACATAAAAAAAACAAAAGCGAAGCTTATAAAACGAATTAATAATAGAGATAAAAGTTTGAGAAGAATATCTATGGATGAAGTATTTAGCTTATATCTAAATTCTTATACGAGTTTTTTTGATCCACATACGAATTATTTAACTCCAACCAATCAAGAGGATTGGGAGATAAATTTAAAAGCTTCTTTAGAAGGTATTGGAGCAATTTTATCTTCTGAAGAGGGTATTACTAAAATTATTAGATTAGTGCCTGGCGGTCCAGCTCAAAAATCTGGATTATTGAAAGTAACAGATAAAATAGTTGGTGTTGCTTCTTCTGTAAATGAAGAAATTACCGACGTAAGAGATTGGAGAATTGACGAAGTCGTAAAGTTAATCAGAGGTCCAAAATCAACAGTGGTTAAATTAGAAATTCTTCCAGCTTCATCAGACAGTGAAGACTTAGGAAAAATAATTGAAATTACAAGAGATATTGTAAAACTTGAAGATGCTGCAGCTCAAAAAAAGGAAATCGAAATTAAAAGAAGTTCGAGAAACTACAAAATTGGAGTTATTGAACTTCCGACCTTTTATATGGATTTTGAAGCCTATAATAAAAATAGATTTGATTACAAAAGTAGTTCCAGAGATGTAAAAAAAATTCTTCGTGAGTTAGACGAATCGAACATTGATGGCTTAGTTTTAGACCTTAGGGGCAACGGCGGAGGGTTTCTGTTTGAAGCCTATTCCTTAGCAAAACTTTTTATTGGAAGGGGCAACGTAGTACAGGTAATGGAAGCGAATGGCTCTCTTCAGTCGTTAGGACACAATATGGGTAGACAGAATTATTCTGGTCCGATAGTTATATTAGTAGACAAATTAAGTGCTTCTGCCTCTGAAATTTTAGCTGGAGTCATACAAGACTATGATAGAGGATTAGTAGTGGGCAGCCAGACATTTGGGAAAGGAACCGTTCAGCGAATGGTTGAGCTTTCCCATGGGCATATAAAATTTACTGAACAAAAGTACTATAGGGTTTCTGGCGAAAGCACACAAAATAAAGGTGTTGAACCAGACATAAATTTACCTTTGGTCTTTAACGATGATGAAATTGGTGAAAGATCTTATGAAAATTCTTTGCCTTATAATTATATCGATCCAATCTTTTACAGATCTTTTGAAGGAATTCAAAATTTAGACCTGATTAGAACCACATCTTCTAATAGAACCAACGCAAACGAAATGAAACTTTACTTAGAAGCCCAAAAAGACTTTTATAAAAATGAAAAAAAGCTAAATCAGATTCCCCTGAGTCTTGAACAAAGAAAAATTCTTAAATTTAAAAGAGAAGAAACAATCTTAAACATGGAGAACCGATTGAGAGTTTCGCTAGAGTTAATGCCTTTTGAAACATACGATGAATTTGTGAATTCTGATCCAGAAGAAATCTCTGATTTAAGGGAGGAAATTGTTCTTAAAGAAGCAGCTGAAATATTAGTAGACTCTTTAATATTGAATCAAAACCCCTCTAGATTAAGTTATATATTATCGCCTCAATGAAAATATTTTCCTTCAACGTGAATGGTATAAGAGCGAGGTATCATCAGCTTGAAAAATTAATCTCCATCCATAATCCAGAAGTTTTTTGTCTTCAAGAAACAAAAGTTCATAATGATGATTTTCCTCATGAAGAAATAGATAAGCTTGGTTACCATAAAATTATTAATGGTCAAAAAGGTCATTATGGAGTGGCAACTTTTTTTAAAGATAATTTGATTTCATCAAGCCTCGGTTTTGAAACAGATACTGATGAAGCGCAATGTCGATTGATAACCTCAGAACATAATTTTAATAAAACTAAAGTACATATAATCAACGGCTATTTCCCTCAAGGCGATAATAGAGATCACCCTACTAAATTCCCATACAAAGAAAAGTTCTTCAAAGATTTGATGAAACATTTAGATAAAAATTTCAGTAAAAATGATGACAATGTAATTATCCTAGGCGATTTAAATATATCTCCTGAGGATATTGACATTGGGATAGGAGAAGAAAATAGAAAAAGATGGCTATCTTCGGGTAAATGTAGTTTTCTTCCAGAAGAGAGAGAATGGTTAAAGAAAATCAAAGATTGGGGATTTCAAGATTCCTTTAGAAAATTTTATCCTGAAACTAACGACAAATTTAGCTGGTTTGATTACAGAAGTAGAGGCTTTGATGATTCTCCCAAAAGAGGTTTAAGAATTGATCACCTTTGGGTTACCAAAGGTTTATACGATATTGCACAAAGCTCTGGCATCGACTACGAAATAAGGGGAATGGAAAAACCTTCTGACCATGCACCAGTCTGGACTGAATTTAATTTTTAGACCTTTTTTCTCTGAAGAAGTCTGTGATTAAAAGACTCGCCTCTTTCGCTAATACCCCCGATGTTACTTCGAATTTATGATTCAACGAAGAAGAATTTAAGAGATCGTAATAAGCTTTCGTTGCGCCTGTCTTGGGATCGTCAGCTCCAAAAATAAGCCTATTTAGTCGAGAATGAATACAAGCTCCAAAACACATAAGACATGGCTCAATAGTGACATAAAGATTGCATCCATTGAGTCGATAATTGTTTAAATACGACGAAGCTTCTCTTAAAGCAATTATCTCTGCATGTGCCGTAGGATCAGAATTTTTAATATTTTGATTAAATCCTCTGCCAATAATTTTATTATCGTAAGTTACTACAGCTCCTATAGGAACTTCTCCTAACAAAAGCCCTTCCTTGGCCATATTTATTGCTTCGGTCATAAAGACAATATCATTTGTTGATGAAATCATTTATTAGTCTAAAAGTTTTTCTTACTTGATATCATTAGTATCGTCCTCAAAAATTAAATCTTTAATTGAATTCAATCTATCAACATACAAGTAGCCAAACAAATGATCTAGTTCGTGTTGGAAAACTGTAGCTAGAAAATCTTCAACAATTATTTCGTTTTGAATTGCTTCTTCATCTAAATAAGTGATTCTTAATTTTCTAGGTCTTTCAACATAGCCCCTGAGACCAGGAACGCTTAAACAGCCCTCCCAGAATCCTTGCTTTGTATTATCTAGTATTTCTAATGAAGGATTAATAATTACAAATTCCTCTGAATTTTCCTGAATTTCATATCTTTCAGATTCACTATCCAATTTAATTACAGCTACTTGTTTTAAAACTCCAATTTGAGGGGCTGCTAATCCTATTCCGCCGGCTTCAGCCATAACATTCCACATTTTTTTTATTAATTCTTTTGTATCTTTAGATAAAATTTCTTTCTTTAGAAGAGGTTTGGAAATCTCTCTAAGCAAGGGATTGCCCATTTTTAATATGGCTTCATGACCGATCATTCTATATGCTAAGGTTTTTTAGTTTTTCTGAGAAAGCAAAAGTTATCAGAAAAATACAGAACATACTTACCGTTACTATTAATTTTTGAGCAATGACATTAGGAATTAAATCATCTTTATTTTCGATAGGATTACCGCCAACATTTAAATAGATCACATATAGAATGGTAGAGATAGTAAAAAAGGAAATAATGTATAAATAATTTTTTGAAACTCCACTTCTACCTAAAACTAATAATAAAAATAAAGATGCAGGAATCATTAAGCGAAATGAGTTTTTGGCAAAGAAAACATGCTCATCGAAATAAAGATCGTATGGTGTAAATCCTACAGCTGCAAAAAAAATTGAACCAACAAAAAATAAAATAGCTCCTATAAAAGACAATAAATAATTTAAATTGTCGTCTTTGAAAATTTCAGGAATTACTAAGAAGGCTAAGCCAGCTAGAGAAAAAATAGATAAAGAAAGAGCAAAAAAAGTTGAAGATAAAAAATTTACTTCACCTGAATGAGATTTATAACCTCCAAGATCACTTAAAAAGTTATTTATAAAGGAATATCCTATTTGAGAAGAATCATGAATGTTACCTCCAGGGTAAAAGTACATGGAAACCAGTAAGCCAACTAGAAAAAAGATGGATGAATACCTTATTAAATTTATGGCTAGTATGATTTTCATTTTCTTAAATGATAGCAAAGATAAATTAGTTATAATCTAAAAGTTAATCATGAAAAAACTACTTTCTTCTTTTGAAGAGCTTTCTAAATTAAAACCCTCAAATTCTATTGAATCTTCTTATTCTGATCAATTCATAAAATTTAAATCATACAATATGAATTATTCAAATGAAGTAAAATCGCTTTTTAATAAAATTGACAAAGAGATAAATGTTGATGAATCCCTTGAAGCACTTATTTCTGGAGATTTGGTAAACGAATCTGAAAATAGAGCAGCTTTTCACCCAAAACTTAGAAATCAATCTGAACAGTTCTTAAAAACTGGTTTTCCAAAAATAAAGAAACTTAAAGATGAATTAATTACAAATAATAAAAAAAATATAGTTATTTTAGGAATCGGAGGTTCTTATGAAGGGTCAAATCTCCTGCTTGAAGCTTTAAAAAGTTTTTCAAATGAGATCTTCAATTTTTATTTCATAAATGGTCCAGACGACAATGAGTTTCATGAAGTAATGAATGGTTTGCCAGCGAGTGAGACTACTTTCATCGTTTCATCAAAATCTTTAACTACTCATGAAACTTTGGAAAGTTTAAAACATGCAAAAAAATGGCTTAAAAAAAATTCATACGAAGAATCTGTAAAATCGAATTTTATCGTCTTAACTGCAAATGAAAAGGAAGCTAAAACTCTTTTCAAAGAAAAAAATATTTTTTTAATCGATGACGAAATTGGAGGTAGATACTCTGTTTGGAGCAATATTTCAATTCCCGCGATTTTAGATATAGAAGAGAATTATATTAAATTTCTTCAGGGAGGTAATAAAGTCGATAGATTAATAACATCCGATAAATCTTTTAAAGAATTTATTAAAGATCTTAGCTACAAAGATATATGGGAAAATAATTTTCTTAACTTCAATAATAGAATTTTACTCTCTTATTCTTGGCCGCTTAGGTCTTTCCCTAATTACGCACAACAACTTGAAATGGAATCCCTTGGAAAACCAGCTAATCCAAAATCCATTTTTAAAAAAACGAGTCAAACTATATTTGGAGGTTTTGGACCTAAAGCACAACATTCTTATTTCCAACAATTACATCAGGGAACAGAAAACTATAGTGTTGATTTTTTTTCAAACATTGAGGATCGCGTTGATGAGAAACTTATTTCAAAGCAATTACAGTCTCAATTAACTCTTTTTAAAAACTGTCCCGAAGAATTAAAGGGCTCGAAAGAGGAAGTTAAAGCTAATGTAAACCTTAACCACTTCGAATTAGCCAAAATTGATCCTTTTCATTTAGGTTACTTAATAGCTTTATGGGAATATAGAACTTTTATAACAGCTAAGATACTGCAAATAAATCCATTTGATCAATTCGGAGTAGAGGCAGGAAAAAAGCTTACTGAAAAACTTTAATTAACTACCAGTAGTTATTGCCTTTACAAAAGCGGGTCTAGCTTTAATTCTTTCTACGTATCCTTTCAAGTTTGGCATTTCATCGGTTACACAACCTAAATCTGAAAGCTTTGTACAACAATGTCCAGTCATAAATTCAACACCAGAAAAATCACCTATCAGGTATTCTTTACCTTCAAGAGCAATCTCTATAGCTTGTAATGATTTTGTAGCAAGTCTTTGAGCTTGACCAAGAACTGTTTCGTCTCTTCTTTCAGGCGGTAAAAGAATAGTGTGAACGACGATAGTATTCATTGGTTGAGCAATCATGCCCTCACAAAAATGGAACCATTGGAGATAGTAAGGAAATTCGGAAGAATCTATACTTGGTTTTAAACCTCCATTCTTATGTTTTTCCAATACATAATCAATAATTGCGCCTGACTCATAAATACTTATATCGCCATCTTCGAGAACTGGAATTCTTCCTAATGGGTGACGCTTTCTATGCTCCTCAGATTTCAAGGCCTCTGGATGAAATGGCATCAAGTTTAATTCGTAGGGTAACTTAAGCTCTTCTAAAAGCCACAAAATCCTTTCTGCTCTTGACGCGGGTGCAAAGTGAAGTTTTAACATTTTTCTCTCCAGTAAATTTAAAACTACTTTAATACATTGTTCAAAAGTTTCCAACGGATAATAGAAACTGAACGAATTGCACTAATTGAAGTCAAAAAATCTATATTTAAATAATTACAAGTTCTAATCGAGCTAGTTTTTATTGTTTACCATATCGATATGAAAAATTATATTCAGTCAGTTTTATTATTTTTTAAGGTATATCCAGTATTTGCCATTAGCTTTTTTATGGGTGGATACTTTATCGGTTTAGTTTATTTTTAAAAGTTTCTCAATCTCCCTTAAAACAAAATAAGATATTTGGCTATTTAAAAAGACAAATAGCTCTTACTTCTATGCTTTCACGATGTGAAACACCTTTTCTCAATGAAGGCTCATCAAAGGCGCTGTGTAAAGTAGGCAAAAAAGGTTTCTCAAGAGAATCGAAAGTTTTAAACATTAATACTTCGTCTTTCTTCATCTTTGGATAGTAATACCATTGATGCTGATCGTTAAAACTTGATTGATAAATTTCAACTGTAAATCCTTCTTCGCCATCTAAATAATTGAAAAGATCAGTAGGTATTAGCTCCTCTTCAGATACAGTAGATGAATCACAAACAGCAAAAGGGGCATCGAATCCATCTTCATCAAATCTTCTCCAAAGATTAAATACAGAAATTTTTGATGGTGTGAAAGTTGTATTTTCTATTATGGGTTTTAATGTCTGGCTAAAATTTGGCGTGAAGTCATTGTGAACTAGTCTATGAGCGCCAAGCCTTTTTCCTTTTTGCGCTTCTAATTCGTTTCTTGTAATGTGAGATACTATAAAAACCTCATCAGCACTTGACTCTTTTTTTGCCAATTCTTGCATTTCTAAATAATAAGTAGATGCAACAGATTGATCATCATAGAAATCTTCTACGGAAGATTTGTGATTAAGTAATTTAAACCCTTCTCTCTTGAAAGAGGTTGCTTTTGATCTTGCGTTAATTACTTCTCTTTCAAAGCTTTTATGATCAGGTCTTTGTGGATCGGGCTCTGCTAAACCAAAATTAGGTTTTGACTCCCCCTTTTTTAAAGGCTTTCTATAGAAAAAATCTGCTTTTACTGAATTCATTGTAAAATTATCTCATATTTTAATGGGTAGCTAGTCTAAATGGACAAAATCAAAACTTTTTTATGAATTTAATATTTTTTAAAAAATGTATTTTATTCCTCATTGTCTTCTCTGGTAATTTATTTTGTCTCCAACCGGAAATTAAAGGTATTGATTCGTTCAAGCCAAAAAATATTCTAATGGTTGGAAACAGTTTTATTTATTTCAATAATGGTATGCACAACCCTTTAGAAGCTCTTGTAAAAAAAGATTTAGAATTAAAGAAAAATTTTAAAATTAGGAAAATTACAATCAGCGGAGCATCTTTATCTTGGCATGAAATAAAATCTTACGTGAGTAACCCCAATATAGGTTCTTTTACTTTTGACAACGAAAATAATTTAATTAATCTTTCTGTCGAACCGTTCGACGTTTTAATAATGCATGACTGCAGCAGATGCCCAATTAACAAAAAAAGTGATTTTCATAGAATAATTAAGAAGCATTCCAATGATTTAAAAGAAATTGGAATTGAGCCTGTACTCATGATGACTTGGCCTTTCAAAGATGAGCCAAAAATGATCGAAGCACTCTCTAATGAATACATAAAAGCCGCTAATGAAAACAAAATACTTGTTATACCTGTCGGACTTGCATTTGCAAAAGCAAATGAAAAGTTTTCAAAAATAAATCTTTACACCTCTGATAACAGACATCCTAGCAAGGCTGGGACATATTTGGGTGCATGCGTTATTTTTTCAGCCTTATATAAAAAATCTCCTGAAAATAATCCTTACCATTTTGGTCTTGAACCAGAGATTGCGAAAAATTTGCAAAAACTTGCTTGGGAAGTTACTGAAAAATTTTACAAATAGTTTTTTTTAGAAAAAGTTAGTTAGCTAGAATTTTCCTTAAAACTGGTAAATAACCTTTGGAAATCTCCATATCATTAATTAAATCTTTATTTGCAAGGAATCTGTGCGCTTTAGGCAAGTTGTACCAAGGACAAAAAGTAAATAAATGGTGTTCGATGTGGTAATTAACATTTAAAGGGGCTAAAAAATATCTCAAATACCATGGTACTAAAGTAGTTCTTGTAAAAGTAAAGTCATCACTTCCTTTAAGACCAGAATGTTCAGTGATACTTCTTATCCTATAAAACAAACTAAAAAAAGTTAACATCGGAATCCACCACAAAAACAAATAAAGCCACCCATATCCGAAATAAAATAAGATCCCAAAAATCGCTAAGTTTGTTATTAAGAAGCCCTTTAGTTTGGTTATAAATCTAGCGATGCTTTTAAAAATAGAGTCTTCATTACCCCATGCTGACATCAAAGCAGCGAAATATCTTCTGAAGCCAGCGACCCCTGTTAAATCCCGAATGAATTTTCTTACTAAACTTTTCCAAGAAGTTGGAAAAGCAGCGGTAAGGCCCAAATCTGGATCCTTTTCTGTATCTGTAAATTTATGATGTTGTGAGTGTACTTTTCTATAAGAGACCGTATCAGTCATTACTGGATAAGCGCATAACCATTGTGACGCTAAGTCATTTAATTTTCTATTTTTAAAAATCAAGCCGTGAGCACCATCGTGCATAAATACGACCATCTGAAACTGTTTGGCAGCTATGATTATTGCTGAAATAAAAAAAGTTATTAAATTTGGGAATAAAATGTATAAAACAAATGCAAGAATCACCTGAGTCCACATGGAAACAAGAGTGAAAATATTAATGAAATCTTTTTTTTGCTTCAACTCTTTTAATTCAGCAGGATTTAATAAATTTTCTGAGAACATTAGATATTATTAATTTGTTTTAAAGGGTTTTTAAACTTTAACTCCAGCTTTTGTTAATTCTCTCTTTAAATTACCTGTTAAAAGTAAATAAACCATGTGGTGGTCACCTTTTAAAGACCAAAGAGGATAAGAAAAAGTTGCAGGTTTATTTTTTTCATAAAAAAAATGTCCAACCCAAGCTGGACCGTATCCTGCAAGAAGAATCAAAGGAAGCAACAAAAAATTTTGTGAGAAGATTAGCGTCCAAAAGAGTGTCTGATAACCTATTGTTCCAAAGTAATGAAGCATGCGAGTACTTTTTCTACTGTGTTCTCTCAAATAAAAAGGAAAGAAATCTTTGTAGTTTTGATATCTTTTTATATTTTCCATAATTAATTATAACAATTTTTTTTACTTCATCATTCATGGTTCAAGATTAGATTAATAGCCCATTTAGCTACTTTAGGATTTTTTTCTACATCTAAGATAAATTCCTGACCAAACCCTTTGTAAGCAACCTTTAAATTTTTTTTATCACGCCATTTCAACCGATTAAGAAAAATATTTTTACTACTTAAAAATTCAACTGGAAGCTTCCAATTTGATCTCGTCATATGTGGTTCAGTTAAAATTAAATTTTTATGAGTTTTTTTGAACAATCCTGATCCATTACAATTAAAAATTTTTTTATCAAAAGACAATTTTTTTGCACCAATATACAAGGTATTATTTTTGTACCTACTAACGTCTTCGAAGCCATGTGGATGTTGCAAATTATTTTCTAAAAGAAATTTTTTTATTTTTTTCTCGCCCTCAATAATTTTATTTATTTGCAACCATCCAAATATATGATGTAGGTCTCTTCCAGATCTTGACAAATTTTTAAACCAACCAAAAAATAAGAACAAATCTCCGGTTTGGATATCCTTGTTTTTTAGTTCAGTTTGCGCTGCATTCGCTTGACCAAAAATACCTATTTCTTGATCAAGTCTTGGATCAAAATGGCAAAAGGTCTCAGACGAAACTGAACATTTAATTTTTTTTATGAAATCCTCTCCATTAAATTCATCAAATTTTAAATCTAAGTATCTGTGTGGAGATTTTTCTTTTTGTGGAATTGGTAAAGAAAATATCCTTCCATCGTTTAAGATTGGAGAAGGTCCACCGCCAGCACTTGAATCAAAGCCTTTGCGACTTAAGATTAGCCTCTTCAAAACTTTTATGAATTATTATAGTAATTGTAAAGTATAGGAATAAACTTTTCGCTTTCTCCTGACTCCTCAATATTGTGTTGCATCCAAGCTTTGAGTATCTCTTCTGAAACCAAAAACTTGGTTATCAACCAAGTAAATAGTTTACCTATGATTGGCATGTCGCTTCCTATGATCAACTCTGTAAAAAACAAAACACCCTCAGGACTATCTTTGTAGGCATGTATTAACTCCCCGCCTTTAAAACCAAACATACCCAATTGAAAATTATATTCTTCATTGTCAAATCTTGTAATAAGCACGCTCTCATTTATTAAATGGCCTCCAAAAGTTTCTTTTATATGCATTTTTGAACCCGCCATTACTCTTCCATTGTCATCCAATAACTTCTTTTTCCAATAAACTTTAATGTGGTCGTGAGGATGCCAAAGATGATACCTTGGAACTTCTTGACCATTGAAATCTGAACCGTTGTAAGTTGTAGTTTCATCGATGTGTTCAAACCACCATCTCAGATGTTTCACAGAAACGCCTTTCATCGGTGCGTGATGAATTGTTGCTTTCATTCCACCATTTGCCGTCTTCTCAAAAAAAGTTTTGGCAGAGTTAAAAGGCTTCATGGGCCCAAAAAAACCTATTTTTTGTTTGGAATTTTCCATCTCTATGTTTTTCATTTTATCTGGAAGGGTTAAAATTAGGTGTGGTGATCAAATAAGCCCAATAAAATATCCCAAACTGTAAGGCCAAGCGAAAATATAACAGATATAGAGGGTAATCAGGAAAACTTTCTGGAGAAAGCGCCATGTAAATATTTGCTGGATAAACAGCAACAATCAATGCTGCCAACCCCCAAGCAGCAAACTTTCTAATTCTTGAAATTAAAATCCCAACTCCGCCGAGAATCTCAAAAAATCCGCTTATCAATACCGCTTTTAAATGAAAAGGGAAGCTTGGAGGCATTATCTTGAGATAAAACTCAGGGTTAATGAAATGATCAAATCCAACATAAATAAAAATAAAAGAAAAAATTAATAAGGCTAATTTTCGCCAGATACCTTTAGGTAAATCCATTGATTCAATTAGGAAGTCAATTCTAATATTCTTTTAAAACCTGTAATGTTCGCTTTTGCAATATTTTCCATGGATGGAGGATTCTCGCTGATATCGCCTAGCTCCTTTAAGACTAGATGAGCATCGTCATGCCCTTCCACATTTGTCATATCTTCAATCCAACGCTCAATGTTCTTCAGAGGACTAAAATCATAAAGATTCGTATAACAATCTCGCAATTGACCAATTTCAACATAGGCTGCTAAATCTGCTAATGTCACTTGATCTCCAGTGATAAACCTATTCTTTTCTAACCAATTGGTATTTAAAGCATTTAATGAGTCTTTAAAAGACTTTTCAGCATTTCCAATTAAAATTTCAGGAAGATTTAAATCAGTTCTTACCTTTGGAGCAAAATAAGCTATAGAAGCCTCCTTAACTTTTCGATGATGATAATGAAGAAAATCATCAACTTTTGCACGTTTTTCATTATCTTTCGGATAAAAGTCGAACCATTCAAATTTATTACATAAGTAACACATAATTGCGTGAGATTCAGAAAGCAAAAAACCTGTGCTTGGATCTTCCAATGCAGGTATTGTTGCGTTCGGAAACTTTTCTAAATAAGTTGGATGACGAGTTCCATTTTCTTGTTTGGATCCTGGCATTGTTAAAACTAATTCAAAGGGCATTTTTTTATTCAAAACTAACCATATTAGGGACCTACAAGCTTGAGACATTGGGACGCCATAAATTTTTAAAAGGCTACTCATAATTAATCTAAATCACTGGCATCGTGACGTTCAAGTATTGCATTGTCTTTTAATTGATCTGGAGATCTATTGACTCTAGCACCCCTTTTGTAAGCTACACGATCTGAAACTTCAGATGCCCAGCGCACAACATTTTCATAAGAAGCGACGTCCAAAAACTCTGCAGCGTCATATATATTTCTAAGTACTAGAGTGCCGTACCAAGGTGAAATGGCAATGTCAGCAATAGTGTAGTCGTCACCACAAATAAATTTCCTTTCGGCTAGATTTTTATCTAACACGTCTAATTGTCTTTTAACTTCCATAGCAAATCGATTGATGGGATATTCAAATTTTTCAGGAGCGTAGGCATAAAAATGACCAAAACCACCTCCAAGGTATGGGGCACTTCCCATTTGCCAGAATAACCAAGACATGCATTCTGCTTTTTTCGATGGATCGGTTGGTAAAAATTCTCCAAATTTTTCAGCCAAATAAACCAACATTGCACCAGATTCAAAAACTCTAGTATGTGGATCAGTGCTTCGATCAAGTAATGCAGGGATTTTTGAATTTGGGTTAATCTTTACAAAGCCACTTCCAAATTGATCGCCATTTCCAATATTAATAAGGAAAGCATCGTATTCTGCTCCTTCATAGCCTAAAGCTAGAAGCTCTTCTAACATGACAGTTACCTTTATCCCATTCGGCGTACCTAAAGAGTAAAGCTGTATTGGATGCTTACCGACGGGTAACTCTTTCTCATGTGTTGACCCAGAAATTGGTCTATTTATGTTTGCAAATTTACCACCATTTTTGCTGTCCCACTTCCAGACTTTTGGTGGTGTGTATTTTGAATCTGACATTTTTTCTCCCAATTAAAAAATATAAATTATCTTTTTTTATTATTCATTGCTAGCGAAATCTAATCATAGAAGAATTTAAATCACTGATTTTTTTTACTCCCATTAATTTCATATCTCTTTCGATTTCACTTTTCATATTTCCGAGGGCTTTTTCAACACCTTCTTGTCCTGCAGCAGCTAGACCAAATAAATACATTCTTCCTCCTGAACAAGCTGTTGCACCCATTGCTAGTGCTTTTAAAACATGTGTCCCTCTTTGTATACCTCCATCGAGAATCACCTCAATTTCTCCACCCACTTCTTGAAGAATTTCATCAAGTTGATCGAAAGAACTTCTTCCCCCATCAAGTTGTCTTCCCCCATGATTTGAGACCATAATTGCATCGGCCTTCATCTCTACTGCTTTTCTCGCATCCTTTGGACTCATTATGCCTTTGAGACAAAATTTTCTTCCCCAGTTTTCTTTGAGCTTAATAACTTCGTCCCAAGTCATACTCTGATCAAGCATAGTCGTGAAATAATCTCCAACAGAGATAGAAATATTCGTTCCTTCCTTTACGTGACTTGATAATTGAGAAAGTTCAAATTTTTCTCTGAATAAATAATTTAAAGCCCAAGCAGGTTTCATACCGAACTGAAAAATGCTTTTCGGAGTTAATTTTGGAGGCGTAGTAAAACCTGTTCGCAAGTCTCTTTCTCGATTACCTCCAGTGATGGTATCAACTGTTAAAGTTAAAATTTCAAAGTTAGCTTCCTGAGCCAGGGTAATCATTGAATCATTTAAACCTCTGTCCTTATGAAAATAGAACTGAAACATTTTAGGAGTATTGATCAGTTCATCTATATCTTTAAGTTTTACCGTTCCTAAAGATGAAACGCCAAACAAGGTATTGAACTTCTCAGCAGCTTTGGCAACCGCTCTTTCGCCTTGATAATGGAAGAGCCTTTGTAGAGCGGTCGGAGAACAAAAAATTGGTATTCCTAACTCATGACCCATTACTTTCACTGACATGTCAATATTTTCTACGCCGGCAAGCACATTCGGAACTAAATCAACATCCTGAAATGCTTCTGTATTTCTTTTATAAGTAGTCTCATCTTCTGCAGCTCCATCAATGTAGTGATAAATTGGACCTGGCAGTCTTCTCCTTGCCAAGTCTTTTAAATCTTTAAAGTTGTTGCAGTTTTTAAGTAATCTAGGCATGTGAATTTTAGAAAATCTTATTTAGGCAAAAAAAATTTAATGTTTTAAGCATATTTAACTTAGAAGGATGAAATTTAAAGATTTCTCGCAAACTCCTTTACCTTGTTCATATGATTATCGAACTCTTGATTGCTCATATTTGGGAGAACTGAAAAAAATCTTAGATACTTAGTTTTTAGGCCTCCGAGTTGAAAAACTGTCTTCTTTAATCTCCTAAATGGAATGTTTTTAAAAAAAGAAAAATTAAAATAGCTCACCATTGGTCCTCCATAGGTTATCGAAACAATTCCTATTTTATTTTTCATAGCACCCGGTACCGGATAACCATAGTTTTTAAAGAATTTATTGTCCGGTAGAATTGATTTGTACGTAAAAAACCACGTTGGATGCAAAACCCAATCTATCCAATTCTCAATGATTACGTTCATTCTCAAATTATGACAAGCACCCATCAAAAACATTGCATCTGATTTTTCTAGCCTTTCCCTGTAATCTATTACTAATTTCGGTGGAGGATTTATATCGCTTCGATAAAAAGGCAATTGCTCTTCCTCATCATATAGATTGATTAAGTCTATTTCATGTCCGTTTTTTTTTGCTTCTTCAATAAAAGTATCTCTTACGGCAGCATTAAAAGAGTTAGAAGTATTAAAATGACCAAAAATTAAGCAAATTTTCATAGGTTTTTATATCTCATTTAGTTTTTAAGAAGATTTTATCTTTCTAACGAATTTTTATGCTGTTTTTATTCGTTTCCATAAATAGTGTTATGTGTATTGTTTACTCGAACAAAAGTTGTACATTTAGAAAGTGTTTTGAGACGATTTGCACCTACATAAGTACACGCAGATCTGATTCCACTTAAGATATCTTTAATTGTATCGTCCGCATTGCCTCGATATTGAACTTCAACTGTTTTACCTTCTACTCCACGGTATTCATTGTGATTGTGATGTTTATCCATTGCAGATTCTGAGGCCATTCCATAAAATTTCATTAATCCATTTTCTACTTCACCTTCACATTCATCATGTCCAGCAAGCATTCCGCCTATCATTACAAAATCAGCGCCACCAGCAAATGCTTTAACAATATCGCCAGAATTTACACACCCTCCATCAGCAATAATATGTGCCCCAAGTCCATGAGCAGCATCGGCGCATTCTATTACTGCGCTTAGCTGGGGATAGCCAATTCCAGTTTTTATTCTAGTAGTACATACAGATCCTGGACCAATACCTACTTTTACTATATCTGCTCCTGCAAGTATTAGCTCTTGAGTCATATCTGCAGTAACAACGTTTCCTGCAGCTATAGTTGCTTTTGGACATTTATCTCTTAATTTTTTCACGGCATCTACGAAACGAATGGTATAACCATTTGCAACGTCCAAGCCTATAAAACCAGTTGAGGTTTTGGAGAGATTAGAAATATCCTCAATGCCTCCAAACCAACAGATATTTTTTTTTCCCTTTTTAAATATCTCCGTATCTTTTTTTAGATATTGTTTAGCGGGACAGGTGATTAGATTGTATCTAGATAAGACTTTATGCATTGCAGGAGTTCCTACTGTATCCATATTCGCAGACATAATAGGAATTCCGGTCCACTTCTTTTTACTCCATAAAAACTGATGCGTTCTCTCTAGGTTGACCTCTCTTCTTGAGCTCATAGTTGACCTTTTAGGTCTTATGAGCACGTCTGAATAGTCAAGTTTTATGTCTTCATTTAATAGCAATTAAAGCCTCTGGATCACATATGCAACTTTATAATTTGTTGAAATTTACTCAACTTTAAATACTTCTGCTTCCATTTCTCCTGCGATAAGATCAATAGTCCCGCTCAAGAAATTTATACCATCAGTAACGCTATCAACTGACTTCACATTTATCTTTGTTCCGTCCATCGTCCATACACCCATTAAATCTCCTCTAGCGAGAACACCATCTGGACTTATGCCTCTGCCATAGCCAATCCATGTTCCCGAATTAGGTATGTTAGGATTCGATGTCAAAGTATAAGAGAGATAGACTTTTCCATATTGACCTGTATCTGCACTAGACATATTAATGGTACTCTCCAATTTTCCTACGGTTACTGAATCAATTGACCATTTGGCTGTAAAGCTTTCTCCTGTAACTTCAAATGCAAATGAAGAGATTGAAAACATTAAAATAGATGCAAAAATATATTTTTTCATATTTACTCTCCTAAATTATTAAGTAATATAATTATAAACATTTTAACCTTTTTTTACTCCCACTCAATTGTTGCTGGAGGTTTGCTAGAAATATCATAAACCACCCTAGAAACTTTTGGGATTTCATTAATAATCCGATCGGATACTTTGTTTAATAAATTGTGTGAAATTTTTGATGCTTTTGCAGTCATAAAGTCAATTGTTTCGGCCGCTCTAAGTGCTATTACATACTCATATCTTCTAGCATCACCTACAACACCAACACTTTTTACAGGAAGAAATACTGCGAAGGCCTGACTAACTTTATTATATAAATTTGCATTAATTAATTCGTCAATAAATATTTGATCTGCCTCTCTAAGTACTTCTAATTTTTCCTTAGTAATCTCTCCTAACATTCTGACAGCAAGTCCTGGTCCTGGAAAAGGATGCCTTCCGATCAAAGCCTTAGGCAGACCTAGTGCTAGGCCAATCTTTCTAACTTCATCTTTAAATAGAGAGTTAAGGGGTTCAACTAAGGGTAATTTTAAATACTCAGGCAAACCTCCCACATTATGATGTGACTTAATTACATGGGCTTTTCCTCCTTTGACACCAGAAGATTCTATAACGTCTGGATAAATAGTTCCTTGGGCTAAATATTCGACCTTTTTTAATTTTTTGGCTTCTTTTAAAAAAACATCTATAAAAGTTTTCCCAATTACTTTTCGCTTTTCTTCAGGATCAGTTTTACCTTTTAAGTTTTTCAAAAAAAGCTTTTCTGAATCTGCAAAGTTTATTTTCACGCCTAAGGCTTTTTTTAAATCTCTTTTAACTTGCCTTGCTTCATCTTTTCTTAAAAGACCATTGTCTACAAAAATACACTCAAGCTTAGATCCAATTGCTTTGTGCAATAAAGCTGCTGCAACAGAAGAATCAACACCGCCCGATATTCCCAAAAGCACTTTGCTGTTTCCGACCTTTAATTTGATTTCTTCTACTAGTGACTCAACAATATTTTTTGATCGCCATTTTCCGGCACAACAACATATTTCCTTAGAAAATACTTCTAAAATTTTTGAACCTTTTTCAGTATGAGTCACTTCCGGATGAAACTGTAACCCATATATTTTTTGTTTTTGATTTTCTATTGCGGCAATTGAACAATTACTGCTAAAAGCAACTCTCTTAAAACCTTTCGGAAGTTTTGTGACTTTGTCGCCATGGCTCATCCATGCGTTAAGTTCTTTTGATAAGATTTTTTTGAATATTTTCCCTTTATTTAGTTTCACTTTAGTAGCACCAAATTCACTCTTATTAGAGGTTTTTACTTTACCTTTGAAATGTTGAGCGATTAATTGCATGCCATAACAGATGCCAAGAATTGGAATATTACTCTCCAAAATTTTGCTATCTATTCTTAAAATTTTTTTTGTGTAGACCGATTCTGGTCCTCCCGAAAGAATAATTCCTTTGGGATTGTATTTAAGAATATCTTTGTATGAAATTTGATGGGAAACGATTTCTGAAAAAACACCTATTTCCCTTACTCTTCTTGCAATTAATTGAGTGTATTGAGATCCGAAATCTAAGATTAAAATTTTTTCAGAATCTATACTGTTTTTCACTTTTAGCGAATTCTATAATTCGGAGCTTCTTTAGTTACATTTACGTCGTGAACATGGCTCTCGTTAATTCCTGAAGCAGTAATTTTGACAAATTTAGTCTTCGTTCTCATAGATTCAATATCTTTATTTCCTGTATAACCCATGCTTTGTTGCAAGCCTCCAAGCATTTGATGAAGAGTCGTTTCAACTGAACCTTTATAAGGGACTCTTCCTTCAATGCCTTCTGGAACTAATTTTTCAGAAGTTGAAACATTTTCCTGAAAATATCTATCTCCAGAATTACTCTCCCCCGACATTGCTCCGACCGAACCCATGCCTCTATAAGATTTGTAACTTCTGCCTTGATATAGTTCTACTTCTCCTGGCGCTTCTTCAGTTCCAGCTAAAATACTTCCAAGCATTATGGAGTTGGCCCCAGCTGCAATTGCTTTAGCTATATCTCCGGAAAATCTGATACCGCCGTCAGCTATGACTGGAACGTCTTGTTCTTTTAAGGCTGACACGACGTTAGCTATTGCCGAAATCTGTGGAACCCCAACTCCCGTAACTATTCTCGTCGTACATATAGAACCTGGACCAATGCCAACTTTTATTGCATCTGCACCAGCTTCTACTAATTTTAAGGCTCCTGCTCCGGTTGCTACATTTCCTGCTATTAATTGCAACTCAGGATAGTCTTTTTTTATCGACACAACTCTTTCAATAATACCTTTTGAATGTCCATGAGCGCTATCGACCACTAAAACATTTACCCCTGCATTTACTAACGCATCTACTCTTTCTTCCGTCTCTTCCCCATTACCAACTGCAGCGCCTACCATCAACCTCCCTTCGTCATCTTTAGTAGCTAACGGAAAATCCTTAGTTTTATTTATGTCCTTAAGGGTCACTAAGCCTTTGAGAGAAAAATTTTTATCGACTAGAAGAATTTTTTCTATTCTATTTTTGTACAGAAGATCTTTAATCACGTCTAAACTTTCTTTTTCAGTGGCTGTTACCAACTTCTCCTTAGGAGTCATAATATTGGATACTGCTAGAGTTGAATCAAGAACATTCCTAAAGTCTCTTGAAGTAACAATCCCAACCAAATTTTCATTTTCAACAACGGGCATTCCTGAAATATTGAATTCCTGAGTTAACCTTATAAGCTCTCCTACAGTTTTGTCTGGAGAAATTGTAATTGGCTCTCTGACGATTCCGCTTTCAAATTTTTTTACAGAATTAACCTCTTTTGCCTGTTCTATAATTGGCATATTTTTGTGAATAATTCCTATTCCTCCAAGTTCTGCTAGAGCAATAGACATTTTGCTTTCGGTGACTGTATCCATAGCGGCTGATACCAGAGGAATTTTTAAATCTATAGATCGAGTCAATTTTGTGCTTAAATCGGTGTCTTGAGGTAAAACTTCGGAATAATCAGGGAGCAGAAGCACGTCATCGAAGGTTAAAGCTTGTTCTTCAATATGCAACATCTTCAAATTATACAGAATGGTTAAAAAAAACAAAGGCAATTAGAAATATGAGTTTTAAGGGTTGGAATATGGTGAGTATCGCGGTTCTCATGGAATTTTCTGTAATTGGTTTTACATTTTATTGTTATCCACTAATGTTTGCTTCCTTAGAAAAAGAATTAGGTGCTTCTCAAGCTCAATTGTCTGGTGCCTTATCTTTGTTTTTTATTTGCTCTGCTGCAGCCTCCATAGTTTTAGGCAGGCTTTTGGACAAATACTCTGTCAAACACATTATGTTGATTGGTGGACTTATTTTTAGTCTCGGATTAGTTTCAATTGCTTACGTCGAAAGTATTTTTTTCTTGCTTTTAATTTATGCAACCTTAATTGCAGTTGGTGGTCCAGCTTTAGGCAACTTATCTGTCACTAAACTTGTAGCAAATTGGTTTGATGCGAAAGCAGGAATCGCGCTTGGAATCGCAGCAATAGGCATATCTTTTTCTGGAGTAATGTTACCTATTCTCGTCGATCCGCTAATTAGCTTGATCGGTTGGAGAAATGTGTATCTTGTTTTTGCGGCCATAGTTATTTTTCTACTTCTCCCAATAATCTATTTATTTGTTGTAAATACTCCTGAAGAAGTAAATCAATACAAAGACAATGATGCCAATCCCAATATTGAATCAGTGGCTGAAGAACCTCTGCCAATGATGGATTTTTTTAAACATAGTAGTTTTTGGTTTATTTCTTTGGCTTTTGCTCTTCAATTTTTTTCTATGGGAGGTGTATTACTTCATTTAATACCCCATGCCGAAAATTTAGGATTTGAAGAAATTTGGGAGGCTTTTGGATTTCCTTTAAAACAAACTGTCTTTGCCTATTCTCTTGCTGCTTTTGGAGGAGTAGTTGGAAAAGTTTTATTTGGATATTTAATTGATAGGATGTCTGCAAATCGTCCGGTCATGATTATGATGACTATGCAGGCAGCTGGAATTTTTGGTCTAACAATTGTTGAAAGCTTTGATATGTTTTTAATATCATGTTTTGTTTTTGGTTTGGGTTTTGGCGGAGCAATGGTTTTGATGAGCGCTTGTTTCTTGAAAGCTTTTGGTTCTCACAATCTAGGATCCGTTAGAGGTATTTCTGCACTAATAATTGTTCCAGTGCAGCCTCTAGGGATACTAATAGTTGGGCAAGCATTTGACGCTGGCATTTACAAAGAATCTTTTATGCTAATGGGAGCTGCAAGTATTTTAGCTCTATTAGTCTCATCAAGAATTTCTATCGAGAAAAGAGATTATCCGTCTTTGCAGCCGCAATAAAATCGTTTCTGTGAAGGCCTTTTATTTTATGTGACCACCAAGATACTGTTACTTTGCCCCACTCCAAGGTAATTTCTGGATGGTGGTCTTCCTCTTCTGCCAAATTTGCAACCTTAGAAACAAATTCTAATCCGGCCAGATAGTTATCAAACGAAAAAGCACAGATCAAACGATCAATACCATTTGTTTTTTGAATTTCCCAAGCTGGAATTTGTGGCTTTAATTCTTCAATTTCTTCTTGTGTTACAAGAGGAGCATCTTCTCGACAGGCTACACAAGAACTTTCAGTAAGTTTTTCTGGACTCATTTGATACCCCCTTTGGTAAGTTTCTTTGGATCTAAATATTTATTTAATTGAGCTCTGGTTAAATCTGTTTCTTCAAGAGCTACTTCTATTATTGGTAAGTTTTCCTTATAAGCTTTTTTGGCAATTTCAGCTGCCTTTGCATATCCAATCACAGGGTTAAGAGCTGTGACAAGAATTGGATTTTTATTCAAAGCACTCTCTAAAGTTTTTTTATTAACCTTAAAAGATTTAATAGTTTTATCAGCCAAGACTTTCATGCTGCCTGTTAATAAAGCCATACTTTTAAGAAGGTTGTAAGCTATGACAGGAAGCATTACGTTTAGTTGAAAATTTCCTGACTGTGCGGCAATTGTTATCGTTACGTCATTTCCAATAACATCGGCAGAAGCCATGGCAACTGCTTCAGGTATAACAGGATTAACTTTACCAGGCATAATACTGCTACCAGGCTGCAACGCTTTCAGTTCTATTTCTGATAGTCCTGCAAGAGGTCCAGAATTCATCCACCTGAGATCATTTGAAATTTTCATCAAAACCACTGCAAGATTCTTTAGCTCTCCTGAGACTTGAACCGCTGTATCTTGAGCACTTAATTCATGAAAAAAGTTTTCGCTCGCAATAGCTTTGCATTTACCTCCTATTAAAGTAGATAACTCTTTTGCAAAAGTTTTAGCAAATCTTGGATGTGCATTTATGCCGGTTCCTACCGCAGTCCCACCCAAGGGCATTTCTAAGAGTCTTTTCTCTAAGAAGACTAATGTTTTTTTGGTATTTTTGAGCTGAGAAGACCAAGCAGACAATTCTTGAGAAACTTCTATGGGCATAGCATCCATTAAGTGAGTTCTTCCTGTTTTAATTATCCCTTTAAACACTGCTTCTTTTTTTTCTATTTCAATAATTAATTTTTCTAAAGCAGGATAAAGCTTCTCAGTTAAGTCTTTGTAGGCGCTCACTTTAATAGCGGTTGGAATAACATCATTACTGCTTTGACTCATATTTACATCGTCGTTTGGATCAATATGAACACCATTCAATTTAAAGGCTAAATTAGCAATCACTTCATTTGCATTCATATTTGAGCTAGTTCCAGAACCAGTTTGAAATACGTCTAGAGGAAATTCTTTATTATGTTTACTTTGCCAAACTTCTTTAGCGGCTTTTGAAATTGCGACGGCTTTTTTTGTACTTAAAAAGCCTAATTTTTTATTTGCTTTTGCTGCTGCGTCTTTAATTAACCCTAATGTATCTACAAAAGAATTAGTAAAAGGAAAATCCATTTTTATGCCACTGATTGGGAAATTTTCTATAGCTCTTTGAGTTTGAGCACCATACAAAGCATTTTTCGGAACATAAACCTCACCAAGACTATCTTTCTCTAAGCGAAATCCTTTTTTTATTTTTGCCATAACTTTTCTGAGTGTTTAAAATATAATTGTACAAAATATTTATTTAAATAAACGATTTAAATTTTTTAAATCTCTGCTATCGGGAGCAATTATGTCAGAAAAAGAAATTCAATTACCTATCGATACAACATTGGGGAAATTGCCTCAAAAAGAAAAAGGCTCATTATCGCCAATAGAATGTAAATCACCCGAAGAGCTTAGAAGACACCAATTGGAAAGGCTCGCTGCTGGCTTTAGGATGTTTTCACATTTTGGTTACGATGAAGGAATTGCAGGTCATATCACTTTAAGAGACCCAGAGTATCCTCATTATTTTTGGGTGAACCCTTTTGGAATGCATTTTGGTCAGATATGTATTTCTGATTTAATTCTTGTCGACAGAGAAGGAAATATTGTTCAAGGAGAAGGGAAAATGTTGAACACAGCGGCTTTTGCTATCCATTCAAGACTTCATGAAGCTAGACCAGATGTAAATGCAGCGGCTCATTCTCATTCCATGTATGGAAAATCTTTTTCTAGTCTTGGCAGATTATTGGAACCAATTACACAGGATTCATGTGCTTTTTTTGATAACCATGTTTTATTTGATGATTTTACTGGAGTTGTCTTAGAAACAGATGAAGGAGATAGAATAGCTAAAGCACTTGGAGATAAAAAAGCTGCAATTTTAAAAAATCATGGACTTTTAACAACTGGTGAATCTGTGGATGCGGCTTTATGGGCCTTTTTATCGATGGACAGATGTTGTCAATCTCAGTTGATAGCAGAATCAGCAGGTCAAATGGAAAGAATCTCGGATGAGGTTGCAGAATTGACAAAGTCGCAAGTTGGATCTGAATTTGCGATGTGGGCTAGTTTTCAACCTATTTATGATTTAATGCTTGAAAAAGACGACAGCTTCTTAAATTAATAATTTAAGGACATTCAAAAATGTTCTCTTTCTTTTTATTATTTTTGTTGGTGGGTTTTATTATTCATTTACTTATCCGTCATTTTTTTAAAAAAAGAAACTTTGTTGATGCACCTGATGGAGTTAAGAAACAACACAAGATGGCAGTACCAATTTCAGGCGGATTGTCATTTGGCTTAAGTTACTGTCTTTTCGTTTTTGTCTGTCTCTTAATATTTTATTTTGACTTAAATGATACTTTAAATATTCAATTACCACTCAATGGCTATGGATCAAATTTTCCTTTTTTTGCTTTCATAATTTTGCTTCTACTTTCTCTTGTTTTATTAATTATTTGTTTAATTGATGATCTTGTAAACTTACCAGTGTGGGTTAGATTGTTTGTGCAAATAAGTTGCTCTGTCTTATTTATTCAACTAGGAGATGTAGGCCTGATAAATTTGGGATCTTTGCTGGGAGGTGGGCAAATCATATTGGACGAATATTTAGCTTTTATTTTTACTATTTTTTGTATTGTGGGTGTGACTAATGCATTTAATTGGATTGATGGGATCGACGGTTTCTTTAGCTCACAGGTTTTATTAGCACTTTTGGGGATGATTATCTTATGCGGAAGAATATCCGTCTTTCATATTACCTTTTTATCAGCTATATCTCCTTATATTGTCATGAATCTTGGCCTCTTAGGCGATAAATTCAAAGTGTTCATTGGTGATCACGGCGCCATGATGATTGGATTTCTTATTGCTGGTTCTTTTGTTATGCTTTCCCAAGCTACTGAAGGTATTCACGTTGAAGGAATTAGACCTGTGGATGCTCTGTGGTGTATAGGCCTAGTGCTGCTTAATGCATTCAGAGTAATTTGGAAAAGATTAATTAAAAAAACTTCGATTTTCAGTTCCGATAGAGAACATATTCATCATTACTTTATCGATTTAGGTTATTCAACAGGAAAAACTCTTATTATTGTTTCTTCCGCAAGTTTATTAATTTTTTCCTTAGGCATTGCACTTGCTTTACTGAATGCTCCTGATTGGATTTCCCTATTAGCTTTTCTAGGGATTTTTTTGTTTTGGAACTTTTTTAGTAAAACTATTTATAACAAACTTAAGAAGCAGCAAGAATCTCTTCAATCATCCAAATAGTATCTTTTCCAAAATACATCTCATCATCGATAAAGAACGTTGGAATCCCGAATAATCCTCTTTTAACCGCATCTTCGGTGTTTGAAATCAACTTAGTTTTAACATCTGGATCCTGCATTTGCTCCAATAATTTTTCTGAATCAAATCCTGATTCCTCAAAAGCAGCTTTTATTACTTCAGGATCATCCATTTTCTTTGGTTCTTCCCACATGTGAACAAGGACTTTTTCAATGTAATCTTCTAAGTATCCATCCATTTCTGCAGCTATAGCTCCACGAACAATTTGGAGACTAATTACTGGAAAATGGGGATTCATTTTAAATTTTGTTAATCCATGACGATTAACAAACCTTTCTATTTCTAAAGATTGGTACTCGTTTTTATTCAAAACCCCAAAAAATTGTTCCATTGGAGGTTTGTTATTCGTGGATTTAAAAATTCCCCCCAATAAAACTGGAATGTAATTTATTTCACAATCATATTTTTCGGGAAATGTTTTCAAAACATTAAACCCAAAATATGCATTTGGGCTTGCAAAATCAAAATAAAAATCTATTTTTTTCATCAGGTCTCCTCTTCATTATCAATTGTAATTTTGGTTCTATCCGCGTTAATAATCTCTATAGTCCGAGTATAGTTAAGATCGCTGCAAAATCCATTCATAAAAGAGTTAAAAATTTTGTCAGATACTCCCGTTCCGTCATCATAAGAAATTCCAAACAGAGTCTCACATTTTTCTACATCGGATAGTCTGTCGTCTATAGCAAGTCCGCTAAGTAAAAAATCTACGGTGTATTCTTCATCGGACATTCGAATTCCTTTATCCAGACTAGAGTCTAGAATTAAATATTTATCACCAGTTTCTGACCAACTACTCCAAAGTGGCAGGTTTTTTTCTCTACCTTTTCCTGGATTTCCTGTGTAAGCAAATTCAGCCCAATATGACTGAATATCTTTTGAGAGTTGAACAGCAGGAGCATAAGAACCTCGGCCAAATAAAAAACTTCTAATTATAAAATTTTCAAAAGTTCCAAAAACAAACAAAATTTCCAATGCATGCGCTGCGCCAACTAATTTAGACAATTCAACTCCATTTACTTCTTTCAATTCGTCCCAGTCGAATCGATAAGCATAGGTGTCTAAATGTCCACTTTTGACGAGACTGCTAGCAGGAATGTCTACAGCAGAGTTTTTCCAAAATCCTGATCCATAAAAGTTTATTGCATCATAATAATCTGGATCAATTATTTTCGTGGGCATTACATCAATGCCTGCAGTTTTGAATAATCCTTTTGCAGGTTTCCACTCTACAAAATTAGGGTTCATCGAATTGAAAAACTTATTTTCGTCTTTGTTGGTTCCAAAAATAATGGGTACTTTATTAAAATTTGAATCGGTGTAAGCTTCTTGAAAACCACCTTTTAAGATTACGTGACCATCTGGAAATACTCTGGGCATACCAACTTTTGCTGGTCTATCATTTAAAAGTGCTTGAGTTAATTCTTCTGGTGATGCTTTGTAAAGAAATTCTTTTTGTTGAGCCTCACTCATACCTTCTTGAACAGATCTAGCTTCTTGTAAGTTATCAGCTAGTTTTTGAGAAACAACTATTTTATTAAAAATATCTAATGAACTATCAGTGGGAGCTTCTCTATTGTCTGGCAAGTAGCTTTCACTTGCTGTTATAGATGACACACTTGAGACTCCGCTCTGAACAATTACTTTGTGAAATAATCCTGCTGCCAATGGTGAAGCGAACAGCGCAGTCACATTATGACCGCCGGCAGATTCTCCAAAAATTGTAACGTTGTTAGGATCTCCTCCAAACGCATCTATGTTTTTCTTTATCCATTTGAGGGCAGCGATTGTATCCAGTGTTCCGAAATTACCAGATTTCTCTTCGAGTGAGGAATTTTGATCTACTAAAGAAGGATGTCTGAACCATCCAAGAGCTCCCATTCTGTATTGAATAGTGACAACGATCACTTCTTGTTCAGACACTAACATGCTTGGATCGTAAATCTTGGCATCCCCAACAATGTTCCCACCTCCATGAATCCACATCATGACGGGTAGTGGCTTGTCCATTTCGTTTATTTCTTGCTCTGATAATCTAGGAGACCATATATTCAAATATAGACAGTCTTCACTACCGATGAATTTTTCTTCTGCAAAAATTATTTCTCTTTGGAAGCATTCGTCTGAAAATTCATTTGCTTGCAATAGCCCATTCCAGCTTTCTGCAGGTTTTGGCGATTTCCACCTTAGATTTCCTATAGGCGCTTTAGCGAATGGAATTCCTTTCCATGCAAAAGTATTATTGTCGTAATTTGTTCCAATCACTAATCCTTGTGAAGTGTCACGAATTGAGTCTTGATTAGCTACATTGCTGCAGGAAACAACAATGAAAATCATAATTGCGTAAACTAAGTACTTCATATTTTTATTTTGATTTTATTTTAGAAATTTCTTAGTTATTATTATCCAAGAAATTAACTAAATAAGATAATAAAAATTATGCAAATTGCGCCGATACCTACTCTTTCGAGTGACATTAATGACATCCGAACAAAGACAGCAAATATAGTCTCAGAGCAAATAATTCCTAACGAATCCGAAATTTATAAAGGTGGAGATATTGCGAAATCTATCAGGTCAGAAATTAGAGAAACGGTAAAATCTGAAAATCTTTGGGCGCCCCATTTACCTCAAGAATATGGGGGTATGGGAATTGGTTTTATGGCTCATGCTTACATGAATGAAATTTTAGCTTGGTCGCCCCTTTCAAATAGATTGTTTGGAGTCATCGCACCCAACTCAGGCAATCAAAAAGTTTTATTGAAATATGGGACTAACGAACAAAAGAAGAAATGGTTAGAACCGTTAGTTGCCGGTGAAATGGAATCCGCCTTTTCGATGACAGAACCCGATAGTGCTGGTTCCGATCCTAGATCTATAAAAACAACTGCAGTTAAAGATGGAGATGAATGGGTAATAAATGGTCATAAAGTGATGACTTCCAATGGAATAAGAGCAGATTTTGCAATTGTGATGTGCAGAACTGAAGAAGAATCTGATTCTGGAGAAGTAAATTCCAAGATGACTCAAATTATAGTCCCCACAAATTCTCCAGGATTCAATATCATAAGATCAGTACCAATTTGGGGTCATACTGGAGGCGATCACGTAGAAATTAAATACGAAAACGTGAGAGTCCCTTTAGAAAATCAACTAGGTGCAAGAGGATCTGGTCATGCTGCAGCTCAAGATAGATTAGGTGCTGGAAGAGTCTTTCATTGCATGAACAGTATAGGTCAAATGTGGCGTGCTTTTGATCTTATGTCTAAGAGAACTACAACTAGAGAAGTTCATGGTGGTCTTCTTGAAAGCAAGCAAATGATTCAAGGTTTTATTGCCGACTCATACATAGACATCCAAACTGCAAGATTAATGACAATACATTGTGCTGAAGTTATGGACTCTGATGGTGATCCAAGAGTGGATATATCTGCAATCAAAATTTATGTTCCTGCAGCTATGCATCGTGTTGTTGATCGAGCTATCCAAGTTTATGGTTGGAAAGGTGTTTCTGCAGATTTACCTTTATTTGGAATGTATCAGGGAGCAAGGACATTACGTCTAGCCGATGGTCCAGATGAAGTTCACAGAATTTTAATCGCTAAACAAATTCTCAAAAAATATAAAGACGGACTTTCCTGGGATTTTGGAGTTTAAAGTCTTATCTTATTATTTTAACGTTTTTACCTATCGTGTCGTCGATCCAATTTCTGGATTCAAAGTCTTTAAGTTTAATTGACGAACTAGCAGTTGCAATAAGCTCATCATCTTGAAACAAATCGGCAGAAGAGAATGCAATTGATTTCCCTATTTTATTAATTCTCGCTACTGCAATTGTCAACTTTGGTTCGCCAGAAGATAAAAAATTTACGTTTACGTCTATTGATAAGGGAACTTTCTTAAAATCAACCAATTGCATGACTAGAAAAGCCATACTGGCATCTAGCATAGTTGTAATGAATCCACCTTGAAGAATTGTGCCATCTGAATGACAAAAAAATTCATCGGGGTTAAATGACATTTTTAACGTCTGCTCCTTGAAGTTCATTTCTAAAACTTCAGCATCCATCTTTTCTAAATAGGCTGGAAGGTTTTTATTTGTGCTCATCGTTAAATATTGGAAAAAGCTTCTAAGGCTCTTTTTCTTGATTCTTTTAAATCAACTATCATTTTAGGGTAGCTTATATTTAACCTAAAATCATTAGGAGGGTTATGAATTAATTTTTCAGGCACATCTTTAAGAACTGGTATAAATTTTTTTATAAACTCGCCCTTCTTATCGAATTTTTCTGACTGAGTTATTGGATTAAAAATTCTGAAATAAGGAGCTGCATCCACGCCGGTTGAAGCGCTCCACTGCCACCCTCCATTGTTTGAAGCATGATCTCCATCTATGAGCCTTTTCATGAAATATTGTTCGCCTCGCCTCCAATCAATGAGTAAATTTTTTGTTAAAAACATAGCAACTACCATTCTTAATCTATTATGCATCCAACCCGTTTCGTTCAATTGAGTCATAGCGGCATCAATTAATGGTATGCCCGTTCTTCCTTTACACCAATCTTGAAAATCTTTTTCATCATCTCTCCATTTCATAAGATCATATTTTTCGCTAAAGGATTTATTTTGACTGACTCTTGGAAAGTGAAAAATAATATATTTGTAAAACTCTCTCCATAAAATTTCATTCATCCAAGCATGCTGCCCTGTTCCCGGGGTATCATCAAAAGTTTCAAGTAATTTATTTAGACAATATTTTGCTGAAATCATACCCGAAGTTAAATAAGGAGAAAGCTTGCTAGTTGAATCAAGTGAAGGAAAATCTCTTAGTTTTTTATAATCCGAAACTTTATCTTTAACAAATTGTTCAAAAATATTAATTACAGTTTCAGAACCAACTGGGTACTTAGAAATTGCGTTTAAAAAATGCTCATCGGTTAATTCATAATTTGGTATGTCGTCGCTGTCTTCAACTAATAAATTTTGATCTAAAGGTTCAGGTAGAATTGCTAAATCCTTTTCGGTTAGTTCCGCTCTAAATACTTTTGAGTAAGGCGTAAAAACTCGGAAATAATTTCCAGTGCCTGTTTTTATCAACTCAGGATTAATTATAGAAGAATCAAAAATATTTAAGTTAACATTGATTTCTCCTAATTCACTTTTAAGGTTTTCGTCTCTTAATCTTTCATTGCAACCATATTCTCGATTAATAAAGACTTCGTTGATTTTGTATTCGCTGACAAAATTTAGAATCTTATCAACCTCTGTTTTAATTCCATCTGCATGAATTACTTTAAAGCTGATATTTTTTCTTATTAATTCGTCTTTCAACTGATGTAGATGATTTAGCTGAAATTTAATTTTTAAGGGACTGTCATTATGATTCTCCCATTTTTTCGGATTAAAAATGTATGCCGCGATTAATCCATTTTTACCTAATGAAGCATTATAAAAAGCAGTATTGTCTTGTAATCTGAGATCGTTAGAAAATATAAAAAGTTTTTTCATATCTGGTGACAAGATGATGGTAACGCTTTGCCCAAAACTTTAATTTAACATCATCCTGTCATTAAAATGGGTTGATGCCAGTGACATCAACCCGATATACCTGAGATAGGAGAGATTTCTGGGGAGAAAAAAATCTCAGGTTTCAAGTAATATTACTCTTACTCAATGAATAAACGGGTTATAAATATAAAAAAATTAGTTATTAAAAGTTATAAGAAAATTTGCCTTAATTGAATCTTATTCCAGCGTTTTTCAACCTTTCAATTAATGGTTGGCCTAGACCTGATGCAGGTGTTAAAAACCCACCAAAATTTTCTCCTCCAGGAAGATCATTGCAAAGTGCAATCGTTAAAGCTGATTCACATACCATTTTTGAAGTGGATTTATAGCCTGGGTCTCCATCTCCATAAATTGTTGAAACCTGCTTTTCTCCATCCTCTGCTTCTGCAATGAATACACCCTTAAACCAACCTTTTTCTTGAATTTCTGTTGAAGGCCCTTCTCCTGGTTTTGGCAAAAACCTTCTTACTAAGTGTTTTAAAGGCGTTGAAATTATTAAAAAAGCCGCGATTAACCCGAATGTAGCTAGCCTAGCTGCTGATTTAGATGAATATGCTCCATGCTCTTTAAAGGTAAAATTAGCTCCATACGGTTTTTGACTCATCTCCATTAATGCCGCAGACCTTCTCACAACCCTTGTATTAGCAACGGCAAACAAACCTAATCCAGACCATTTTTTGGCTTCATCTATCCATTTTATTTTTATCGAATCTTTACTACTTTCTCTTTGGAGCTCAGAAACTGAGCCCTTTGGATTCAATAGGAATGGATCACGCATCTCTTTTGGCAATCTTCCCATAGTGAAAATTGATTCAATAGTTCCTCCAGAAGCACCTCCAAAAGCTGAATGGAAAACCTCTACTTTTTTAACTGCTTTGTTCATTTTATTTATTGCAAACAAAGTTCCTAAATCAGAGGGTAAAGAATCATACCCACATGAGGGAATAATTCTTACCCCTCTAGCAACAGCTTCTTCAAGATAAAGATCCATTTGCTTTTTTACCCAATGGTTCTCTCCGGTAATGTCAACGTAATGAGTATTCTCGAAAACACAGGCTTTCATTAGTAATGACCCATACTTTGCATAAGGACCAGCAGTGGTCAACAAAACTTTAGTTGTCTTCGCTATATCGCGTAATTCTTCGTAATTATTTGCATCGGCAATTAACATGTCACAATCTAGATCTAGCTCCATTTTTACCTGTTTTAATTTATCCTCATTTCTTCCAGCAATTGCCCAAGATAAATCAGGATAATTTTCTTTTAAATATTTAGCACAAAGTTTTCCTGTAAAACCGGTAGCTCCAAAGACTAAAACTTTATATTTTCTTTCCATAATTTTCTCAAATATATTTTTAAATATATTATATTGTGAGAGTATTTAAAAATTAATTGGAGATATTATGATCAATAAACAGTTTAATTTAGCGAAAAGACCAAATGGAATGCCTGAAGATGATTGTTGGGAGCTGCAAGAAAATGAAATACCTGATTTACTTGAAAATCAAATATTAATTGAAGTTAATTACCTTTCTGTTGATCCTTACATGAGAGGGCGCATGAACGATATGAAATCATATGCCGAGCCAGTAAAGATAGGTGGCATTATGGTTGGAGAAAGTGTCGGAAAAGTTATTCAATCTAGATCTGAAAAATACAATATTGGAGATTTCGTAACTGCTCATTTAGGATGGCAAACACATATAGTTGCTGACGATAACAGTTTATTTGTTAGAAGAATTTATCCTGATCTTGCACCAATACAGGCATTTCTTGGAGTAGCTGGAATGCCTGGTAGAACGGCGTATTTTGGTTTATTAGATGTAGGAAAATTAAAACCTGAAGATACCGTAGTCGTCTCAGCGGCATCTGGAGCTGTAGGCTCAGTAGTGGGTCAGCTTGCTAAATTAAAAGGATGTAAAACAATAGGAATCGCTGGAGGCAAAGAAAAGTGTTCATTTGTTAAAGACGAAATGGGATTAGATCATGCTATCGATTATAAATCTGGAGATCTTGAAAAGAGTCTTAACGATGCTTGTCCAAATGGTATAGACATCTATTTCGAAAATGTTGGTGGTGAGGTCTCGAACGCAGTAGCGCCTTTAATTAACCATGGAGCTAGAGTTCCTATTTGTGGTTATATTTCTGCTTATAATTCTTTTAATCCTGATATGGATAGCAGAGATGACCTTCCTGAAACCCCCTTTGATGTTTTTGGTTCTTTAGATCCAGTTCCAGAGCACAGGTTTTTTGTAGTGACTGAATTTATGGACAAATGGGATATGGCTACCAAAGAACTTACAGAATGGATTAGAAAAGGCGAAATAAAATATAAAGAGTCTGTTTTAGAAGGATTTGAAAATATGCCTCAAGGTTTGAGAAACGTGCTCTCGGGTAAAAATTTTGGAAAACAGTTAATTAAGGTTTAGGTATTTAAAGATAAAAATTTAAGAGTTTATTTCCTCAAAAATAGCTTTACCTATTTCAGCTGGACTTTTTACAATTCTTACTCCGGCAAGCTCCAAAGCTTTAAATTTATCGATTGCTGTTCCTTTGCCACCCGAAATGATTGCTCCTGCGTGCCCCATTCTTTTTCCTGGAGGCGCGCTTACACCTGCAATATAAGATACTACTGGTTTATTAATTTTTTCTTGGATATATTCAGCTGCTTCTTCTTCTGCTGTTCCTCCTATTTCACCAACCATAACAATCCCTTCTGTTTGCGAATCTTCTTCAAACATTTTTAAGATATCTATAAAGCTCGATCCTGGAATTGGATCTCCTCCTATACCCACACAACTGGATTGACCTAATCCAATTGCGGTTGTTTGATCTACTGCTTCATAAGTAAGGGTCCCTGACCTAGAAACAATTCCTACTTTTCCTTTCTTGTGAATTTCCACAGGCATTATCCCCAATTTTGCTTCTCCCGGGGTTATTACCCCAGGACAATTTGGACCAATAATCTTGACTCCCATTTCATCTGCCTTTGCTTTTAAATACAGCATATCAAGTGTTGGAATTCCTTCGGTGATTACAATGACTAACTTTAACCCAGAGTCTAAGGCATCATTTATTGAATCTTTACAATATGGAGCTGGTACAAATATTATCGAAGTATCTGCGCCTGTGCTTTCAATTGCCTCTGAGACATTTTCAAATACGGGGCGGTCAAGATGTATTTGCCCTGCCTTTCCTGGAGTCACTCCACCAACAATTTTAGTTCCATATTCAATTGATTGAGAACAATGCAACGTAGCTTGAGAACCAGTAAAACCCTGACAAATAGCAATTGTATTTTTGTTAATAAGGATACTCATTCAGATAGTTCCACAGCTTTTTTTGCTGCTTTAGATAAATCTAATTCTGTGAAGACATTCAATTTGCTCTTCTCGAGAAGGGTCTTTGCAATTTCTGAGTTATTGCCTTTTAAACGAACAACAACTGGTATCTTGATACCAACATCTTTGATAGCGGAAATTATTCCTTCTGCAACGACATCACATCTCACAATTCCGCCAAAAACATTAATCAAAATTGATTTAACTTTTGAGTCTGAAATGATTATTTTGAAGGCCTCAGTTACACTTTCTTTATTCACAGCCCCACCTACATCAAGAAAATTTGCTGGAAATCCTCCTGCTAATTTAATAATATCCATTGTGCCCATTGCCAGCCCTGCTCCATTGACCATACATCCAACACTTCCATCCAAAGTTACATAATTTAATCCCCACTTGGAAGCCTCTAACTCCAGAATATCTTCTTGGGACTCATCTCTCATTTTTTTTATCAAATCTTGTCTGTAAAGAGCATTGCTATCTACATTAATTTTTCCATCCAAACACTTTAGCTTTCCTTGATAT
>CACDKN010000006.1:0-79756 GCA_902553315.1 uncultured SAR86 cluster bacterium
TTGACCGTATTATGGTTATTTTGGATATTAAGTAATCAAATACCATTCGAAAGTCTTATAGGAGTTCTTATTGGAATTTTATTTATCATTTTTCTATGTTACTCAGAAAAAATTATTAACTTTTTTAAATTTTCCGAAAAAATACTTTTGCCCACTTTTGTAGCCTTTATTTTAGGATCAATTTTCTTTCTGCCCTATGATTATAATGATGAAGTTAATATTAATGATGTAACTTCATTAAAAGAAATCGAAGAATTATCGAGATCAGGGCCTTTATTTATAAATTTTACAGCCGATTGGTGTATAACTTGCAAGGTAAACGAACAAATAGCACTCAACACCAATTACTTTTTGGAGACTATAGAATCAGAAAATATTTCATATTTAAAAATTGATTGGACTAATAAAGATTCCGATATTAATAGATTAATAGAAAGTTATGGAAGATCCGGCATACCACTTTATGTTTTCTACCCATATGAGGAATATGGACCAGTTATTCTTCCCGAAATTTTAAATAAATCTATATTAGAAAATTATCTAGAAAAGAGTTATTAGGCGACGATATATTCTTCCCAATCTTCAACTATTTTGTCTTTAATGAGATGCTCTTGGCCTTTTAGAAGTTCTCTAAAGGTGGGTTTTGAAATTTTTGGCAGGTTTTCAAGAATTTTATCTGCTTTAGCAATGTTACAAGATTTGCATGATGTAGCTACATTATCCCAATTAGTTGTCCCTCCTTTACTCTTAGGAATAACGTGATCAATCGTTAGATCTTTTTTTTCAAAGACGTTTTTACAGTACTGACAAGTATACATATCTCTTAAAAAGACGTTTGAACGGGAAAATTTAATTGTGCTAGAAAATTTATGATATTTCCTGAGCATAACAATACTAGGAACTTTGAAATTTAATGAAGGAGACCTAACTATCCAGTCTGAATGTTCTTTAACGATGATTACGTTTCTTGTAAAGACAAGCTTAACCGCAGTCTTCCAATCTACAGCCGAAAGTGGGAAATAACTTAACGGCCTTCCATTTCCATTTAAAATTAAGCAATCCTTAGACACTAATAAATAATACTATGAAAGTTATTTTTTTTTAAAAATAAAATTGTATTTTTTCAAGATTAAATACTATGTTCGTTTAAACCTTGATGTTATTATGCGAAAGCATGGAGTTTTTAGGCAGCAACATCATCTCCATAAATCAATTTGAAAAAGTTGATATAGAATTAATTTTCGAAACAGCTGACAATCTCATCCCTTTTGCTAATAGAACTAAGTTAACCAAAGCTCTCGATGGTGCCATTTTGAGTAATATGTTTTTTGAGCCAAGCACTAGAACTCGCATTAGTTTTGGTAGCGCCTTTAATATCCTAGGTGGCTCGGTAAGAGAGACAACAGAGATTGATGCAACTTCATTAAAAAAGGGTGAATCACTTTATGACACCTCAAGAGTTTTAAGTGGTTATAGTGACATTATAGTCATGCGTCATCCCCTAGCAGGATCAGTAGAAGAGTTTGCAGAGGCCTCAAGAGTTCCCGTAATAAATGGAGGTGATGGTGATAATGAGCATCCAAGTCAAGCTTTATTAGATCTTTATACAATTAAGAAAGAACTAGAATCTAGAGGTAAATCAATTGATAGTGCCAGGGTTGCTTTAATTGGAGATTTAAAATACGGTCGAGCAGTTCATTCCTTGTGTAAGATTCTCAGTCTTTACAAAAACATATCTTTAAAACTTATTTCTCCTGACAAATTAAAACTACCAAATTCATTTGTTAGTGAACTTGAAGAAAAATCTGTCTCCTTGATTGAAACAGATAATATTCAAGAAGGAATTTCAGATGTAGATATTTTATACGTCACCAGAATTCAAGAAGAGAGGTTTGAAAGTGCTGAGGAAGCAAATAGGTACAAAGGGTTAATGTCTCTCAATGAAAAAATTTATACTAAGAATTGTGAGCCTAACACTGTAATTATGCATCCCCTTCCCAGAGATTCCAGAAACGATGCTAACGAATTAGATTCTGATCTAAATCAAAACCCCAATCTAGCGATTTATCGTCAAACAGATAATGGTTTACTAATAAGAATGGCTCTTTTTTCTCTAATTTTGGGGATCACAGATCGCTTACATGAGTCTGCATCTTCCATCTCTTGGTATTCCAACAAAAATTAATTAGCACGAGGCAATTGATTCCAATTCGTCGTATATTTAGGGGATTGTAGCTCTCTTTTCATTGACCATTCTTTTTTTATCCCTTGAGCCAGAAATGTTACTGGTCCATTTTCTGTTTTATTTATTTTATCAATGGTTTGCATTAATCTCTTGTCAACGCTGTTTCTATCTTTGGGTTTAAACATGTCTAATTGGCAAACTTTTTCATCATAAAAATCGCTTAGCATGATGCCAGCCTTGTTGTATTGAAAGTTCGATCTGAATATTTTTGTCATAGCCATTCTTGCTGCAAACATTAAATCTCTCGTATCGTTGGTTGGATTTATAAAGGGTATAGAAACAGTCTCTCTATGCTGAATGTCTTGTTTTCTAAACGGATTTGTTCTGATAAAAACTGATAATAATTTACATGCTTGTCTTTCTCTTCGCAGTTTAACTCCAGCTCGTGCGGCATAATCACTAACCGCTTCGTTTAGTAAATTTTGATCAGTTACTCTCTGGCTAAAAGTACGACTCACCACAATTTGTTTTTTTGTTGCTGGTTGATCTTCTAAATCTATACAAGCCTCTCCTTTTAACTCTCTGACCGTTTTAGCCAAAACTATGTTGAAACGTTTTCGAATATAACTTAAATCTAACTGAGTTAATTGATATGCATTCTGAATACCTATGGCGCTCAAATGTTTTTCTAATCTTCTTCCAACTCCCCAAATCTCTACAATAGGTGTTATTTTTAAAAGCTTTTCTTGTCGTTCTTTGCTAGATAAATCTACCACACCATTTGTTGCGGGATACTTTTTAGCACCATAACTTGCAATCTTAGCTAAAGTTTTAGTAGGTCCAATTCCAACTCGTACTGGAACACCAATCCATTTAAATATTTTTTGCTGACAATCAACTCCAAAGTCTTGAAGATCAACGCAATTGCTTACTCCCGATAAATCTAAGAAAGCTTCGTCAATACTATAAATTTCTAGACGTGGGGCAAGTTGCTCTAAAACGTCCATGACTCTCGAAGAAATATCTGCGTACAGTTCGTAATTCGAGGAGAAAACTACTCCCCCATTTTTTGTATATTCTTTTTCGATTTCAAACCAAGGATCACACATTTTTACACCTATTGCTTTAGCTTCCTTGGTTAAGGCAACTACACAACCATCATTGTTTGATAAAACCACTATAGGTTTATCTTTTAGGTCTGGTCGGAAAACTCTTTCGCAAGAGGCATAAAAACTATTGCAATCCACCAAAGCAAACATTTTTTAAAATTGATTTATAGCAGCAGTCACTACTCCTAAAATTTCTAAGTCTTCTTCTTTATCAATCTTGATTGGAGGATACTTAATATTTGCTGAGAGTAACTTTGGTTCAGGATATAGTTGCAATTTTTTACAAGCATAAGAGCCATCAATGGAAGCAATTACGATTTTTCCATGTTGAGGCTCTATACTGCGATCAACAATTAGCACCGCGCCGTCATTAATACCAACATTTAACATTGAATCTCCTTTTGCTCTAACTAAGTAAGTTGCAGCAGTATTGCTAATTAAAAACTCATTTAGATCTATCGATCGCTCTACGTAATCGTCTGCCGGACTTGGCCAGCCTACCTGGACTTTTTCAGTAAATATTGGAACTTTTGTAGTGTTTTCATTGGGGTCAAGGCAACCCCCTAAATTTTTAATTTTCATTTAAGGTGAATAATTTATACTGTATATATATACAGTATATTATCACACTCAAGAAATGCAACTAAAATTAAATTACTTTGGCAACTCTCACCGCAAAAGCCGAACCCCCGCCAACAAGCTTTACCCAAAGGCTAAGAAAAAAGCCTGCAGAAAGATTTTTTTTATGACCGGATTCTATTTTGTGTTCAATTTCATCGTCCTGACAAGATTGTAGGAGGTTGATTAAAGGCTCATTGGGATTGCTCTGAGATCTTAAATAAATTAGCTGTTCTTCATAATGATCTTCAACAAAAGATTCAACGGCTTCAATTGTAGCGAAAACTATCTTGGGTCCAAATAAAGCAGGAAGAAATCCTAAAAGATAACCAGCAATTTTCCAGAGAAAAACAAGCTTGCTTCTTTTAGCTTTAGGCAAAACTCCTTCTATTTTTTTTAAATGTTCTTGTTCAGTACGAAGATGTCTTTTTGAAAATTCTAATAACTCGGGATCTTTTGCAATGGTTAAAATTCCTTTATAGATGTAAACGGCGCCAACTTCGCCGGCATGATCTGAACGCAAGAACCCATCTAGCAGTTTATTCATAAAATATATTTTAGAACTTTAGTTGCTTATAAGATAATAGCAAATAATCTTTTTAAAAATGGTAGACACGCCCGGATTCGAACCGGGGACCCCCACCATGTCAAGGTGATACTCTAACCAACTGAGCTACGTGTCTATTTTTGTGGAGTGAATTTTACAGGCATTTCTTGAATGGCGTTAACAAAATTATTGGGAGTTAAAACCATCTCTCCGTCTTGGACCATGTCAGGAAATCTTTCAAAAATCTTTTGATACACAACTTCTAGTTGCATATTGGCCACATGCTTCCCTAAACAAAGATGTCTGCCATAACCAAAGGCTAAATGTTTTTTTGCATTCTCTCGAGTAATGTCGTAAACGTCAGGATTATCAAAAATTTCTGGATCCCTGTTGGCGGCGCCATACCATAAGGTCACTTTTTCATTAGGCCCAATTATTTGATCTCTTATTTGTACCTCCTCTTTCGTGGTACGTCTCATGTATATGACTGGAGAGACCATTCTTATGGATTCATGGACCATGTTCGGCAATAAATCTTTATTATTCATCACTAGCTCCTTTTGAGCTGGATTTTCTGAGAGCAAGTTCATTGTGCCACTGATAGAATTTCTAGTCGTATCATTACCAGCAAATATAATTAAAAGCCAAGAACCATCTAAATACTCTCCAGGTAATTTTTCTCCTTCAACTTCTAGATTAGCTATGACTGATAATAAATCTTCTTTTGGATCTTTTCTTCGAGACATTAATATCGATCTGCCGTAATCAAACATTTCTTGAACCATATTATTAAACGCTTCTATTAGTGCCGGATCAGGAGCATGAGCCTGTTGTTCTTCAGAAAATTCTTCGCCACGATTTTGCATCTGTTGAGTTGCTGCTAGTAACTGAGCCATTTCTAAAAGTTTCATCCACTCTATTATTTTTGGTCTATCACTTTCTGGAACCCCAAGCATCTCGCAAAGCGTAAATAGCGGTAGTTCGGCAGATACTGAATCAACTAAATTACATTTTCCCAAGGGAGCTATATCGTCTAACAATTGATCAACTTTGAGTGCTACTTTTTTCTTTAAGTTTTCTACATATTTTGGATTGAAGAAAGACATGTGAGGATTTCTGATATTTAAGTGCAACATTCCATCAAGACTCAACATATGATCCATAGTAGATCTGTAAAGTAAATCATTTTCAGGAGGCTCAAAACCATGAGTTAAGGAAGTACCCCCAGCTAATTGAGAAGAAAAAGTCTGTTGATTTTTTGACACGTGTTCAATGTCTCTGTAACTGGTAAGAACCCAAAAACCAGGCTCGCTGTCTTCAGGACCTGTTTCGTGAAAATAAACAGGAGCATTTTCCCTTAAATCTTTAAAATGATTGTATGGTTGGCCTTTTGTAAAAAGTATCAGATCAGTTAAATCAAACTCCCTATTAAATTCATAGGCTTTTTTAAATTTAGGTGCAGCTATTTTTACGTAAGGCTGTTTGTCGCTATTTAGTTCCAATCCCATTTTTTTTCTAAAAAATAAATAATTAACACTGGCGCGCCCGGAAGGATTCGAACCTCCGACACCGTAGTTCGTAGCCACGTGCTCTATCCAGCTGAGCTACGGGCGCAACGACTTTATTTTACAGTTTTTGCTCAGCTTTATAATGAATTTCTTCTCTATTCACGCTAATGGATGCCGGAGCAGTAATTCCAAGCCTAACTTGCGAACCCTTCACTTCCAAAACTGTAACTTTAATATTTTCCCCTATTATTAAAGACTGTCCTTCTTTTCTGCTTAAAACTAGCAATATAATTCTCCCCTCTAAGAACTTACCACAGAAAAACCGTATATGTATACCTCAATTATCTGGAGGTTCGTATCCAAAAGGCGGAGAAATTTTATTTTCTGGATTAAGCAAATAGGTCTTCGTTCTTAAAAAATCAGCTAGTTCATCATTCGAGAGGTCCTTGTTCAACTCCGAATACTTAAAAGGAGAGCCAACAATAAAAGGTACCTTAGTATTAATTCTTCTCTTTATTTCGTTAAACAGTAAGGATGCTCTTAGTATTGGACTAAAATGACTAACGAATTGAAAAAGACTTGAATTTGAGCCAAAGAAATAAACTGGCACAATTTTTGCATCTGTTTGTTTTATCAATCTAGATGTGAACTTCTTCCAAGTAGGATCGAAAGCTTTAGTTTTGCTTTGATTAATTCTTGAGGTTGTAGAAACAGCTCCTGATGGAAAAATTATAATTGAACCGCCATCACTTAAATGTTTTCTTGCAATTTTTCTGGTCTCTATATTTGTTAAAAGCGCTTTTTTATCGCCACTAAAATCAATTGGTAGCAAATACTTTTTAGTCTCAGGTGCACGAAGCAATAAAGAGTGTACTAATAATTTAAAATCGTCTCTTCTCTGACTCACAAGCCAGCTTAAGACTGTTCCATCCAAAACCCCAAAAGGATGATTCGCAACAACAATTGTAGGGCCGCCTTCTGGTATATTGTTAATACTTTCCTTCGCGATATCAATTTCAAGATTTAATAAATCTACACATCCATCCCAAAAACTTTTCCAATTCGACGGATTTTCTTGATATTTTCTATAAAGGTTATAAATGGTTGGCTGGCCTGAACAATATTCTATAGAGCGAATAAGAATTTTTCTTACAATAGGATCATCAGGATCTGCGTAACTGAAATATTTTGATTCTATATATTCCATATCGTCATTGGCGGAGAGAAAGGGATTCGAACCCTTGAAGGAGTTTCCCCCTTACACGCTTTCCAAGCGTGCGCATTCGACCACTCTGCCATCTCTCCAGAAATAATAACTTATTTTATAGATTTTATATTTAAAAAAAATTTTTAACTTCTTATGCCAACACCTTTTTTCAATAAACGTAAAGCCACTAAATAAAAAATTAAAATAAACACAAGAATCATTGAAATTGCATAGGTAACATTGATGTCAGAAACGCCTAACATTCCATACCTAAACGCATTAACCATATACAAAAGCGGGTTTAGCTTAGATATTATTTGCCAGGTTTCTGTGAGAAGACTTATAGAATAAAAAACTCCTCCCAAGTAAATAAGGGGGGTTAAAACAAAAGTTGGTATGATCGTAATATCATCAAAACTATCAGCGTAAATAGCATTCAGCAACCCTGCCAAAGAAAAAAGAATAGAAGTCAAGATTACAACTAATGCAGTTATGAAATAATATTGAATAGTAATTTCAGTGAAAAACAATGACGTCAGCATTACTAATAAGCCAACAATGATCCCTCTAACGACGCCGCCAATTACAAATCCTAAAAGAATCAAATAAGTTGGCATTGGAGATATTAGTAATTCTTCAATACTTTTTTGAAACTTAACTCCATAGAAGGATGAAACAACATTGTTGTAAGAGTTTGTAATTACAGCCAACATGACTAAACCAGGAGCCATAAATTGCATGTAATCAAAGCCACCCATTAATCCAATTCTCGAACCGATAAAACTTCCAAAGATTATGAAATATAAAACAGTAGTTATGACTGAAGGAATTAGTGTTTGCTGCCAAATTCTCATAAATCTTCTTATCTCTTTCAGGGAGAGAGTATTCAATGAATTTAATAGTTCTCTAGTATTCATTCTTGTTTAGTTAATTTAAGAAAAAGTTCTTCTAAACGATTGGTTTCATTATGAATACTATTTATTTCAATATTTTTTGATTGAAATTCTTTCAAAATCTCATTGACCCCTATGGATTTATGAACTTGAACAGAAAAACTATTTTCGTCTAAAAGTGTAATTTTCAATTTATCAAAATCAATATCCTTAGATATCTTCTCTTTAGTCTCAAAAATATATATTTCTGATTCTAGCTCACTTAACAAGGATTTCATTGAAGATTCCTTAACTATTTTTCCCTGATCTATTATTGAAATGTTTTTACAGAGTTTTTCAGCCTCCTCCAAATAATGAGTCGTAAGAATTATTGTTGTGCCTTTGTTATTTATTTCTTCTAAAAATTCCCAAAGAGATCTTCTTAATTCAATGTCTACTCCGGCAGTAGGTTCGTCAAGAATCAATAATTCAGGTTCATTAACTAAAGCTTTAGCGACCATTAATCTTCTTTTCATACCTCCTGACAAAGTTCTTCCTTGCTCATTTCTTCTATCCCAGAGATCCAAAGCTTTTAAATAATATTCACTATTTTTTTTTATAACTTTTTTATTCAATCCGTAATATCCTGCTTGTTGAGTAAGAATCTGATAAACCGTTTCAAATTGATTAAAATTTACTTCCTGTCCAACTATTCCCATTTTCTTTTTTGCTAAGGCATGCTTTTTATCTATATCTATTCCTAAAATTTCAACTTTCCCGCTTGTTTTATTTACGATCGAACTTATTATTCCTATAAGTGTAGATTTTCCTGCTCCATTTGGACCTAGTAGTGCGTAAAAGTCTCCTGAATTTACTTTAAGGTTCACTTCATTTAATGCCCTCAGATCTTTAGGGTAGACCTTACAAAGATTTTGTATATTTAGAGCTACTTTTTCCAAAATAAAGACGAATTAGATTGCTATTTAGTGAGAAAAGACATTCCGTCTTCTAATCCCTTAATAGTTAAAGGAAACATTTGATCATCAATCAATGTCCTTGAGAGCTCGATAGAAGCTGAATAGTCCCAATGATCTTGCGGAACAGGATTTAACCAAATTAACTTTTCAAAGTTTGAATAAAATTTCTTCATCCACAAAGAGCCTGGTTCTTCATTCCAATGTTCTATGCTTCCACCAGCATTAGTGATTTCGTAAGGAGCCATGGTTGCATCTCCAATGAATATAATTTTGTAATCTTGAGAATATTTTTGAAATAACTCAGTTGTCTCAATTCTTTCATTATGTCTTCGGCTATTATCTTTCCAAACAGTTTCATATATAAAATTGTGAAAATAAAAATATTCTAAGTTTTTAAATTCTGTCTTACATGCAGAGAATAATTCTTCACAAATTTTTACATGCGGATCCATTGAGCCACCTACATCAAATAAAACGATCACCTTTACAGCATTAGCTTTTTCAGGAACCATTTTAATATCCAATAATCCTGCATTTTTTGCTGTAGATTTAACAGTTCCGTCTAAATCAAATTCTTCATTATGAGATTCTCTAACAAATTTCCTTAATCTTCTGAGAGCGATTTTGATATTTCTTGTTCCTAATTCAATTGAATCATCTAAGTTTTTGAAATCTCTTTTCTGCCAAACTTTTACTGCTTTACCTTCCTTGCCCTCGCCATCAACTCTAATCCCTTCTGGATTCATTCCTGAATTTCCATAAGGAGAGGTTCCGCCAGTTCCGACCCACTTATCGCCGCCTTCATGCCTATCTTTTTGTTCTTCAAGTCTCTTTTTAAATTCATCAAGGAGTTTTTCTAAGCCCCCCATAGATTTTATTTTTTCAAGTTCCTCAGGAGTTAAGAATTTTTCAAATTCTTTTCTCAACCACTCATCGGGTATTAAAGCTTGAATAACATCATCTAAAGTCTCAAGGCCTTTAAAATAAATATCAAATGCTCTGTCAAACTTATCGTAATTTTTTTCATCTTTTACCAAGATAGCTCTCGATAAAAAATAAAATTCATCGGTGTTTGCAAAAACAAGTCTTTTATCTAAAGCGGTCAATAAATCTAAAAGCTCCCTAAGAGTACACGGAACCCCTGTGTCTTTTAACGTATTGAATAAATTTATAAGCATCTAGTTATTAGATTCTCTTCTTGTCATAAAAGCTAATCTTTCGAGAAGTTGTACGTCTTGTTCATTTTTAATTAAGGCTCCATATAATGGAGGAATAGCTTTCGATGGATCTCTATTTTTCAATATCTCATCAGGTAAATCGTCTGCCATAAGAAGTTTTAGCCAATCTACTAATTCTGAAGTAGATGGTTTTTTCTTAATTCCAGGAACTTTCCTAACGTCGAAAAATATGTCTAAGGCTTCCTTGACTAATTTTTCTTTTATTTTTGGGTGATGAACTTTAATTATTTTTTTCATCGTCTCTCGGTCAGGAAAAGAAATATAGTGAAAAAAACATCTTCTTAAAAAAGCATCCGGAAGTTCTTTTTCATTATTACTAGTTATCACAACTATTGGTCTATGTTTTGCTTTAATGGTTTCTTTTGTTTCATAGACATAAAATTCCATTTTGTCTAATTCTTGAAGTAGGTCGTTTGGAAATTCAATATCGGCTTTATCTATTTCATCAATTAATAAGACTACCCTTTCGTCGCTTTGAAAAGCTTCCCATAATTTACCTTTGTCGATGTAATTTGATATGTCTTTAACTCTTTCATCGCCTAATTGTGAGTCTCTTAATCTTGTTACTGCGTCATATTCGTAAAGTCCTTGTTGGGCTTTGGTAGTAGATTTTATATTCCATTCAATTAAAGGAACCTTCAGAGCACTTGCAATTTCTTCAGCTAGCATAGTTTTACCAGTCCCAGGTTCTCCTTTAATTAGTAATGGTTTTTCTAAATTTACAGATGCATTGACAGATAAGCTGAGATCTTCTGTAGAGATATATGTTTTTGTTCCTTTAAATTGCATAGTTTGTCTCCGTGACTGATAAAGAATATCTATAATATCAAAAAGTAAAAAAATTACTTCTTAATTCTTAATTTTGCTAGCTGTTTTGATTGACCAACTAGATTTCCTTTTGAATCCCATATTTCTCTATCCTCCTCGATAAATCCAGAAGTCACAAATTCTGTTTTAGCTGTGACTTTTAGTGGTCCTTCTGAAGGATAAGATCGTATATGGCTCGTCAAACTTATTGTTGGCACCCATCCAACCGATCCCATATTATTAAAAATGGGTGGCGTAGTCGCATCAAGAAATAAAATCAAACTATATAAATCTGCTTTTTCTTTATTTGGCCAAGACATGTATAAATTTAATACTGCTTTCTTGTTTTCAATTTTATTATCTGCCTTCCACCAAATTGAATCAGAACAATATTTTTTTTCTATAAATTTTTCTAAACCGGGATTAAACCCTTCTTTGAAAGTATGAAGATGGCAATCTTCATATTTTTCAAAAATAGGTTCTTTTTTAAATGCTTTATTTAGACCTGTTGATTTTGAGAAATCAGTAAAGGTTGCTGTGAAAATTACTTTTATTTCATTGTCTTGAATCATTGTGGCTCTAGCAGAGCTTAAACTTCTTGTACTTGGAAGAGTCTCAACCTTGATATCTATTTTTCCAAAATTTACTCTATTTAAATAATTTGCTGTGACTATTAGCGGATCCTTATGTTCAAGGCTTTCAGAAATAGCTTTCGCAGCTAAAGCCATGGTGTACCCACCATTAGGAGTTGTCCCTATACTCCACATATCTGAAACATTTCCCTCGTAAAGATTTTCTTCGATTTGAACAACAGATATATCTGATTTAAAGTGCTCGAAAGGTGTTTTCATAATTAAAAGATAAAAAAAATTATAAATATTTTATATGCAAGATAGATATTTTGATATCGGTGTTAATTTAACACATGAGTCGTTCGAGAATGATTATAAGAATGTCATTGAAAATGCCTTTGAAAATAGTGTTGATAGAATTTGTCTCACTGGAACTTCAATTGAAGATAGCGAAAAGTGCATTGAAATTACAGAAAAATTCCATGGTAGTTTAATTTCTACAGTAGGTATTCACCCTCACTATGCTGATAATTTCGACAAATCTTCCAAGATGGTGTTAAAAAAATTGGCTTTAAGTGAAAACGTTAAGGCAATAGGCGAAACCGGTTTAGACTTCAAAAGGAATTTTTCTTTAAAAGAAAAACAAATTGAATCTTTTCATGCGCACATAGAAATTGCTAATGATTTAGACATGCCTATGTTCCTCCACCAGAGGGATGCTCATAAAGTTTTTATAGAATGTATTAATGAAATAAAAATAAAACCAAAAGCTGTTGTCCATTGTTTTACTGGAAATATTTCAGAATTGGAGGAATATTTAAATATGGATTTATATATAGGTATAACGGGTTGGCTATGTGATCCTGTGAGAGGAAAAGATTTAAGAAGAGCTATTGTAGAAATTCCCTTAAACAGACTCATGATTGAAACTGACTCTCCATATTTACTTCCAAAGAATTTAAAAGTTAAAGGTAGGAGAAATGAACCAAAGTTTCTACCAGAAATTTTCAATAAAGTTGACTGTTTAAGAAGTGAGGACAGTGAAGAAATAAAACACCAAATTTATTTAAATAGCTTAAATTTTTTTAATCTAAACGAATAATTTTCTTACTTGTCAAAAAGTTAGTATCCTTAGTTAAGTTCAATCCTTCAATGATTTCTTGTGTATTACTTCCTACTTTCAGTGGAGGATGTTTAACTTCACTTTCAGTTCTGGAAAATCTCGGAGCTGGAGCTGGTTGATTTATTCCAGCAATTTCTACAAAAGTTTGTCTGTCTTGATTGTGTTCATAATTAACTGATTCCTGCAAAGAGAGAACTGGAGCAAAACAAACGTCTTTGCCCATAAAAATTTCACACCACTCATCCCTGGTCCTAGTTTTGAACCTTTCTGAAACTAATTTTTTTAATTCCGGCCATTGTTTTTGGTCAAATTGATTATAAAAAGTAGTTTCATCTAATTCCATGCATTTGATTAAAGATGCATAAAATTGAGGTTCAATAGAGCCGATTGATATGTATTTGTTATCTTTGCATTCATAACAACCGTAAAAATGAGCAGCTCCGTCCAATAAATTTGAGTCTCTTTGATCTTTCCATTGCCCAGCGCTTAACATTCCATACATCATTGTCATAAGCAATGCAGATCCATCGGTCATTGCAGCATCAATCACCTGACCTTTTCCCGATTTAGAACTCTCAACCAGAGCGGCGCATATACCCATAGCCAATAACATTCCTCCTCCACCAAAATCTCCGACTAAATTCAATGGGGGGAAAGGGGGTGTGTCTTTTGAGCCCATGGCTCCCAAAGCACCTGTAAGAGCAATGTAATTAATGTCATGACCTGCTTCGGAAGAGAATCTTCCTGTTTGCCCCCATCCTGTCATTCGGCCGTAAATTAATTTTGGATTTATAGAGAGTAAATCATCTGGTCCGTAACCAAGTTTTTCCATTTTTCCTGGTCTTAAACCTTCCAGCAGTGCATCTGCATTTTTCACAAGAGAATGAATCAAATCCTTTGATTCAGGATTTTTTAAATCGACTGCAATTGATTTTTTTCCTCTGCTCGCGAGATCATTTGTTTTTGCTTTGCCGTAATTTTCGATTCTGTCGACTACTACGACATCAGCGCCCATGTCAGCCAAAATCATTCCGCAAAAAGGTCCTGGACCAAGACCGGCAAATTCAACTATTTTTATTCCAGATAAAGGTCCCATTTATACTTTCAAAGGTTTAAGTTTAATCAGTAAAGCAGGTAAAAGCACTAAAGAACTTATAATAGCCATGATCATAGCTAATGCAGTAAAGAGCCCAAAATAGACTGTTGGATTAAAATTTGAAATTGTTAAAGATAAAAAACCAAATATTATGGTTAAAGAGGTATAGAGAAGCGCTTTTCCTACCGTCGTGTGTGTATTTTTTGATGCCGTTAGGTAGTTATTTGTCGCTGAGTATTCTTTTTTAAATCTAAAAATATAATGAATTGTATTGTCTACCCCCATTCCCACACTTACAGCCGCAACAGTGACTGTCATAACGTCTAATGGTATGTCTAGCAGACCAATTGTCCCTATTACTGCTCCAGCAGATAAAAAATTTGGAACCATTCCTAATAAAGCCAAGTTTAAGGATTTAAAAAGTATCAAAAACATCAAAAAAATTGATACGAATACTATACTCATGCTACCAAACAAAGAGCCAAATAGACTTTGTAATAAATTACTGTAAATAACTGATACGCCTGTTAAAGAATATTGATTAACATCTAGACCAAAAACATTTTGTAAATCGGCGTCTATGGATTCTATAAAAGTTTTTCTATTCAACCCTTCAAGTGATTCAATAACTCTAGCTGTCAATCTGACTTGATTATCATCACTGCTTATATAGGAACTTAAAAGTTGAGACTCTATTTCTTCTGGCAATAAACTTCTTAATAAAGCCAGTTCAACGTCAGAAAGCCTATTATTATTATTTGCTATTTCAGCAATCTTTACTCCACTTGAAACTGATAAGACCTTTCCTATTTCATCCCTGCCTTCTAAATAATCATGAATCGATTCTAAAAAAATCAGGTTTTCAGAGGTAAACCAATAACCCTGTTCCTGAATTTCATCCTCCAAGGAATCACCAAAACCCTCATCAAAATCATCTTCAAATGCAAAATCTGCTTCTTGATCCATGTTTGGAGCATCAATAATTACATCTAAAGTAGCAGTGCCACCAAGTTTTTTATCTATCAAAGATAATCCTTTGTATATCTCAGATGAAGATTTGAAATAATCGATAAATTTATTTTCTACGGTTAACTTATTAAATCCAACTACAGATAAAAGAATTACAAAAAATGTAAGAAAGAAAATTGTATTGATTCTTTTTTCCACCCAAGAAAATATCTTATTTGTATAACTTTCAGACACTGGTTTTAGACTTACGTTAGTTTTGGGCAATAAAGCGTTCAAAGACCCAAAATAAATAAACGTAAAAATAAAAATAGAAACAATGCTAATCACCATCATGAATCCAAAATCTATAAGTGGCTTGATATCACTAATAACAAGCGAAGCAAAAGCAGCTACAGTCGTCAAAGCTGTATAAAGGCATGGTAAGAACATCTGTCTCAAAGTTTCATTTACCAAAGCTTTTTGATCTAAATCTAGTTTATGGTTTAGCTCTTGATATCTAACAATAAGATGCACGGCCAAAGACAAGCTTATTATCATTACTATCGAAACAAAATTCGCAGACACAACTGTTACTTTCCATTCGAGCCAACCTATTACCCCTATTGAGATAATGGAAGAAAATAAAGCCGCGCTTAATGGAATTGCCACCCACCTAAATTGCTTAAAAATAACACCTAAAACTAGAATAAAAATCAAAAAAACAGCTAACCCAAAAGTTATTAAATCTTGCGAAATAAAATTAATAGTATCTACGGTTATCATGGCTGCCCCTCCTAAGAAAAGTTCGCCAAAGTAACTATAATTTTTAAGAATGCCTCTTATTTCTTCAACTAATTTTTCTTCTTTAGCTGACATTAAATTCCTTTCCTTTTGAATTTCCTCATTTACTATTTCAAGTCTTGAATTAAATTCAGGATTTAATTGATCATTAATGGAATATCTCTCGTTGATTAAATTTTCGTAAGTTATATTTCTCTTTAAAGTAAGTTGTATAGCCGTAGTTTTTAAATCTTCGCTAATTAATAAGTTTTTATAAACCTCATTTGTATTGAAAACCCGTTTAGCTTTTTCTATGTCAGGATCAGTTGAGTCAAGAGTTGAAACTCGATCAGCAACTTCTGACAGCGACAAATTTTTATTTGCTTCAATTAATGGTGCATCAAGCAAACTTAGAACGCTTTCGATACCATCGATGTTGGATAACTCAAAAATTAGTTTTTTGAAGGTTTCAATTGAAGATTTTTTAAAAATAGGTTCGTATGGAGTTACAGTTACTACTAAGAAGTCTGTTGAGCCATAAGTTTTTGCTGAGTCCCTGTAAAGTTTTAAATCAGGATCGTTTTCTAAAAGTAAAGTCTCTGAAGAAGCATCTAAATCAAAATTAGAAGCTCCTGCTCCAATAAAAATAAGTAAGGTAAAAACAATAAATAAAACTAATTTTGGGCTTTTAGTAATTAAGTTAGAAAACATCATAATTGCTGATTTTTGTATTGTCGATGTCTCTCTTTGTATCTAAGTCTGTCTTCATCTGTTTTTTCATCAATACAATTGTGACAAGAAACTCCTTTAAGATATTCTGGCTTTAACAGATCTTTATTAGATAAAGGTCTTCTACATGCAAAACATTGATGAAAATTGCCAGGCTCCAAGTTAGTTTTAACTGTAACTCTATCATCGAAAACAAAACATTCTCCTTCCCATTTGTCAGTATTTTTAGACTTTTCAAAATAATTTAAAATTCCGCCCTTTAGTTGAAAAATATTTTCCAGTCCATTTTCTGAAAACATTGCGGAAGCCTTTTCGCATCTAACACCTCCTGTACAGAAAATAGCAATTTTTTTTCTATTTAAGAGCTTTTTGTTATCAATGATGTATTTATTAAATTCTCTAAAATTTTTTGTTTTTGGAGAAATGGAATTTTTGAAAGTTCCAACTTCAATTTCATATTCATTTCTGACGTCTATTGTTTGAACGTCTTTATGAGAAATAAAATCATGCCAATCTTCTGGATCAACGTATTTCCCTTGGTGATTTTCAATTCTTAGATTTATTCCGGATGGGACAATCTCTTGTCTAAACTTTATTTTTAATTTTTTAAAAGGCTGCTTGCCGGATATTGAGTTTTTTATCTCTAAATTTCCACAGTATTTTTCAATTAGTGCTATTCCTTTTTTTAAAGAAACTAAATTTTGGGATGCAATTGTAGAATTAATTCCCTCAGGAGTGAGGATGACAGTGCCCACAATTTTAAGTTTTTTAAATTGTCTTTTTAAAAGATTTTCTAATAATTGAGTTTGCTCAAAGCTAAAGCATTTATAAAATGTAGCTATAAAAAATTTTTTACTGTTCTGCATTCTCTCCACCAAGGCAATTTGGAGATTTTAAGTCATCTCCTGAAATATCTTTCCACTCGTTGCGTGTAAATGGATGAATCGCGATGGCATGAATTTTCTTCATTTCTTCCGACAGAATTTGGTATATTTTTTGGTGCCTCTGAACTGCTCGCATTTCTTCGAAAAAATCAGAAACGACTGTTATTTTAAAATGCGATTCAGCTCCATCAGGCGTATTATGCATATTGCTTTCGTTTATCACTTCAAGAAAGTAAATTTCCAAATTATTTTTCAAATTTTGCTCTATATCGTCTTTTATCATGTGTCAGAGTAATTTAAATTGTCTAAATTTCCTTCATGGGAAGCTTTTGTCATTTTAACTTTGGAAAAAATAAAAAGTGCTAAGAGCCACAAACAAGTTGAGATAGATAAGGCATAAATACCCACGCTAATTATTGTGCTGTTGTCCACTTCCCCAGCTACGGCTCCTGAGGGCCAAGAAGATAAGGATAATACTATTCCAGCTAAGAATGCGCCCGCTCCACTCATACACTTTGCTGCAAAAGATCTAGCTGCCAACAACGTACCTTCCATTCTTCTTCCAGTAATTTTTTCAACTTCCTCAACTGTGTCAAATACCATCGAGCCTAAAGTGGTGTATGAAATTATTTGGGCAGCAACGCCTATCCAGTGACAAGCTAGAACAATAAAAAGAACATACGGAGTGTCGTTGGAAGGCATTAAATTAAAAATTTTCATAAAAATTGCAAAATTTTCTGCAACGAAAGCAATTAAAAACATAAATATTATTGTGTTTCTCTTTCCATATTTTCCAGCTAAATAAGGAGAAATTAAAATACCTACAAAAGGTGTTAGAAATAAAGCCAAACCTATTGTCAAAATATTTAAAGGGGTGAATTCCCAAAAAAAGCTGTAATAGAACAAAGTAAGATTCGTAGAGATTCCAGATGCAACTGCAGTAATAATTCCTGCTAAAAATAATACTAAGTAATCTCTACTTACGGTCAGAGTCTCCCATAATTGGCTCAAGGTATTCCTTATAGAAAGTTTATTTGGCTCAGGCGTGAATAAATCATCAATATGACGGTGAGTTCCTAAAGCAGTAACCATAATTGCAATAAACATTACCACTCCACATGCTAATCCATATGATTGCCATGTTGAAGGTAGATATCTGGCGTCTGTTGTGCCCGTATAGCTGCTATAAACAACAAAAATCCATAGAGAACACCAAACTGCAAGACCTCCCCACCATCCAAACCAGTATCTATAAGCAAGCAGAGAACTTCTTTCAATGTAATCTTTAGACAATTCAGGTCCTAGGGCCATACTGGGAATTTCGTAAAAAGTAATAGCTGTTCTAATAAAAATTCCAACTAAAAGTAAGTATGAAAATAATTGAAACTGGGTTAAATCCAATGGAGGAATCCATAATACAAAAAAGGAAATACATACTGGTAATGCTGACAAATAAATGTAAGGATGCCTCCTGCCCCATTTTGTTTTTGTATTATCAGAAAAATAACCAACAAGAGGGTCAGAAATAGCATCAAAAACTAACATAAGAAGAATAGCTAATCCGGCTAAATCTGGAGACAACCCAAATACTTGTACATAAACAAAAAGTAAAAAATAAGCAAAAGCATTGTCTTTAATACCAAACGCCATTGATCCAAAACCATAATAAAGTTTGGTGGAAACTGGTAATTTTGTATCTTTCATAGGTTATATTCTATTCACGTATATCGGAGAAGACCAAGCTCTTTCTTCAGAAGGGGCAAGACAATTATCATTTTTATCTGTTAAATAACTTCCATGACAGATATTAACTTTGACACAATTTCCTTCGTCATCGTATTCACATCTTAAATTATCTCCATTTACTCTGAGAGAGGGTTCTTCAATTGCCCTTACATAATAAACGCTGTCTCTTCCATCCTTTAAAAAGTCCTTGTCAGTAAATCTTATTTTACAACCTTCTTGACTTGGCTCGCATTCGAAAACTTTCCAAGCATCTTTGATTAAGGGTCCTATCGGTTCATCATTATAATTTTGTGGTGTAATTTTAACTACTTCAATTCTTGTGATGTTTCGTCTTTCTTCAGAAGGGTTAAAACACTCACCTTTACATATTTTTTTCAATCTTTTCTCATCAGCATTGGATAAATTAAATTCAGGACAACCTGGTTTTTGTTTAAACGAACCAATAGCTTTTACTTCAAAAACGGGGTTTCTCTCAGAACTTATTTTACTTCCCATTGGAAAAGTTTCGGCAGTAGTTATCAAGTCAAACCATAAAAGAATTTGTGGACCACTTGTAGCGTAAGTTTCTTTATTTTTAAACCCTTCCCATATTCCTTCTCTAGATCTTGAATTTACATGCACAGCAGCAAGTCCGCCCGTAGTAAAGAAAGAAGACTGTCTTTCAGCTTCATACATAGTTAGTTCGCTAGGAGTGTTAATTTCCTCTGGAATAACTCTCCTTGAGTCTATAGTTTTTTCTTCATAAGGAAAGAAATTTAATCTAACGAATGGTGAAGCTGCACCGTTTGCTTCAGTTGTGAGTAATCTATCAATAGCTTTGTAACCCGTACCTGGTTTAGATCGATGGTTATCACTTGAAGCGATAAATCCAAAATCAAATTGCACTATCTTATCTTCATAAAATTTTCTCGAAGCCAATGCATACTGAACTGATCCTTTTGGACGCATGTTAAATGCTGGAACGAAACAATCGTTGCATTGCCCTGAATTCAGCCACTCCTCAGGTTCTACACTTGAAAGTGCCCAATGTCCGAAGTTACCTCCATCAATATAATTTTTTTTGGCTAGTTCAGATTTTTCTAAACATAAACTCTCCTCTAAGCCTTCAGCTAGACACCTTTCTAAAACTATTTCACCAGCGCGCCAACAAGAAGGTAGATAATTTTTAGATGGAGGTGGACATATTGCAACAGAATTTTCAGTTTTCGTCGCCGACCAAGGTCTGTATTCTTCTGAGTTTCCATGCCCTGAGAAAACTTCTATAGAAATTTGACGATTCGGATCATGTTGATCAGATAATTGTTTATCCCAATTTGATTCAGCGGGTGTGTAATACCCCCAAGAATTCCCATGAGGTATCACAATTGAATCAGATTTTACGTCATCTAATACTTCAAATAGCTCTTTAGGAGATCTAACAGAGCGGTAACAATTTCTTGGGTCAGGATCCGACATATCGCAATCCGGGTGGGCAAGAACCTCTTCAACGAAACTAATGAAATCTGCGTATCTTTGTCGATTAGAGAAATCAACCACGGATGAAGCAACCATATTTTGTTTAACCGTAGGTAAATTATCATTATCTCTAAATCCGTCAGATGCATAACCTGCAGCTCCATACGGAATTCCTGGTAATAAATCATTATCTGTTTCTAAAAAGAGAACGTTTTTATGACCATAATGCTCATCAATGTCTGGTGAGATTTGTGTCCATTCATATCCAACAAAACTTATAGTATCTTTCAAATTTTTATTCTGATTTACTTTATTGCAATTCTGAACAGCTTTAATAGTTTCACCCCACTTCCTTGGGGTACTTCCTTCAGCATGATCTGTCATTACCCAAAAATCTATTGCTGAACAAAATCTTGCATAATCGCAAGCGTCTGCCATTAAGTGAGGTCCATCGCCTTGACTATTCGGCAAGCTCCACAAGAATGCATCAAGAGAATGAGTAGAATGTACATGGGTATCACCAAATAAAATTTGAGTATCGCTTTGAGACACTTCTATTTGCGACTGAATTCTTGATTGGACTAATTCATCAGGATAAGAGGTTTTGATGTTGATACCTGAGTCTTCTAAAGAACCAAAAAAATTAAAATAGAAAGCAAAAAAATATAAAAAGGCAATCAATAAAAAAGAGAGGACCAATCCTACTCCCCAAAATAAAAATCTTAATAAAATTCCTCTAATCATTTTCTTCTCTTTATCTCATTCTCTGATTTTTTTATAAAGTCTTGTAAAAAATTTTTACCAGAATTATTCATATTATCTTTGTCGCTAAAAACAGTCCATGCTGGGCTGGCTTTATGATTAAATAGTTTCGTTTCTTTCTTTTTAAAAAATGGAATCAAGATCATCCCTGCAATAAATCCTCCAATGTGGGCGAAATAAGCTGTTCCACCTTCGGCATCTAAAGAAAAAGGAGCGCTAAAAAATTGACCAAATATCCAAAATCCTAAAACAATAAAAGCAGGCACTCTAATCATTTGAATAATTATTATTATAAAAATTAGACACTTTACGTTAGCTCTCGGATATAGAATTAAGTATGCTCCAAGAACGCCCGCAATAGCCCCGCTTGCACCAACCATTGGTATGTTAGAAGTTGGATCAACTAAGCCTTGTGAAATTGCTGCAATACCTCCGCATAAAAAATAAAAAATAATAAATCTAGTCTTCCCCATAGAATCTTCTACGTTATCTCCAAAGATCCAAAGGTAAAGCATATTGCCTCCTATATGGGCTAAACCGCCATGGAGAAACATAGAAGTAATTATTGGAATATATGCTTCTATTGATAGGATTGAATTAAAAAAAGTATTTGGAACAAACCCGAGATTAACAAACATCTCTTGGTTCATCTGCGCCAGATATTGCAAAACAAACGAAAAAATACAGAGGCCTATCAAACAATAAGTTATAAAAGGTTTATTTTTACTTGGATTCTCATCAGAAATTGGAAAAAACATTAATTATCTCTATAACCTAAATCATCAATAGCTCTGTGAAATTTCTCTCGAGTAATATTATAAAATAAAAGACAAAAAATACCCGCCAATGAAAGAATTGGTCCAATTATAGATTGGAAAATCACCAGTTCTCTAATGGGTTGGGCAATCTCTGTTTGAGACATATTAGTGTTATCAAAGCCAAAAAGTTGCATAACTATTCCTAAGAGAAAAATTCCAAATCCAGAAAGAATTTTTTGGATTAAATTTGGTCCAGACATGAAAACTCCCTCATCTCTCCTACCTGTATTAATTTGGCTATCTTCGACAATGTCATAAATCATTGAAATTACCAAAACAAAGCCCATTGCTCTCAGTGCATCAACTATCGAAGTATGAATTATCATTATCCACCACAATGAGTCAGTTCCATTTAGAGGAAAAAAATCTATAAAGAAAATCCCGTCAAGTAATCTCAACCAAATTGGCAATGGATCAATTATCAAACCAAGTGAAAAGACTGTAACAGCGATATTTTTCTTTTCTCTTCCAGCAGTTATAACAATCGCTAAAATTGCTCCTACAATAGTTGCAGCTCCTGCGATGACCGGAAAAAGAGAGATAGTTGAGGGTGTCCATTCCCAAAAGTAAGTATTTATATAAGTTGAGGTTCCACTGGTAATACCAATATTCAGTCCATAAAAACCGCCCGCTAGAAGCATCACTAACCACGATCTATTAGAAAAACACTCAAATAATTCTTTTAGAAAATTATTAATAGAAAAGCTAGCTTGTGACTCAGCTTTGTGTAAATAAGGAATAAAACGATGAGTACTAAGCGCGGAAATTAAACCGAAAACTACAATTAAAAATCCGGATAATAAACCAAAGTACTTATATCCATCTGGGTTTAAAAAAGCTTTATTGCCAGTAAACTCTTCAGTTTCAATTAAAAAGTAAGAATACATAACAAAAGTAACTGTCGTCCCTGCAACCACTGCGGCGACATATGCCCAACCATTTACAAAGTTTCGCTTATCGTAATCTTTGGTAAGTTCTGGTCCAAGTGAAGCTCTAGGAATTTCATAAAATGTCAAAGAAATTCTAATAATTAAAACTAAAATCAAAAGTTTCCAAAAGAGATAAGATTGTGAATAACTATTTGGTTCGGTGAATAAAAGATAAAAACTAACGCATAAAGGCAAAATGCTTGAATAAATAAAAGGATGTCTTCTACCCCATTTCGACCCAAACCTATCTGACCAAGCTCCTATCAATGGATCTGAAATTGCGTCGACGACAAGGGCTATACCCAAAGCCAAAGAAGCCAAAATAGGATTTAAACCTAAAACTTGGTTATAAAAAATTAAGACCCAAGTTCCAAAAATTACAGCATTAATTCCAATAACTCCAGAGCCTGAAGAATATAAAATAAGAGATAGATTAGAAACGAATTTCGTCACTGAAGAATTAAACTAGAAATTAAAGCTTTATTCAGCTTTATAAATTGATTTCTTAGTTTGAGACAAAACTCTTTCCAACATTGGAATGAAGGTCTCTATCGGAAGAGTGTCATATTTAGGGTCAAAAGAATTTTGGTCGTATTTTGCGCAAAACTCAGCACAATCTTTCCAATATTCATGATCTTTATATTTATCTCTCATGTCTCTATCAAGACCCAAGAAATGAAAAAAATAATATCCTTGAAAAATGCCGTGGTGTTTAAGAATCCAGAAATTTTTTTCTGAAATATAGGGCTCAAGTAAAGTCGCAGCAAAGTCAGCATGATTTGCAGGTGCTAGAATATCTCCGATGTCGTGAAGCAATGCACAGACTACATATTCCTCGTCTCTTCCATCCCTATAAGCTCTTGTTGCTGTTTGAAGACAATGGGTATATCTGTCAACTGCGAAACCTCCATGATCACCTTTCAACATTTCAAGATGCTCTAAGATCCTTTGTGGAAGTTCAGATGTATGAACCATTGCTGCTTCAACAATTGGAACGTAGTCTTCAGCCGTTCCTTTTGTCATTTCTGTAAATTTAGCTGTCTTACTCATTATCTGATTATATCTTTTTTAGTAGAGAAGCAAAAATATATCCTCCAAGAAAACCAAAGATTATATGGAAGACCCATCCAAAAAAATATCTATTGCCAGCGATGATTTGTGTTTCAAACAATAATGCTACAGATAGATATAAAACTGTTGCGACTGAAGCAGCACCTGCCAGACCGTAAGCAATTCTTTTATCAATCTTTATTACTGATAAAGCAACTTTAGAAACAATAAAAGCTACAAAAAACCCTACTGAATAAACTATGAAAAGGATCGGTGAAAAATATAGCCAATCATGAGATAAACTTTTAAATAAAATATCTATGCCAATCGATATCTCCCTTGAGCTTAACCAGTACAAATAAGAAACACTTGTGATTGGCACAGATAAAAAAACCGCTACTAATGTGCTAAAAAGAAAAATACTAACTAATTTAATTGTAAAAAGCATAAAATGTAAAAAATCCAAATTATTTTTATAATATTAATATGAAAAAGACAATTGCCTTATTAATTTTATTTGTATCTTCAAATATTTTCGCCGAATATAAATTAGAAACTGTTATTGAGAAATTGGACTTCCCTTGGGAAGCAGTTTTTATTTCAAAAGAAGAGATTTTACTTACAGAGCTTCCTGGTAAATTAAAGAAAATTAATCTTAAGACTAAAAAAATTATAGAAATTGAAAATGTCCCAAAAGTCTTGTTCAGAGGACAAGGTGGACTTTCTGGGATTGTTTTGCATCCAAATTATTCGCAGAATGGTTGGATATATGTTAGTTATTCGAAAAAAGTAGCCAATGATAAAAATACCCTAGTTGTTGATAGGCTAAGAATCACAAATAATTCCGTTACAGACATAGAAAATATATTTTCAGCTAAAGCTTTAAGAAATCCACCGGTTCATTACGGAGCAAAAATGGCATTTCTTGATGATAATTCTTTATTAATAACAAGTGGAGATGGTTTTGATTACAGAGAGCAGGCTCAAGATCTTGATAATCATTTCGGTAAAATAGTAAGAATCAAAGATAATGGCCAAATCCCGTTAGACAATCCTTTTTTTGAGACAGAAAATCTCAAAGATATTTTTTCATTTGGTCACAGAAATATGCAAGGTTTAGTAGTGCTTTCCGATGGAAGGATAATTGAACATGAACATGGACCTCAAGGTGGAGATGAAATTAATTTGATCGAAGCAGGAAAAAATTATGGTTGGCCTGTAATTACTTATGGCATTGATTATTCAGGAGCATTAATTTCACCTTTTACAGAGATGAAAGGAATGGAACAGCCCCTTTTGCATTGGACTCCTTCAATAGCACCATCAAGTATGATGATCTACAAAGGAACAAGATTTCCAAATTGGACTGATTCTTTGTTCGTATCAGCACTAGTTTCAAGAGATGTAAGAAAAATAAAATTTCTTGATGATGGTAATTTGGATGAAGAAATTCTTTTTTCTGAACTTAATTCTAGAATTAGAAATATTTTTGAATCTCCTGATGGCGACATTTACCTTCTAACCGATAAAGCAAATGCAAAAATAATTAAGGTAAATCCGATCTAATTTAGATTTGAAAGTAAGCTTTTAATTTGAATTTTATTATTAAGTTTTACTCCTGAATTTAGATCAATCAATATATTTTGAATATTTTTAAAAATTTCTGAAAGATCGATCAAAGACTTTCTGTCTAGATTTAAATCAGAAGACAAAAAAGTAGCTTTAAAATTTGAATCGAGTCTTTTTTTAAATGACTCTAAAATAATTTTTGATAGCCAAATTAATTTTTCCTGTACTGAATCGTCGTCCCATTTTGAAGAAATTTTTTCGATCTCCTTATACGAACTTATATTTACTAAATCCTTAGAGAAATCTTCCCAACTTTCCCTTAAATCCTCTAATTTGACAGCGGAAAAATTAACAAGATCTTCTCCTTTTAATAATTCATAATCTCTTTCGTCAATTTCTATTCTTTTTTCAGAAAAATATTCTTTTAAGCTTAATAGATCTGGAAATTTAATTTGTAAATGTGATAGACGACTGAGAAGAGTTTTTTTCAGCAGAAACGGATTTGAAGAGATCAAGAAAATAAATGACTCCTTTGGAGGTTCTTCCAGAATTTTCAGGATAAAATTTTGTGATTCGTCATTCATTAAATGTGCATTATTTATTACGAATACCTTTGATGATGATACTAGAGGAGTCTCAAACATTGAGTTAACAATTCCTTCATGTGAATCATTTTTTTTCTTGTTTCCTCTTAACTGACCTATTTTAATTATTTTTGAACCAACTTCCTCCTCAATAAAATGATAATCAGGATGATTGCCAGATTGCATTAATTTACTAGCGTTACACTCGCCACAAGCTTCAAATAACTCGTTACTATTCTTGCAAAGGATTGACTCGCTTAAGACTCTAACTAAATCTTTTTTGCCTAGTCCATTTTCACCAGATATTAAGTATCCATGTGAAAGTGAATCCTTATTAAAAAAATTTAAATACTCTTTTAATAAAGGATTAATTTTTTCTTTTAAATCATTCAATTTCTAAATTTTTTTCGATTTCATCGAATATTTTATTGGGAGATTTCGTAGCGTCAATTTTTATAATTCTATTTTTATTTTCTTCATAAATTTTAAGATAAGCGTTTCTAACTTTCTCATGAAAAGCTATTTCCTCAGACTCAAATCTGTCAAACTCTGCTCTTTTTTTTGCTCTCTTTAAGCCTTCAGTCACAGGAAGATCTAATAAAAAAGTCTTATCGGGCAAAGGTAAATTCATTTTTTTGATTATTTTTGATATTTCTTCATGTCCTATAGACCTGCCCTCGCCTTGATAAGCAAATGTCGAATCAATATATCTATCAGAGATAACTAAGAAATCAGCACTTAAGTTTGGTTTAATTATCTCTTCAACATGTTGTGATCTGTCAGCAAAAATTAAAAATAGTTCAGCATAGGGTGATAAATCCAGATTTTTATTCAATAAGATATTTCTTATTTCACCACCAATTTTTGATGATCCTGGTTCTTTTGTAAATACAGCTTTAATTGATTTTTCTTTAAAAAAATCTTTTAAAAAATTTATTTGGGTTGTTTTACCGGATCCCTCAATTCCTTCAAAAGTGATAAACATTAATTTAATTGATACTTTTGCACCGCCTTTAAATGGTCTTCGTAATTAGTTGAAAATTCATGCAAACATTTATCTTTTTTTACAAAATATAAATAGTCGTGTTTATCTGGGAATGCAACTGCTTTTAAAGCCTGTTCAGAAGGATTGCTAATTGCTGTGGGAGGAAGCCCATAGTTCAGATAACTGTTGTAAACAGAATTTCTTCTTAAATCTTTTTTTGTCAGGTTTCCGTTAAAATTATCTATTCCATAAATAACAGTTGAATCTATTTGTAATTTCATTTTTTTCTGCAATCTATTATAGATAACTCCTGCGACCAGAGGCATTTCATTTTTACAACTCTCCTTTTCTACAATTGATGCAATTATTAGAAAGTCGGTCTCGCTTTTTATCGAGTCATCTTCTTTTTCACTAAAATACTTTTCTAAATAAAATAATTGCATATTGAAAGCCGTATTTAAAACTTCGTTAAAATCATCAAAAAATTCAAAATTGTAAGTATTTGGATGGAAATAACCCTCTAAATTACATTGTGGAATATTTTTGTATTTGCAAAAACTTTCAATCTGACTCTTTGACAAAAAATTTGTGATTTTTGATCCTTCCAATATAGATATTGTTCTGTAATGAACTTTCTCAAAAAAAATAGTAAAAGTTATATCTTTAAGGCTCACTGATTTATCTACTAAATATTCTCCCACTCTTAAATCTTGATCTTTGCCAAAAAATAAAAAAAATATTTTGGTAATTGCGGGCAGGCCAATACCTTCTTTAAAAAGATTTTTTTCTAAGTCAGAGAAAGAATCTCCTTTTTCTATTCTGAATATAAATTCATCATTTTTAAAATTTACTGAAGCTAATGAAAAGATGAAAAAAAAGAAAAATAAAATAATTAAAGAAAAAATTTTCACTCAAATTCTTTAAATATTAAAGAAACATTGGTTCCACCAAAGCCAAAAGTGTTATTCATAACAAAGCTTACTTTTTCTTCGATTGAATTATTTGCAACTAATTTTAATTTAGCTTCATTATCAGGATTATTTAAATTAATTGTCGGGGGTATAACTTTATCTTTTATTGCCAATATACTAAAAATTGACTCTATCGCTCCAGCTGCACCCAATAAATGACCAGTCATTGATTTTGTCGACGATACATAGATATTGTCGGCACTTTCTTGAAATAGTTCTCTTATTGCCTTGGACTCAACAACATCTCCTAAAGGAGTTGATGTTCCATGAGCGTTAATGTGATCAATTTCAGAAAAATTAACTTTTGAGTCAATAAGTGCATTTTTCATTGCAAGCTTTGCTCCTTTTCCGTCTTCTGCTGGAGCAGTAATATGGTAAGCGTCGTCACTCATGCCAAATCCAATAATTTCAGCATAGATTTTAGCTGATCTTTTCTTTGCCATTTCTAACTCTTCTAAAATTATAACTCCAGCTCCTTCTCCAAGAACAAAACCGTCTCGATCTCTATCCCATGGTCTACTAGCTTCTTTTGGGGATTCATTCCTGGTCGATAAAGCTTTGGCTGCATTAAATCCAGCAATGCCCAATGGGCTCATTGCTGCTTCAGCTCCTCCGGTGACCATAATATCGGCTTCTCCATAGGCTATACTTCTTGCCGCGTAACCAATACTGTGTCCTGCAGAAGAACATGCTGATACCATTGATAAATTCGGTCCTCGTAATCCGTATTTAATCGCAACCGTGCCTGAAGCCATATTAATGATTGAACCGGGAACAAAAAAAGGAGAAATCCTTTTAGGCCCTTTTTGATTAAGAACTAAAGCATTTTTTTCAATTGTTTCAAGTCCGCCAATACCAGAACCTATAGATACACCAATTCTATCAACGTCGTGATCCTCAATATTAATTCCTGAGTCTGTTATTGCTTCCGCACATGCTGCAAGACCAAATTGAATGAAAAGATCCATTCTTCGCGATTCTTTATTATCAATATTCGGATTGTTCTCGAAATCTTTGACAGTGGCGCCAAATTTGGTTGAAAACTCAGAGGTATCGAATTTATCTATTAACTCTGCACCACTGTTTCCGTTTATAACGCTTTCCCAAGCGGAGAGAACATCATTTCCATTAGGACATACGGTGCCAAGACCAGTGACAACTACTCGTCTTCCTTGAGCCATTTAGTAATTTTAAGATGAAGAATCAATATAATCGACTGCATTTTTAACAGTAGCGATTTTTTCTGCTTCTTCGTCAGGGATTTCTATTTCAAACTCTTCTTCAAAAGCCATAACTAACTCAACAGTATCAAGAGAATCAGCTCCTAGATCGTCAATGAATGAAGCTTCAAGTGTAACCTCTTCTTCACCAACGCCTAATTGTTCGCAAACTATTCTTTTTACTCTATCTTCAGTACTACTCATAAGAACCTCTCCAAAGTCCGATAATTATATATCTAATTTATAAAAAAACTAGATAAGAAAACTTATTACATAAAAAGTCCACCATTAATATGAATGGTTTGTCCAGTTATATAATCTGCTTCGGAAGATGTTAAAAATTTTATCAAATCAGCAACTTCTTCTGGTCTACCGAATCTCTGAAGAGGAATCTGCGAAGCAATTTCTTCTTTATAATTTTCTTCTAACGATTTCGTCATATCTGTTTCAATAAACCCCGGGGCTACACAATTTATGGTGATATTTTTTAACCCAAATTCTCTTGCAAGAGTTTTAGACATCGCTTCTATCCCCGACTTAGCTGCTACATAATTTGCTTGGCCTTTATTTCCTATTGCTGCTGCAGCCGAAGATAAATTTATTATCCTTCCATATTTTTTTTTCAACATTGGTCTAATAAGATTTTTAATAATTTTAAATTGAGAATTTAAATGGATGTCTAAAACCTCCGACCACTCCTCGTCCTTCATTCGTAAAAAAATATTATCTCTCGTTATGCCTGCATTATTTATGAGAACGTCAGGGTAAAGATCGTTATCTTTAAGAGTTGTAAAAAAATTATTTATTGATTCTTCCTTTCCTAAATCAAGAATTAAAGCTTTTCCTTCAATTTTATTTTCGGAAAGAAAATTTTGTATTGTATCCAATCCAACTTTCGAAGTTGCCGTACCAATTAGAAAGCTGTTTTCATCTGAAAATGCTTCCAAAATAGATCTACCAATTCCTCTAGAAGCGCCAGTAATAAGAACTTTTTTTTTGAGTGACACTTAGTTTGCTGAAGAGTCTGAATCTTCCTTTTTAGTTTTCACTTCCATGACCTTTTTCCCCTTGTAAAAACCATCTTCTGTCATGTGATGACGCATGTGTACCTCTCCAGTGGTTTGGTCTATAGACAGAGCGGGAGATTTCAACTTATTATGAGAACGCCTTGCCCCTCTTCTTGATCTGGAAACTTTACTTTTTTGTACTGCCATAACTTAAGAAAAGGGATTCTATTTCAAAAATTAAAAATTTTCATCATTTTTTAATAAAATATCAAAGTCTTCAGGTTCTTCAACATTGAAAGAAACACCTAAATCAGGAATTTTTAATACGTGAGAATGAAGATAAAACTTCTTTATTTTTTTTTGTTCATTATTTATAGCTCTGCATCCATATTTTGAATCTCCGACTATAGGATAACCCTCTTGTGATACGTGTACTCTAATTTGATGGGTTCTCCCTGTTACCAATTCACATCTCAATTTAGAATAATTCCTGGATAATGATAAAACTTCGAAATTTGTAATCGATTCCTTTCCAGAGGAACTTAATATTACTTTATGTTCTCCACTTTTATTTTTTGTTTTTAAAATTGAACTTATCACTTTCGTTTTAGTTTTTGGCCATCTACCATTCACAATCGCTATATATTCTTTATAACTTCTTCCTAGCCTAATTTCTTCATTACATTTTCTAAGGAAGCTTTGTTTTTTTGCGATTATTTGACAACCAGAAGTATCTTTGTCCAATCTATGAATCAATTTGCAGTCTCTATAAAGCTTTCCAAAATTTCTAACTGACTCAATCAAACCTAGTTTAATTCCGCTTCCGCCATGAGAAGCTACGCCGGATGGTTTGTTAATAATTAAATAGTTTTGGTTTTCATAAACAATTCTTTCTTTGAGCAATTTTATAAAGTTTTCAGGTATAAATAATTCTTTTTTTTCATCAATATTTAAAGGAGGAATTCTTATTTCATCTCCTTCAGATATTTTATACAAAGGTTTTTTTCTGGACCCATTAACTCTTACCTCTCCTTTTCTTATAATTGAGTAAATTTTGGACCTAGGGATGCCTTTAAGATAATTCATTAAAAAATTATCAATTCTTTGGCCTAAAAATTCTTTTGAGACTTTTATTTTGTGGCTTTTATTAAACATTTAAAAAAAAGTTTGTTTTTTTTCTACATTCTAATTTAGAATAGCATCTGTTAATGTTAAACGGGTTTCTTAAATGAATAAATAATCCCTATTTAACTAAGAATTTTAAACAGCTTTTAATACATAATTTATTTTTGACCAGGTAAAGAGACGTAAATCCTGACTCAAAAAACTTAAAGGACCATTCACTGGTTCGAGTTTTTTTTTAAAAGCATTATTGGAGATATCCTCATGAAAAGGATGCTTGTTAATGCCACACAACCTGAAGAAGTCAGGATAGCCATAACTGATGGGAATGACTTATTTGACCTCGATATAGAAAATGTTGCCGAAGTAAGGAGGAAAGGCAATATATACAAAGGAAAAGTTAGCAGAATTGAACCGAGCCTCGGTGCAGCGTTTATAGATTTTGGCGCTGATCGACATGGATTCTTACCATTCAAAGAGTTAGCTCCACAATTTTTACCCAAAGATAGAAAGGGTAATGAAAGAATCTCAATAAAAGATTGTTTAACTAAAGATCAAGAAATAATAGTTCAAGTTGAGAAAGATGAACGAGGGAATAAAGGTGCTGCCCTTACAACCCTTATTAGTCTTGCGGGAAGATTTTTAGTTCTAATGCCTAATAATCCTAAAGCTTCAGGTATTTCTAGAAGACTAAACCCTGAACAAAGAGAGATGCTTAAAAAGAAAGTATCAGACTTAAACGCGCCAGAAGGAATGGGAGTTATTGTAAGAACTGCAGGAGAAGGGAGAGAGCAAGAAGATTTAAATTGGGATCTTTCCTATCTTATCAAGGTTTGGGAGGCCATTTTAGAAGCGAATGCACAAAAAACAGCACCTTTTTTAATTTACAAAGAAAGTGACATTATCATCAGAACCCTTCGTGATTATCTTAAAGAGGATATTAATGAAATCTGGATAGATACTAATGAAGCTTATGAGCAAGCAGAGGAATTCATTAGCAGTGTAATGCCAGAGCAATTAAAAATTCTAAATAAGTATGAAAATACTCTCCCTCTATTTACTAGATATCAAATTGAATCGCAAATTGAAACAGCCTATCAAAGAGAAGTCAGATTAAGCTCGGGAGGAGCAATAGTTATAGACGACACTGAAGCTCTTGTTGCAATAGATATTAACTCTTCTCAAGCAACTCAAGGAAAAGATATAGAAGAAACAGCCGTTAACACAAACCTTGAAGCTAGTAGGGAAATAGCGAGGCAGTTCAAACTCAGAGATATTGGTGGTTTAGTGATCATTGATTTCATAGACATGATGAAATTAGAAAACAAAAGAGCAGTAGAAGAAGAAATGAGAAAAGCTCTTTCTGTGGACAGAGCAAGAGTTCAAATTGGAAGAATATCAAGATTTGGTTTGATGGAGCTTTCAAGACAGCGAATGAGATCCTCATTGTCTGAAAGATGGACGCAAGATGTTAATACATTATCTACGTCAGTTTTGAGGTTGCTCGAGGAAGAAACCAGTAAGTCCAGTACTAATGAAGTAAGAGCGATTGTCTCTCCAGACATGTCAGCGCTTCTTCTGAATGAAAGAAGAATCAGACTGAATGATATTGAAGCAAGATCAGGGGTAAAAGTTGTGGTTATATCCGACGCAACAAGACCTGATTCCAGATTTGAAGTAATCAGGATAAAAGATGGAAAGGTTCAAGATCCGGACAAGTCAAAATCTTCTATCTCTGCCGCAGAGCAATTTGAGAAGAAATCAAAAAAAACAAAGAGAATTAATGAGGAAGCAGCGGTTAAGTTGATCCCTTCTGCAAAACCAAAAAAAGGCATGCTTAGTAAAATAGTGAATTTGTTTAAAGCAAAGAGTCCAACAAATAAAGTCGCCAAAAAGAAACCGGTACAGAAAAAAAGGGTTCAGCCCAAAAATACAAGGCATTCCAATAAAAATAAAAGATTCGATAACAAAGGAAAAAATACTCCCAAGGGAAGTATTAAGAAAGAAAATCATCAAAAAAATAAAAAGCCTTTTGAAAAGAAACAGAATGCTAAAGTTATTGAGAAAAAAACTAGTAATATTGAAGAGAAAATAACTCCTCGAAAACTTAGTAGACCTAAAAAAGTTGAAAGCACAAAAAAAGAAGAAAAAACGATAGAGCCCAGAAGTACTGGAGAAAGAGCTTCAAACGATCCTAGAAACAAAAATTAGCTATAATTTTTTACATAATATTCTATTAACTTTCCAGAAATAGAAATGCTTCCAGGAGGAACATTAGGAAGTTGATGAATGTTAAACCAATCTGCTTTATCTATTTCTACTAAATCTGGAGTTAAATTGCCCTTAGAGTATTCAGCAAAATATCCAAGCATCAATTGACTTGGAAAAGGCCAGGACTGACTTTCAAAATATTTAATATTTTTTACTTCTATTCCTACTTCTTCTTTAACCTCTCTTTCCAAAGCTGCCTCAACAGATTCTCCTGGTTCAATAAAACCTGCCAAAGTACTATAAAAATTTTCTGGAAAATTTACATTATGTGCCAATAAAATCTCATCATCTCGATGAATCAATGTTATGACGCAAGGAGAAATTCTAGGGTATGCAGGTGGAGCATCGCAGCTATTACAAATCATTGCCCTTTCCTTCTCATCTTCTATCAACTTAGCTCCGCATTTGCCGCAAAATTTATGAGTTTCATACCAATTCTGAATTTGAATTGCTCTAGAAATCACAGAAAATAAATCATCCGGTATCCGTCCCAACAAAGATCTTAAATCACTAAAAACTGTATCTTCAAGCACGCAATCTCCCTGAGTAGAGACGGCAAAGCAAGCATTGTCGTTCAAATAGCCTAAAAAATGTTTCTTTCTAATCTCAAGCCCAGACCAATTCAATTCATCTGCACTGATTGGTCTTACAAAGTTTTCATTTTTAAAAGTCAAAATTTGTTGTGAATTTATCACAAAGTATTTTGACTCTTGTGTGTCTTTTTCAATAGAATTAGCAGGATTAAAAATATTCACAATTAATTTCCATGATTTATAACCTTTATAACAATTTTTTAGGATCCTCTGCAAATTGGTACAAGAATCTAATTATTGGATTTTTAGTAATTAATCCAATCCTCTACTATGTTCTACTAAACACCAACCTGGATGCTGGCTTTATTTTGGGTTGGATAATTCTTGGCCAATTCATTGTGACACTGGCAATGGCTTTGGAATGTTATCCCCTCCAACCTGGAGGATTGATTGCAATTCAATCAGTTATTCTAGGGTTAACAACCTCTAAACACATCTATCAAGAAGTTGTTCTGAACTTAAAAGTGATCTTACTGCTTGTCTTTATGGTTGCCGGAATATATTTCATGAAAGATTTTCTTTTATTCATTTTTACAAAGCTTTTAATTAATGTAAAAAATAAGAAACTGCTATCTCTCTTATTTCTTATTAGTTCTGCAGTATTGTCAGCTTTTTTAGATGCGCTAACAGTAACTGCAGTTCTCATTGCTGTTGCTGTAGGTTTTTACTCTCTTTATCAGGACAATAAAGCTACTCTGGAAAGCGATGACATTAATCAAGAAACTGAAGAGTTCAAGAGGTTTTTAAGAAATCTCTTGATGCATGGAGCTGTTGGGACTGCTCTGGGTGGCGTGAGTACTATTGTTGGTGAACCTCAAAATTTACTTATTGGTTCTGTGGCTGGATGGGATTTTATTGAGTTTTTTATAAGAATGTTGCCCATTTCTTTGCCAGTTTTTGTTTTTGGAATATTTACTTGCTACCTGATTGAGAAATTTAAAATTATTGGCTACGGTGCTGAATTATCGCCAAAAATAAGAAATATCATAAATGATTATGGTGCTAGAGAAGATGCTGAAAGAACTTCTGCACAAAAGACAAAACTAGTTATTCAATTTCTAGTTGCTCTAGTATTAATTTTTTCTTTAGCATTTAATGTAGCTGCAGTAGGACTAATTGGTTTGATGGTAATTATTCTTCTCACTGCATTTAATGGAATTATTGAAGAACATCAGTTGGGGAAAGCCTTTGAGGAAGCCCTTCCGTTTACAGCTCTTTTAGTAGTATTTTTTGTAATTGTCTCAGTGATACATGATCAATATTTATTTAGTCCCGTTATAAATTACGTTTTGTCTCTAAATTTAGATTTGCAAGTGCCGATGTTTTTCTTAGCCAACGGTATACTCTCGATGATTAGTGATAATGTTTTTGTTGCAACAATTTATATAAGTGAAGTAAAAAATGCTCTTGATTCCGGGATAATTGATAGAAATCAGTTTGATTTACTCGCTATAGCGATCAACACAGGAACAAACTTACCCAGCGTAGCTACTCCAAATGGTCAGGCAGCATTTTTATTTTTACTCACCTCTTCGATAGCTCCTTTGATTAATTTGTCGTATTTAAGGATGATTTTGATGGCTTTACCCTATACTTTCGTTTTAACAGTTGTAGGGTTATTTTCTGTGATTTATTTCTTATAAAAATGAATAGAGATTTCGTTCTAGCGCCAATGATGGGAAAAACCGATTCTCAATTTAGGTATCTCGTCAGACAAATTTCAAAAGAGATAGTGCTTTTTACTGAAATGATTCATTCCAATGCTATCTTATTTGGAAACAAAAAAATATTTGAAGAATTTACTAACAATAAAAACCCTATTGTTTTGCAACTGGGTGGCAATGATCCAGAAAGCTTAGGCAAAGTATCAAGCATGATGAATTCGTTTAACTATGATGAAGTAAATCTAAATATCGGTTGTCCTAGTCCAAAAGTTAAAAGTGGAGGTTTTGGTGCCTCATTAATGAAAGAACCAAATTTAGCGAAAGAATGTGTTCAGGCCATGGTAGAAAATTTCAATAAAGAAGTCTCAGTAAAAATCAGATTGGGAATAGACGACAATGATATCGAAGAAACTTTAGACAAGTTTGTTGAAATTATTAAATCTGCAGGAATAAGTGTTTTTTATGTGCATGCGAGAAAGGCGATTCTTTATGGATTGAGCCCGAAACAAAATAGAGAAATACCTCCATTGCACCATCAAAGAGTTGGAAGACTTAAAGAAAGTTTTCCTGATCTTAAAATAATAATTAATGGAGGCATCAAAAACTTGGCTTTCCAAAAGAAAGAAAATTTAGAAAAACTCGATGGGATCATGATCGGAAGAGAGGCTTATTCGAATCCGATGATATTAAAAAATATTGATTCAATGGTTAAAAAAAGAACCTTTTCTGAAATTTCCCTTTTAGAAGTTACGAAAAGTATGTTTGATTATTTTGAAACTCTTGATAAACCCTGTTCCATTAAAAAAGGTCTTCTGCACATGCATGGACTATACACAGGACATAAACAGGCTAAAAAAATTAGAATTCTTCTTTCGAATAGTAATTATTTGGAAGAATCTAAAAATCAAATATTATCAATCTTAGAAAAAGACGAAATTAAAGCGGCATGAAAAATATTTTTAGCAAATTTTTTAAAAAAGAAACAGAACAGCTGGAAAAAGAGACGGATAAAGTAATCTCAGCATGTATCTCACTGATGATTGAAGTTAGTATGGCAGATCAATCCATAGATGATGAAGAAATAGAAAGTCTAAAAAAGACTCTTTCAGAAAAATTTGATGTCGAAGGCTCTGAAATTGAAAATCTGATTATCGAGGGTAAAGAAACACAGAAAGAATCTACTTCTTTGTATGACTTCACAAGAGTAATTAATGATGATTTTAGTTTCGAGGAAAAATTTAAATTAATTAAATCCATGTGGGAAATTGCTTTTGCTGATGGAAACATTGATAAATACGAAGAATACGTTATTAGGAAAGTATCAGATTTAATTTATATTTCTAATGACGATTTCATAAAAGCAAAACTGGAAGTAAAAAATGAAAATAAATAACGCAGAAAAATTAGGTTTAAGTTCAAAAAAACTTAACGAGATGGAAAAGTTTTTTAAAGATAATTACACCGATAAAGGGAAGCTTGCTGGAACACAAACCCTTATTTCCAGGAAGGGGAAAATTATTCATTTCAATTCTCATGGTTACAGAGACGTAGAGAACTCAAAGAAAATTACTGAAGATACAATTTTTAGAATTTACTCAATGACTAAACCTGTAACTAGTGTTGCCTTGATGCAATTATTTGAAAAAGGTCTTTTTCAGTTAGCCGATCCGGTTAGTAAATTTTTACCAGAATTCAAGAAAAGTTCTGTCTTTCAATCTGGTAGCTATCCAAATTTTTTAACCACGCCCCCTCAAAGAGAAATAACAATTAGAGATCTTTTATGTCATACATCTGGTTTAACTTATGGCTTTCATTACAGAACAAATATTGATCATGCGTACAGAAAAGTTTGGAGCGGTCCGAGAGGAGAAAATTCAGATTTTTCTTTTCCACCAATGGACTTAAAAAACTTTTCCGAAACAATAGCTGGGCTGCCCCTAGAATTCAGTCCAGGAGATAAATGGAATTACAGTGTGTCAACTGACATTTGTGGAAGGCTTATTGAAGTATTGAGTAATATGTCTTTATCAGAGTATTTTCAAAAAAATATTTTTACGCCTTTAAAAATGGTCGATACAGATTTTTACGTAAAAAAATCAAAATTGAAAAGATTTTCGTCTTGTTATGAGAGAACAGCGAAAACCTATTTAAAACTTAATGACGATGCTAGCGAAAAAAGTTCTTTTTCAAAAGAGCCAAATTTTCTTTCAGGAGGTGGAGGACTTGTATCGACTTCCAGTGACTATCATAATTTTTGTCTAATGTTACTGAATAAAGGAACGTTTGAAAGGAAAAGAATTCTATCCAGAAAGACCGTTGAATTAATGACCATCAATCATCTTCCTGAAAATCAAGACATGATCTCAATGGGCTCGGAAGGAAGTTTCAGTGAAGTTAGATATCGTGGTGTGGGATTTGGTTTAGGTGTTGGAGTCAATATAGATTTGGCAGGAACTCAAAATAGTGGCTCAATAGGAAGTTATAATTGGGGTGGCGCAGCAAGTACTTTTTTTTGGGTGGATCCAAAAGAAGAATTAATATGTATTTTAATGACGCAACTTATGCCGTCGGGATATTATCCAATCAGAGTGCAAATGCAGTCGATGGTTTATAGCGCTTTTTTGGACTAATCAAAATCATCAAAAAAGATCTCTTCATCATCTATTTGCCCATCATTAATCTGATATTCTCTTCTTTGGATATAAGCATCCCTATAAAAAGTATATTGATCTGATCCAGTAATCTCGGTAACTCCTAAGAGATCAGATCGAGTGTCTAACAAATTAAGCGCACCAGTCGCAATTCTAGCTGAATCATCGCTAGGAACATTTGGATATAAATACAAGTCTGGAACAATAGAAAACGAGTCTCTGAAGCTACTTGGGCCATAAAAAGGTATTACAATATATGCTCCTGGTGAAACTCCCCAGTAACCTAAAGTTTGACCAAAGTCCTCATTTGAGCCATTTAAATTAAAAGAAGAGGCAACATCAAACAAGCCATAAACCCCTATAGTTGAATTTAATAAGAATCTAGACAAATCTGTAAAAAAAGCTACTGGTTTTAATTGCAAGACGTTGTTTGCTGCTGAACTTGCATCGGCTAAATTACCAAACACGTTTGATACACCAGTTTGAATAAACTCTGGCGTACCGGTGTCATAAATTTCTGCAATAGGTTTAAAAAATAAATTATCTAAAGAAGTGTTAAAATCGTGAACTCTTCTATTGGAATTTTCATAGGGGTCGTAAACCTCTCCATCTATCTTAGTTGTTGAAACACATCCAATTAGAGTAGAGATTAGTAAACAAGAGAAGTAAAATCTAATGCTTGAGAAGCAGATTTTCATCTCAAAATTATATGTCAAATAATAACAATCTTCTAATCGTAACTTCTGCTCTCCCTTACGCAAATGGACCACTTCATTTTGGCCACTTGCTTGAACACATTCAGACTGACATTTGGGTAAGAACAAATCGATCGCTTAATAAAGAATGTATCTACTTATGTGCAAGCGATGCGCACGGTACGCCGATAATGCTTAAGGCTGAAGAAGAAAATACAACTCCGGAAACTCTTATCAAAAAAATTACAACTGAGCAAAAACAATCTTTAGTAAATTTCAATATAGTTCATGACAATTACTACACTACTCACTCAGAAGAAAATAAATATTTTAGCGAGTTAATTTTCAATAAAGCTGATACTAAAAAATTAATCTTAAGAAAAGAAATAGAACAACTTTTTGATGATGAAAAAGGATTATTTCTAGCTGATAGATACGTCCAAGGCATTTGTCCCAAATGTGGAGCAAAAGAACAATATGGAGATAATTGTGAAGTTTGTGGCGCAACATATGAAGCAACAGAACTTATTGAACCAGTATCAATCTTTACGGGTAACGCTCCTTCTGTAAAAAAAAGTGAACATTTATTTTTTGATCTGGAGTCTTGTAGCAAAAGCCTTAAAGATTGGATCAATAAAACCGATCTTCAATCAGCTGTCAAAAATAAAATAAAAGAGTGGTTTACCAATGGTTTAAAGCCTTGGGATATTAGCAGAGACAAACCTTACTTTGGCTTTATGATTCCTGGCTATGAAGACAAATACTTTTATGTTTGGTTGGATGCGCCCATTGGTTATATTGCGAGCTTAGAAAATTACTTGAAACGTGAAAATTCGTTAAAAAATTCGGAAGAATTATGGGGGAAGGACAGTAATACAGAGATCTATCACTTCATCGGAAAAGACATAATGAATTTTCATACATTATTCTGGCCCTGTTTGTTAGAAGCTGGAGATTTCAAAAAGCCTAACAATGTCTTTGTTCACGGCTTCATGAGTTTAAACGGGAAAAAAATGTCCAAATCAAAAAAAAATTTTCTTCTCGTAGACGATTATTTAAAAATTTTGAAACCTGATCTTATTAGGTACTATTTAGCATCTAAACTATCCTCGGGAGTCGATGACCTTGATATGGATTTCAAAGATTTTCAAAAAAAAGTTAATACAGATTTAGTGGGTAAATTTATTAACATTGCAAGTCGTAGCCAAGGGTTTTTAAAAAATGATAACAATAGAATTGGCGACGACCTCGACGAGACAATTATTAATGAATTCGTTGGACAAAAAGACGTTATCTACAATTTATACATTGATAGAGAGTATTCAAAAGCTATACAAAAAATCATGCTCTTAGCAGATAAGGCTAATCAATACATCGATTCTCATAAACCATGGGAATTAAATAAAGATTCTTCTAATTCTTTGAAAGTAAAAAAAATTGCTTCGACTTCTATTAACCTTTTTAGGATTTTGAATCTATATTTAGAACCAGTAATTCCCGAGACTTCTGAAAGAATCAAAAATTATTTACAATCAAACGACAGTCTCGATGAATTGTCTAAACATCTTACAAATCATGAGCTTGAGAAATTTAAACCCTTGTTAACAAGAATAGAAGACGAAGAAATTAATAAGTTAATAGAAATAAGTCAAAATGGATGAAATAAATATTGAAGATTTTTTAAAAATCGACTTACGTGTCGCCAAAATTATTTCTGCTGAAAACGTTGAAGATGCAGACAAGTTATTGAAACTTAACTTAGATTTAGGAGAGATTGGAAAAAAAACTGTTTTTGCAGGAATTAAAAAATTCTACGAGCCCGATAATTTAGTTGGTAAACATGTGGTCTGTGTCAATAATTTGAAACATAGAGAAATGAAATTCGGAACCTCTGAAGGAATGATACTAGCCTCCAGTAGTGACTCAGGAGTTTTTTTGATTGACGCATCAAATGAAAGTCAACCGGGAGACAAGATTAGTTAGTTATGAAAGAGACAGATATTTTAATAATTGGTGCAGGCCCTGTGGGTCTATTCACTGTATTTGAAGCTGGATTGTTAGGTCTTGAATGCGAATTAGTAGATAACCTAGATAAAATCGGGGGTCAGTGCATTGAGCTTTACCCCGATAAACCGATATATGATATTCCAGGAGTGGCTAATCAAACTGGTCGTGAACACATTGAGGCATTACTGGCTCAAATTAAACCCTTCAATTATAAGGTAAACCTTAATACTAGAGTTGAATCCATTAAAAAAGAGGAAGATAAATGGATTGTTAAAACCAACAATGACCTAAGCTTTTTAACAAAAAACATTTTTATTGCAGCTGGTGCAGGCTCTTTTGAATCCAGAAGACCTCCTGTGGAAAATCCAGATAAATTCCTAGGAAATGGAATTGAATATGCCGTCAGGGATATTAAAAAATACAAAGACAAAGAGATCGCAATTTTCGGAGGTGGTGACAGTGCTTTAGACTGGTCGGTTGAGTTAGCTAAAACGGCGAAAAAAGTTTACCTAGTTCACCGTCGCGACGAGTTTAGAGGAGCAAAACATACCGAATCGCAAATGAGAGAATTGGTTAAATCAGGAAAAATTGAATTAAAAATTCCATACGTTATAAAGTCAATTAATGGTGACGAAAAATTTAATGGGGTTGATTTAATGCATTTTGAATCTAAAGAAGTAGAGTCAATAAATTGTGATGAAGCTCTTTTCTTTTTCGGTCTTAACAAGCAATTGGGTCCTATTCTGGATTGGGAAGTAGAATTAGAAGAAAAGAAAATTTCGGTTAATACTGAAAATTTCCAAACTAATAAAGAGGGAATTTTTGCTGTAGGTGACATCAACACGTATCCTGGAAAATTGGATTTGATATTATGTGGATTTCACGAAACGACTCTTGCAGTGCAAGAAGCTTTCAAAAGAGTTCGTCCTGGAGAGCGGGTACCCTTTGGATACACAACTTCCAACAAAGGCCTTCAAGAAAAATTAAAAGTTAATAAAAGTTAGTACTATTTCCACCATCAATGGATATACTTTGTCCCGAGATATAGGCGGCTTGTTCTGAGCAAAGGAAAGCTGCTAAATCAGAAAACTCTTCTACAGTACCCATTCTTTTAGCAGTTAACTCATCTTCCATATTTTTCTTTGCTTCATCAAAAGTAATTTTTGCGAGTTTTGCTTGAAATTCAATGACTCTAGTTTGACGATCGGTGTCAATTCTTTCTGGCAAAAGATTGTTGATCGTAATATTAAATTGTGCCATTTCTCTTGAAAGACCTTTTGATAATCCTAGCAATCCTGATCTTGCAGAAGTAGATAAACCCATGATGGCATGGGGGTTCTTCACCATTGCCGAAAGAATGTTAATAATTCTGCCGAAGCTTCTCTCTTTCATTCCAGGTAAAACTGACTGCATAAGCATCGCTGATTGAGTGAAATTAGATTTGATTGCAGACAAAAAATCATCTTCGCTCCAATCAAAAAAATTTCCTGGCGGGGGTCCCCCACTATTATTTATTAAAATATCAGGCTCGGGGCAAGCTTGTAATAAGTTATCTCTGGTAGATTCATCTTCCATAGCTCCTAAAACTGAGCTTACTTTATATCCTTTGGATTTAAACTCTTCTTCAGTTTTTTTTAAATTTTCTTCGTTTACCCCATTGATAATTATTTCTACCCCTTCTTTTGCAAGAGATTCTGCACAAGCTTTACCTAAGCCTCTACTGGAAGCACAAACAATTGCTTTTTTTTCTGAAATATTAAGATCCAACTAAATTCCTCTTTTGTCTCCAAAAGTACCTAAATTTATTGGTGGTCCCCACTGAGATGGGCCTGGATCATCACCTGGCATTCCTCCTGTATTTTCAATCATGTTTATATCGTTACAAGAAATTGAGTTGTCTAATAAATCACCATCTGTCTGATGTTCGTGAGTTTGCTTAAACGGACTTCTCCAATAATCGAAAATTTGACTGCCTTGATAATGTCGGCCTACACCCCATTCAAGTTCATAATCAAATTCTTCTTTTTTTTGCTGAAGAATTTCATGTCCCATGAAAACATCATCAATGTTTAACATCTCAAAAGAAACATGATTTAAACCAGCTATTCCTTCTGATTGGTTATTTGCATCAAGCCAGAAAATGGAATGATGATCTGCCGGCGTTAATCCTCTATCCAAACGAGCAAAACAACCCATCAATGGAGTGTTTGAGTCTCCAGAATCTCCAAACCATAATTTATCACTTGGAATTATCCCAAGGTGATTGTTATACCATTCTAATGCTGCAGAAATGTTATTTGAATTAATACCATAATGAGCAAATCTAATTATCTTTGGGTAAGAGCCTTTGGGATATCTCTTGATTTGATTAACTCTATTAACGTTCGTGCCTTCGTTGGTTGGATAAGGGGCAACTTCATCATAATCAGGTCTATTTTCTATTCCATAAACTACTTCGACCCCAATTCCATCAGGATCCATCGCTCTAGTTGCAAAACCGCCTCCAGGGGTGGTGAGTTCTTCAACATCAGAGAAACTTTCTGATTCACTTAATTTGTTCAAATCATCCATTGATGCTGCTAGAAAAGATGCCGATAAGAATTTCTTTTCGCCTTTGATACATTTTTCAATAAATGGTTGAGGGCCTTCACCTCTCATCAACAGCATGTTTTCTGTTTTCTCTACAGTGTGCATGCCGAAATGAATTAAAAACTGTTCTTGAACATCTAAGTCTGGGCATTGCAAAGTGCAATATTGAACATCTACTGCTTTAATTATTGGATCCATAAAACCTCCTAGTGCAAAAATCTTAATCAGTCTTGGATGGTTAATCAAGCCAATTAAGCCGACAAAAAGTATGTATATTTCATCTAGATTTTCAATAAATCTTAAGATTAAAATAAGTTACAATCAAAACTTATGTTTGATGTTGCGGTAATTGGCTATGGTCCAGTGGGATCTGTAATGGCTAATCTCATAGCCACCAAAGGATATAAAGTTCTTATAATTGATGAAAACGAAGGAACTAGTCCAACTGCTAGAGCCATTAACACCGATGGAGAGCAATGCAGGGTCTTTGATCTTTTAGGTTTTGCAGATGAAGTCGTAAATAATACTGGTTATATTGATAAGGTTTCTTTTACTGATGCTGAATTAAACGAAATTATCACTCAAGATCAGCCTTTGGAAGTTGGCGCAATGGGCTGGCCGGCCCAATTGCTATTTTATCAACCTGAACTAGAAACAATTATTAGAACTTCCGTTGAATCTAAAGAAAACATAACTATTCATGAATCTACGGTGCTCGAAAGCTTCTCTAGCGAAAAAGATAAAGTTTTTATTAAATGTAAAAAAGAAAGCTCGTCATTAGAATTTGAAGCAAAATATTTAATTGGATGTGATGGAGCAAGTAGTAGTGTCAGAAAAATCTTAAAAATTGAAAGAGATGACTTAGGTTATGATCAAGATTGGTTAGTTGCAGACGCGCACTTAACAAAAACTACCGATATCCCAAGACATCATGCCAAACAAATTTGTAATCCTAGTAGGCCTGCTACGTATGTTCCTGGCCGAAGAGGTCATAGAAGATTTGAATTTAAGTTAATGCCGGGTGAAACAAAAGAGGAACTTGAAAAAGACGAAAAAGTTTGGGAATTATTATCTCCCTGGGTGAATCCAGAAAATGCTGAACTGGAGCGAGCTGACGTTTATCAATTCCATGCCGCGTTAGCTAAAGATTGGAGAGTGGGAAGATGTTTAATTGCCGGCGATGCAGCACATCAAATGCCTCCGTTCATGGGTGCTGGTATGGGAACAGGCATTAGAGACGCTATGAATTTATTTTGGAAATTGGATTTAATTTTATCTGGAGCAGCAAGAGAATCTATCCTAGATACTTACCAAGAAGAGAGATATCCACACGCAAAATGGACGGTGGCTCAATCTGTTTCAATTGGCAAGATAATTGAGGGGTTATGTGCTCAGCAAGAAGGTAAAGAGTTTATCCCAGATGATGGAGATGGTTACGGAGTGAAATTTCCTCATCTGCCTTCAGGCCTTTATAAAGATGCTTCAGATGATATCTCCGGTTATCCTTGCCCTCACCCATTGCTTTATAGAGAAGGAAAAAAAACTTTATCGGATCGGATCGTGGGTTCAAAGTTTTGTATTTTTACCAAAAATGAAATCCCTAAATTAACTGAAAAAGCTCAGAAAATAGTAACTAGTTTAGAAATTCAAATTATTAAAATTCAAGACAATGACGATGAAGAAAAAAGAATGGCGAAAATCTTTGATATTTACGAATTAGTCTTGATTAGACCTGATAGATACGTATATGGAGGGATTAAATCGATGAAAGAAACTTCTAATATAATTGAAGAGCTAGAGAAAACTTTTTCTTTAAAAATATGAATGCCCTTTTATTTCCTGGTCAAGGTGTGCAAAAGGTTGGCATGCTCAACGGAATATTTGATATCGAAGATGAAACCAAAGATTTTATAAAATCTGCGGCAAATGACTTGGATTTTGATTTAGTTGAATTAATTACGAGTGGTCCAGAAGAAAAATTAAATTTAACAGAATTTGCTCAACCAGCAATTCTTGCCGCTAGCATAGCAATTACCAAGTTGAAAAAACTTAATAACAAAATAGACTTTACGGCTGGGTTGTCTTTGGGAGAATATTCCGCGTTGGTGTATGCAGATTGCCTTAAATTTTCAGATGCTTTAAGACTTGTAAATTATAGAGGCAAGCTAATGCAAAAGGCTGTGCCAGAAGGCACCGCAGGGATGTTAGTTGTATTGAATATGGACTTAAAAGAAGTTTATAAAATGATTGAAATCATAAACACCTCGGATGAGAAAATTAATTTCTCTACTGACAATGCGAATGGCGTGTCTGTCTTAGCAGGTAAAAATTCAGCAATAGAAGCTTGTAAAGATTACATTTCAAAAAATGATTTTAAAAGAGTGAAAACTCAAATGGTCCAAATGTCTGTTCCTTCCCATTGTTATTTACTTGAAGACGCTCAAAAAGAACTAGGGAAATTGCTTAGCGAAATTGAATTTAAAGAACCTAAAATCCCTGTCATTCCCAATGTACTAGCAAAGCCAACTACTGATGTTTCTGTGATCAAAAGTTCTTTGATAAACCAACTCACTAGTACTGTCAGATGGAGAGAAACTTTGGCTTATTTGCTGGAAAATAACGTTCAACACATATTTGATTCAGGTCCTGGTAAAACCATCGTCAACATGGCCAGAAAAATTAAGGACATTGAAAAAATCAGCTTATTGGATATTTGATTTATCTATCAAATTTTAGAATATTTTCTTTTATATAGTCTTGCATGTCTTGATTTGAGAATCCTCCGCTTTCTTCAAAACTAGCTTTGTTTTCATCGTAGAGAGAATTCTTACTTTCTTTACCCAAAGAAATTACATTCCCTTTTAGGAGTTTAATCACAACCGAGCCCGATACCTTTGTTGCAAAATTATCGATCTGTTTTTGCAAACTAACCCTATCATTGCTCCACCAAAGCCCATCATAAATAAGTTTTGCATAAGATGGCATCAGACTATCCTTTTTAACTATTTCGTCTCTGGACAAACATAAAGATTCCATGGCTCTTCGAGCCTTTAATAAGATAGTTCCGCCAGGCGTTTCATAACAACCTCTAGATTTCATTCCAGTTGCTCGAGATTCGACAATATCAATTCTACCAATGCCATGATTTCCGCCAATCAAATTCAATTTTTTTAATATTTCAGCTGCACTTAGACTTTCATCATCGACAGCTATAGGATCGCCATTTTCAAAAGTAATTTTTATTTCTTCAGCTTCATCTTTTGCGTCTTCAATGGATTTAACTTTTAACCACATATCTTCAGGAGGTGGAGTTGATAAATCTTCCAGAACCCCTCCTTCATAGGAAATGTGCAATAGATTTTCATCCATCGAAAAAGGTGGCTCCTCTGCTTTGCTGGCAGGCATAGGTATTTGATGTTCCTTGCAATAATTCATCAAATCTGTTCGAGAGGACATCTTCCATTCACGCCAGGGAGCTATAACTTGAATGTCAGAGTTCAAAGCATGTGCGCCAATTTCAAACCTTATTTGATCATTGCCTTTACCCGTGGCTCCATGAGAAATTATATTTGTGTTTTCAGATTCAGCAATTCTTACCAATTGTTTTGCTATGAGTGGTCTAGCGATCGCAGTTCCAAGCAAATATTCACCTTCATAAAGAGTGTTGCATCGAAACATTGGATATACATAGTCTGATACGAATTCTTCTGATAAATCATCAATAATAACTTTGGAAGCTCCAAAACTCTTGGCTTTTTCTTCTAAATCATCAGGTATGTCTCCCTGACCCATATCTGCTGTATAAGTCACTACATCAAGATTTTTTTCTTCCTGCAACCATTTGAGAATAACAGAGGTATCCAGTCCTCCTGAGTAGGCTAATACAACTTTCTTTTGCGACATAATCGAGATAATATCATGAGAATTACGAGCTCAAGATATAAATTATAAGACTGCTTTTGATGTTTGAAGTTCTCGAAAAAGAAGTGTTTTTATATTTCTACTTCGTCGATAATTTTCTTGAGTTCTCCACTTTGGTACATATCCATCATAATGTCGCTACCGCCTATCAATTCTCCTTCAATGTAGAGTTGTGGAAAAGTAGGCCAATTTGATACCGATGGTAGAGTTTCTCGAATATCTTGATTTGACAGAATGTCGACGAAAGAAAATTCTTTACCACACGCCATGAGAATTTGCGTAGCCCTTTGAGAAAACCCACACTGTGGTTTGTCTGGTGATCCCTTCATGTATAACAGAATTTTATTATCTTCTATCTGTTTTTTTATATTTTCTTCAGTACTCATAGATTTATTGTAATATTTTAAGATATTTATTTACAGTCTCTGAAACTCCAAATTCTAAGCTTTCAACTACCAAAGCATGTCCAATAGATACTTCTTCAATTTTTCCATAATCTAGTAGACACGACAGGTTGGTTAAACTCAAATCATGACCAGCATTTAAGCTAAGATCTATGTCGTTTGCGAAAAGAATAGCTTCCTGATATTTTTTAAGCACTCTTTTATCTGCGCTTTTGAAAGCTTCAGCAAAAGGGCCTGTATAAAGCTCTACTCGATCAATATTCATTGATTTTGCAATTTCTAATTGTTGTATGTCCGGATCCAAAAAAATACTGGTTCTGATATTTTTTTCTCTAAAAATTTCAAAATTTTCCATGACCACGGATTGAAGTTTAGTTAGGTCCCAGCCATGATCTGAAGTGAGTTGTTCAGAATGATCAGGAACTAAAGTTACTTGATCTGGATTGTTTAGCAAAACAAGATTATTGAATCCTGGATAATTACTGTTTTTGCTTTCTAAAGGATTACCCTCGATATTTAATTCGGTTTGAAACTGGGCAGTCAATTCAGCTAATCCTGGAAGATCGTCTGGTCTAATATGTCTTAAGTCAGGTCTTGGATGGACTGTGATCCCTTGTGCTCCAACTTCCAAACATTTTCTTGCAAATTCAATTGGCGACGGATTGTTACCCAACCTAGAGTTTCTCAAAAGCGCTATTTTATTTACGTTTACACTTAAGTTTGACATTTCATACAATTCCTAAAGTTAAACCATCATAAATTAATTTTGTACCAGTTAAAATTAAACAAAAATGAGTAATAGCATAAAAAATTTCTTGACTGACCCTTTCTGTAAGATAAGCGCCTAAATATACTCCAAGCGGAGCAAGTGGCAACAAAAGTAACGAAGTCATTAGATTGTCAAAATTTATCTGGCCTAGATAAGCATAAGGAACCATTTTAAAAAGATTTAAAGATAAAAAGACTATTGCTAATGTTGCAACAAATCTTCTTCGATCCAACTTCATCGGTAACAAATAGAAACTTAAAGGTAATCCACCCGCATGAATCGTAAAGCTAGTAAATCCCGCTAAAGTCGACCAAATTGACCCAGATACTTTTGTGGAAGCACTGTTTTCTTTTCCACTGTTAATAAAATATTCTGCCCCAAAGGAGCAAGCGATAACGCCTAAAATAATTCTTATAGAATTATCAGATAAAAAACTATAAGTAATAGTTCCAATGATTACCCCAACTAAAGTTAAAGGAATAATTGATTTAACTAAATTTATGTCCCATAGACTCCAGAATCTTCTTATCGTCACCAGATCCATAAAAATCAAAGGAATGACTAAAATTGCTAATGCTTGCAATGGCGGAATAAACAAACTCATTAAAGGAATAGCAAGAATAGGTAAACCTAGCCCAAAACCAGCTTTCCCCATTCCATGAAAAAAAACTGATAAAACCGCAACAACGTAAAAATACGGGTCTGAAATCATTTTTAGAATTAAAGACTTTTATAAAGACTTTTAGTTAGATTGTTGGCTGTTTTGTAAAGTTTTCCAATTCCATGTTGCCTATTATTTACAAAAGCAAATCCGATTTTATTAACTTTGTCTCCAAATCCTGCTGCTCCACCAATTCCAGTGTGGCCAAACATGGTATTTTCCAATCCGATTGGTGACAGCGGTGCATCCAACATATATCCCAAACCAAACTTATAGGGTCCTTGGAACAATACCTTATCGGGCCCAGTAGAAAACTCCGTAGTCGCAAGATCAATCGTCTCTTGCTTAAGTAAACTTTTTCCATCGCGAGAGCCTCCATTCGACAGGATGCTGAAAAATTTTGCCACTCCTCTTGCTGTGCCGTGTCCATTGGCTGCGGGAATTTCCGCTTTTCGCCATTGGGGTGTATTTGGGAACGCGGTAACGTTTTGCACTTTTTGATCTTCGGTGCGGAGAATCTCGATGAAAGCTTTTCTATATTCCGTGCTAGATAAAGTATCGCCTATCATTCTTATTCGACTTGGCAACAGCCATCTTGGTATTCTTCTGAAGAAATTTATTACGTTTATCGGAGCTTCTTGCATAATTAAATCAGCGCAGCGCTCAAAGTCACTTTCTTGTAATCCGATCTTAAAATCAACATCAAAAACATCTGCAATTTCTTCTTTGAAAAAAGTACCGACAGATCTACCATCCACCCTTCTAATGATTTCGCCAAGCAAAAATCCAAAAGTCATAGCGTGATATCCTTGCGCGGTTCCAGGTTTATGAAAAGGTTCTTGTTTGGCTAATTGGTTTACAATCAAATCCCAATCTTCCCAACATTCATAAGGCAAAGGTTCCTGAAACCCAAACATGCCGGCACGATGAGAAAAAAAATCTTTAATAGTTGTATCGCCTTTTGACTTGCAGTCGTATTCCGGCCAATACCTTATGACTCTATCTCCTAAATTGATCTTTTCGTCTTCCAACAATTTCAATGCGCAAGTAGCAGTCATGGCTTTCGTTACAGAAAAAACATTCGCAATTGTGTTTTCATCCCATGATTCAGTATGTTCTTGATCTTTAAAACCGCCCCACATGTCAACCACCACCTCATTTTCTATTTCAAGGCATAGAGACCCACCATCATCAAACCCTGATTTTATTGAAGCGGAAAAAATATCTGCCAATTTTGAAAATTTTGGATCGCAATGTCCTTCTACTTTAGGTGCTGTCATTTGTTAATACAGTTTTTGTTAATTCGATAAATTCTTGAGGCATGTCTAAAAATAAATGATGCATAGCGCCGTCTAAGCGGTGCACTTTATTTTCTTCAAGATTTCCAACATATTTCATGTACTCTAATACATCCGGCGTAAAAAGTTGACTAGAACCTCCATAGATAAGTTCCAGATCTACTGAAACATTCATAAAGATTTCATGCAAATCATTGTATTGATAAGTTTTTGGAATTAAAGGATCTGATTTTAAAACCCATCCCTCAGTAGTTTCTTTATAAGAATTTTTAGCCACGTGTCTGAGAACATAATCTTTGGCACAAGGTTGAGGCGGCATTAATCTAAATCTAGAAATTGCTGATTCTAAATCTTCAGAATGAACGGCAAATCTTGATGAAGGTCTTCTTGAACTCATCAAGGCCGCTTTTTCAGGAGGCATTACAATGATGGAATCTAATAAAATAAGTTTCGTAAATAGATTAGGAAACAAAGAAGTGGAGTAAATTGAAACAGCCCCGCCCATGCTATGTGCGAGACATTTTGCTGAATCCCAGCCCATTTCGTTGATAACGCCTTTTACTTCTTTACTGTAAATTTCTTGAGAGTAAAAATCTCTTTTTTCACTATCTCCCATGCCGCTAAAATCAAGGGCTACAACGCAGTAGTCTTCTATAAAAGCCGGCGCAATATGAGCCCACCAAAGACTGTGGGCATTGAATCCGTGAAGCAAAACTAAGCCTGGAAGAGAAGTGTCTCCCCAAACATTAAAGTTAATTTTTGCCCCTTCTACTTCAACAGATTTATTCTGTGGTTCTATTTCAATGTATTCTTTGAACCATTCTGGGAATTCGTTCAATGGATTTTTACCGATTAACATTTTTATTATTCATAAAACAATTCATACATATTTCCCTTAATTTTTACGTCGGGATTTTCAGAAATATTGCCTTTAAATATTTTCGAAAGCCTAGAAAATATATTTTTTGAATTAGCAGAAAGATTATAATTCAATTCATTATCTATATAAAAAAAACCTGAAAGGAAATTTTTATCAGGGTAGCTTTCAAATTCACCATAAAGTTTAGCTTCTCTGCATTCTAGTTCCGCTACCAAGCTACTGTCGGATTGAATGTTTAATGGGCTTTTTCTTAAAATTGTTGCGCTTGTTTTGCCTGAAGCTTCATAACAACCATTCAAGTCAAATGTTAGATTAATTTTTTCGCCGTTTATTTTAGACAAAGTTGGTAAATTTTTTATAAATCTTCTTGAGCCTATCTCAAAATCTAAGTCATACATTTCAAATTTTTTAGTGAAAAGATAATCAACTAATTTTAGTTTTCCAGATATTTCGACTTGAGAATCAATTAAATTGAATTCAAGGCTTCTAAGATCCATTTCCGTAATCAAATCTCCGAGTTTCTCATTAGCAAAAGTTAAGTTTGATATTTTTCCAGACCAAATGGTCCCACTTACATCTGAATAAGTTATTTGTGGGAAATAATTTGTCAAAAGAGGTTGAATTGTTCTTAGAGGCAAATTAATTAAGATTATGCTGAAAGTGACAACAATCACTACGAAAAATAAATAAATAAAAGTTTTCACTTTAATCTGAAACTAAAATTATTTGAGCTGAGATAAAATCCTTTGAGCCTTTTCTTAAGTTAAGCTGGTCAATGTCTATGCCGTTTTTACTGATAGAAATTATCCAATTGTATAAATCCAAAAATTTTACTTGATTGATTAATACAGAGATATTTCCATCTGGTAGAGGTTGTGTCCTATCAATAATCACATCAAAACTTTTTGAAGATTCGTTTAGAAATGAACTTAAGTTGCCTGAAAAAATTTTTCTATTTTCTTGAATATCCATTGGAATAGAATTTAGAAATTCAATTCTGGATATGACATTAGATTTTTCGTTTGCATAGAAACTAGCTTGTCTATCTAGAAACCAATTAAATTTTAATATGACGTAAAAAAAGACAGCAATCGTAAACCCTGCAAAAAAGAATTGGTAAATATTTGGTATTTTTGAAAGGTTAAAATTGCTGAACATATATTTCACCTAAAATTTTATTATTTAATCTTCTCGATGCTCCCGCTCGACTTTCTACTCCCATAGAACTTATTAAGTTAATAAGATTTTCTATTTCTGCATACGAAGAAGTTTCAACTTCAAGATTAAAATTATCTCTATCAAATTTAATCGATACCAAATTAATGTCCTCTGACAGAGTAATGCTCTCAGAAATAATTCCAATTTTTCTCAGTTGGTCGGCAGATGTTGATTCGATATTGATCAAACTATTCACTTGTCTAATTAGATCCGATTTAATTTCTTGATTCGGAAATTTCTGTTTAAACGAGGCTAAAAGCTCTTCCTCTAGATAGCTATTTGAAATAATCAAAGAGAAAACTTGAATTAAGTTAGAAAAAATAAAAATAGAAATTACTGCAGTAGCAGAATAAAAATAAAAACTAAATTTATTAAATATCTTTGACCATAAGATCTTTGGTTCGTATTCGTTTACAAGAAAGTTATTTGTAGCCGTTGTCCAATTAATATTCAAATCAGAAAATATGTCAGATTCTTTTTTGAATACCTTTGGATTCAAAATATCAAATTTTGAAACATCAAATTTTGAATTTTCATCTAAATAGCAATCTATCGTGTCGAAGTTTTCTTTATTTTGTATGTCTACTAAAAAGTTTTCTAACTGATGAATATTGGTGTTGAAATTATAGTTTTCTGAAATTGTGAGAATAACGCTCTCTCCAAATATGAAAACTGATGGATTGGTGATCTCAATGTTCTCAAACGATTTTAAAGAAGATAAATTTAAATGCTCAAATTTCGTTATAAAACTTTCTAAGTTATGCTTTGAAATACAGACAATATTTTTGCCATTTTTATTTAGATTCCAAACGAAAGAATTAACATTATCTAAAAGCTTTTCTTCCAATAAAACGGGCGCGGCTTTTGATATATTTCTTTTTGAAGTATCGGGTAGATTAATTTTAAACGAATTAAATTTATCAGAAATTAGATACAGACTTTTTTTAAAATCTTCATATTTTTTAGAGTCAAAATCTTCAAGGAGATTTAACTTGCCATCAAAAATATAATAGAGAAAACGGTCTTGCTCCTCTAAATAGAAAATTACTATTTCAGGACTCACAACTCTTCACCCTTTTTTCTAGATACAACACTTAAATTTATTCCATCATCAATTATTTCACTACGCATTATAAAGCTGAACTCATCGTAAGTAATTTTTGTTTTTAATAAAAAAACATCTGATTCAGTGGATAAAATTTTCCTCGAATAACTAGAGTTTATCTTCTGGTTAACAATCTCTTGGTTTAAAAATTGGTCTATTTTCTCGTACCCGCCTAGAGGAATCTCCTTTATGATCATTTCGGCTTCAAACGTTGAAAGTTCATTGTTGCTTAAAGCTATCAATAAATTGGGCTTACCAACGTTCATACTATTTATATTGATGGTGCTTATTGTCTTAGGCAGAGCGCAAATGTATGGTTTGATTAAATTAAAAATTTCTTCGGTAACACCTCTTATTTTCCTCAGTTCAGCAACGTTAGTTAAATCTGAACTTGGGGTAAGAAAGTTTTTTTCTAAACGTTGATAGTAATCATCTTCAGCACCATCAAATTTATCAGGGAAATTGTCTAGATCAACCCAATCTATTAGAGACGATGAAATTTCTGAAATCGTTATTTCTGCAATGTTAAAACTTTTCAATAGATTTTTAAAAATATTTAGCGCGTCTTGATCAATGGTTTTTGATTGAGATAAATAATCATTTGTTACCAATAAATTCAAATTAAAGCAGAAGCTCATATCTTTTATTCTGGCATCAAGCGAGCCTCTATCTAAAGGAAAGTTAATCGGGCTAGAATTATCTGAGCTTGTCACCAATAACTTTTTTCTATTTGCCTCATCGTTCAAATAATTAAGCGCAAATGATTCAAGACTTAAAATAGTGATTAAACTTGATTGCTCAGAAACGTATCTTTTTTGATCTTCGGAAGTATTAATTATTAAAGAAAACAATCCATAACCTACTATAGAAATAATACTGGTAATGAATAACACCATTAACAGAGCAACTCCATTTTGAGAGGAAAAAAATATTCTTTTAATCATCAACTAAAAAAATCTTTTGAAAAACATCGTCTTTAAATTGCAAGGTTATCTCAAGAAATTTTGGTAAGTTTAAACTTTCATCAATTGGCCAAAAATTATAATTTCTTTCTTTGAATGCAATGACATTTACCGAATCTACCTCAACTAGAAGTGTAATGGGGCTGGTATTGTATTCTGACAATAAACTATCCGTAGAATATCTTTCAATTCTCCCATCTTCTAGAACGTATTTAATTCTTTGATACACTCCAGTTTCCTGAACTCCTTCGCTTTCAGAATGTCTTGTAAACTCTAAGAAAGGCTCTCCTTCAAGCCAATCATTCTGCGCAAAAAATGATGACCTATAATTAGTATTAGTATTTTTTAATGGCTTATTAATAGAATGAATCAAATCATCTTTGATAATTTCAGAAGTATTTATTAACCTTCTTAACTTGTTAGTTTCTTCCGAAACTAACAAAGAACTGTTAACCGATATATTTGTAAAAGATAAAATTAAGAGGCTCATCAAACTGAAAATTGACAAGACCACAAGTATCTCGATTAAGCTATACCCTTTGTTTAAATTCATTTGACAGCTTTGTATATTTCTAAACTTACTATTTTTTTAGTTGCTGGATTCTCAGCAGTTAAATTGATATTAAGTGAATTAAGATTTTTATTTAAACTGATAGCCCTCTTCCAAATTATTCGCTTACCCATCATATTGACTTCTCCAGAAGTTTGATTGTTGGTCAGAAAACTTTGATCTAAATAAGATTTCAACAGTAAATTTTCAGCAACTGTTCGAAGATAAAAATCGCTTTGCAGTTCAATAGAGTTTTTTGTAGAAAAATTGAGACTGCTTATACCCGCCGTGGTAACTAGAGCTAAAATGAGCAAAGCTATAAGTAACTCTACTAGCGTAAAGCCTTTCATTACGTTTAGTCCCAGTTTGTAATGTCAGAATCCAAACCTTCTCCCCCAATAATGCCATCGGCTCCAAAGGAAAAAAGATCAAATGATCCATTTTTACCCGGTCGTTTGTACTGATAAGGATTTCCCCAAGGATCTGCTTCGAGTCTCTTTATATATCCACCTTGGCGATATCTATCTTTGAAGCGGTGATTTTCAGGGGTAGATATTAAGGCCTCTAAACCCTCTCTTTGAGTTGGATAGGAATACATATCTAAACGATATAATTCTAATGCTTGCTCCATGATTCTTATGTCTGCGGTCGCTTTATCGACTCTAGCCCTATCTTGGCTTGGCAAAACATTTATTGCGACTACTGCGGTTAAAAGACCGATGATCATGAGTACTACCAAGATTTCAATCAGGCTAAATCCTTTCTCGATTAAAACTTTAAGATTCTTAATTTTTTTCATAACGACGAAGAAAGCGTATTCAATTGAACTAAAGGTAACAAAATAGCTAATACAATTAAAGCAACAAATAGACCCAAAAATATTACCACCATTGGCTCCAGCATATTCATTGCAATTTTTGTTGACGATTCGAAACGTGATTCGAGATACTCAGACACTTTTTCAAGCATTTCTTCTAACTTGCCACTCTTTTCTCCGTTATCAATCATGTGAATAACCATTGGAGGAATTTCTGTTATTGAAGTCAAAGAGCTTGTAATGGATTCTCCTTCCTTAACTTTATCAGAAATCTTTTTTAGTTGATCTTTCAAATACAAATTTGAAATGGTTTCAGCAGAAATTTCTAAAGCATTTATTATTGAGACTCCACCACTTCTCAACATACTAAGCGAACTGGTATACCTAGAAAGATCGGCATCTAATAAAAAGTTTTTAATAATAGGTATTTTTAAAAAAAATTTGTCTGAGCTTCTTTTGATTTTTTTTAGTCCATAAATTCTAGATAAAATTACTAAACCAAAGCCAATTAAAACGAGGAATGAGTAAAAAATATAGCTCGAAAGCGCATTTGATAGTGCAATGAAAATTTTAGTTATCAAAGGTAATTCTTGATTTAGTCCTGAAAATTGGGAGACAACTCCGGGCACAACAAAAACCATCAAAAGACCAATCACACCAATTGAAACTAAAAATAAAATTATTGGATATGTTAAAGCTCCAAGAATTTCTTGAGACATTTTTGCTCTGCCCTCTAAAAAATCTGAAGTCTTATTCAATATGTACCCTAACTCTCCTGAAGTTTCTCCAGCCTTAACCAGAGAACAAAAAAGATTGTCAAATACTTTGGGATGTTCACTTAAGGATTCAGACAATTTAAATCCAGATTTCACCTTACTAGAAACTTGTTTTATAACATTTGAAAAGTTGGCAGACCCTGTTTGTAAGGCCACCGAATCCAAAGATTGATCAATCGGCATGCCACTATTAATTAAGGTAGACAGCTGTCTAGAAAAAAGAGAAAGCTGCGAAAGACTTATCGAATTAAAAAAGGGAAGATGAAAAAATTTTTTAGTTTCTTTTACTTTTAAAGGTATTAATTTTCTATTTTTAAGCTCATTTTTTGCTTCTTCGACGGAATCGGCAATTAAGTATCCTGATTCAGATTCGCCCGAATTGTCTAAAGCGTCATAAGAAAAATTTGCCATTGTCTATTCGCTTTCCTTTAGCACCCTTTTTAGCTCAACTTCGCTCGTTATTCCTTTTTCAACTTTTTTCAATCCATCTTGATAAATGGAATCAAATTTTTTATTGGATATTTTTTTTATTTCATTTTCACTTTTATTCTCATGAATCAAATTCTTAATTTCGTCATCAACTACCAAAGATTCATAAATACCTGTTCTTCCTGAAAATTCATTTTTTTCGTCTAACTTTCTAACCAACCTTTGTGCAATTACCAGCTTTAAAGTGCTAGCAAGTAAATATGGTTCGACTCCCATGTCATACAATCGTGTAATTGCACCTACTGCATCATTGGTATGAACAGTAGATAAAACCAAGTGTCCAGTAAGACTTGCTTGAATGGCGGTTTCTGCAGTTTCTTTATCTCTAATCTCTCCGACCATAACCACGTCAGGGTCTTGTCTTAAAATTGCTCTTAATCCTTTAGAAAAAGACATGCCTACTTTTTGATTTACTTGTGTTTGCCCAATGCCATTCAGAGCATATTCTATGGGGTCTTCAACTGTAAGGATATTTCTTGTGTTGTCATTTAAATAACTCAAACCTGAATACAATGTTGTTGTTTTTCCCGAGCCGGTTGGCCCAGTTACCAAAATAATTCCACTAGTATTTTTTAGTTGATCCAAATAATTTTGCATGATTTGATCATTCATCCCTAATTCTTTTAAATCTAAGCTTGCTTCTGCTTTATCTAGTAATCTCAAAACAATTCTTTCGCCATAACTTGAGGGCAAAGTTGATACTCTTATATCAACCCACTTCTCTCCAAGTTTTAGAGACATTCTTCCGTCTTGAGGCACCCTTCTCTCGGCGATATCAAGATTGGACATAATTTTAATTCGAGCATTTAAAAGAGAGGAAACTCTAGAACTAGGTTTTAATTTTTCTTTCAATATCCCATCAACTCTAAATCTAATCGATAAGTATTCTTCGTATGGCTCTATGTGAATATCTGAAGCTCCATCTTTGATAGCCTCAGCGAGAACCGCATTAATAAGTTTAATTACGGGCGCTTCGTTACTGTCGTCTAATAAATCCTCTGTTTTAGGTAAATCTGAGGCAAGCGTGTCTAAATCAATACTCTCGTCAACGCCCTGAACTAAATCTGATGAATTAGATGAATTTTCAGTAAAAATATCCGAAAGTTTTTTATTGAAATCGCTAAACTCAAGCTTACTCAATACAAATGAATCATCATATTTTTTTTGTATATAGGCGATTAAACTTAGTTCGGCGTCCTCGGTATAAAAAAGAACCGAAGACTCTTTATTTTTACTGAGAATAATATGATGATCTTTAGAATAGTTATAATCTAAAAAAGTTTCTTCATTCTTCATTTTTCTCAGTTGGATAAATTAAGTCTTCAAGAATATCTAAATTTGGTGTTGGTCTTCCTTTATTTTCTCTTAACATTTGTTCAGCTTTTAAAAAATTATATTTACTGTTAGTGATTTCAGACATATCGCCAATGTCTCGAATTATTGAAGGCTTTAAAAAGATAGCCAAGTTTTTTTTGGTTCTTGAAGTTGTAGTTGATTTAAAGAGTCTTCCCAAAAGCGGAATATCTCCTAAAAGAGGTATTTTTCTTTCTGCTTCTTGCACATCATCATCGATTAATCCTCCCAAGACGATTGTTTGGTTGTCTTCAACCATTACGACCGTTTCTAAAGATCTTAAGTTGGTAACAATTTCAGAAGCACCAACCGCTACTGGCCCCAATATACTTGAGACCTCTTGTTCAATATCTAGCTTAATTGAATCGCCTTCATTAATTTGAGGTTTCACTCTCAACTTCACGCCAACTTCTTGCCTATCGATAGTTCTAAAAGGATTGGTGTTGTTGGCGCCTAAAGATTCACCAGTCGTAATTGGTATTTCTTGTCCAACGATGATGGAGGATTCTTCATTATCCATGGTTAAAATCGAAGGTGTGGACAAGACATTTGAGTCGGTATCCTTTCTTAAAACGCTAAGAATTAGTGCAAAACTTTCTTGACCTTTAGTATATTTACCAACTCCGGCAGCGAAGCCATCCAATGTTAACAAAGATCCTGCCGCTGCAGGAATTGAGGTTGAACCAGAAGTTGTATCGTATACTTCCCCGCCTACGATGGCTGTTAAATCAGGTGAAGGACTCCCAAATCTTTGAGAAGCAATGGGTGTATCTGTCCCGTCTCCAGAATATAGGAATTGCACACCCAATTCTCTAGACAAGGTATCCGAAATTTCTACTATGATAGCCTCTACCAATACTTGAGCTCTTTTTATATCCAATTGCGAGATCAAGTCTTCAATAGCTATCATGACATCAGGTTCCGCCGAAATGATTAACGAATTTGTCTCCTGATGAGCCGTAATACTAGTTTTTATCTGATTGGATTGGTTGGAGCTTAATATATTTGCTGACATTGAAGATAAAACCTCTTGAAGCGCAATGGCCTCAGCATATTTAAGATAGAAAACTCTCAAGGTGCTAGAGCCTTTTTGTTCCACGTCTAAACTTTTTATCAAATCGAGCATACGAGCGACAATAAAATCTTCCCCAACAAGAAGAAGTGCATTGTTCCTTTCTATAGCGTAAGCATTAAACTGATTGGCATTTAGTCCGGCATTGTTTTCATTAAATATTTGTTTTGCCAATAAAGAAATTTCAGAAGCCGAAGTATGTTTTAAGTTAACCAATTCATATCTGTCGCCAGGAATTTTATCCAACTCTGCGATAAGCTTCTCAATTCTTCTTACGTTGGAAGCACGATCTGCAATGATTAATGTATTTGAAGGTTCATAAATCGCTAGATGACCTTGAGAATTAATTAAAGGTCTTAGTATTGTTACCAATGCAACTGATGATGTCTGCTGAGGCCTTACAGTGGTTGTTACAAGTTTATCGCTTGGCGTAGTGGTCGAAAGTAATTCGGTGTAATTTTGTCTACCATTAATTTCAGGAATGATTTTTATTGCGGAATCTTGCTCGACTGCAGAAAATCCATGAACGCTCAAAACCGAGAGGAAGACTTCATAAGCTTCGTCGATACTTAAATCCTCATTTGAAACTACCGTAACGTTAGCATTAACCCTAGGATCAATAATAAATGTTTTACCTGTGATAGAAGATATATCGGTTATAAAAGCCTTGAGATTTGCATCTCTCATATTTATTGTTACTGAAAGCGAATGAGCAGAAAACAAAGTTACAAAACATACAACGAGTAATTTTCTTGCCAAGGAATTCATATTTTACCTACATCAAAATTTAAATTTATTTGATCTTCACCTCTTTTGATCAAGAAATTTAAAGCATTCTTTGATTCTAAAAATGACTCTATTGAATCGTTATCTTCAATATTTAGCTCGGAAATGTTCATACCATTTATTGAAATCAGTATATCTCCAGGAATTAGCTCCAATTCATCATACAATCTTGAATCCTCACCAGGCGAAACTTCTAAACCTATTAAAAGTCCGTTTTCAATAATGGGGGTAAATGATAAAAGATCGTCTACGGATTGACCGGAAAGCCAATTTTCAAAATTTATCTTTTCTTTCTTTGTTTCTGCTAATTCAATTCCAGTAATTACAGAACTTTTATCAAAGGATAGACTCTCCGAAATTCCTGACCTTGATATAGTTACAAAATCTTTTTGAATTGATTCTAAATAAACGTTGTCTTGAATTAAATCGCCTGGAACGTAAGCTTTTTGATCTTTGTTATCAACCCCTATAGTGGCAAAATTTTTATCATCTGATGAAGTTACTCCAAAAAGTTTCAACGAAAGATTAGTCTCGGGAGCTTTTATATAATCCAAAATTTGGTTGGCATTGCTATCAAGGGAAGAAGAAAAAGGATCTTTAAATAATTCAATGGTTGAGGCTCCGGATCCTTGAGTGATCTGGTAATTTACCTTCTCAGAAAAAAAAATATTTAAAATTAGATTCGATAGCTCGAGGACAAGAACTAAAGATAAAATCGAAACAAAGACGAGTCTTCTCTTATGATCCAGATAAAAGATTAAGTCTTTTGTTTTTTGTAAGTAAATGGTATTTATTTTCATGAAAGTCTGAAAATTTTACTTTAATTTGCTCAATTTAACTAAAAACATTCAAGAAGATTTGTTACGAATCTGTAACTTTTATAGATTTATTTTTTAATTACTCAAAAAAATATTCTATAGTTTTTAAGTGTTTGTGGAAATTTTACTAATCTTGCTTTTGGGCTTAATTTTTGGAAGCTCTTTAAATAGCATAGGTTTCAGATTACCCTTAATTCTCAATTATGAAAGAAAATCTCCTCATTTACCTTCATTAAACCTTTTTTGGCCTAGATCCTTTTGTTCAAGTTGTGGAAAGCAAATCTCATGGATAAATTTAATACCTGTTTATGGATTTTTAAGGCAAAGAGGATCATGCAATTTTTGTAAAAAAAAAATAACACTAGAGTATCCATTCACAGAAATTATATGTTCTTTACTATTTATTGCCCTTTACTTTAAATATGGCTTATTAAGCATAAATTTTTATTTACATTTAGCACTTTTTTTTAATCTCATACTTATTTCTAAAATTGATTTTAATTTTTTTAAAATACCCTTTTTTCTTAATTTATTGATCTTATTTAATGTATGTTTAATTAATTCAGATACTATTTTTCAAACACTATTATCTATTTTAATTTCTTTTTTAGCGTTATTGTTTGTCAGTATTGTTTTTAAGATTCTTCGTTCCAGGGAGGGTCTTGGAATGGGCGATGTACTATTAATTTCTTTTTTATCTGGTTTATTCGAACTAGAAAAAATTCCTTTACTGATTTTATTTGCATCAGTGTCAGGAATTCTTTTTTATATTGTTATGGCGGCTGTCAAAAACGAGAGAAATTTTGAGATTGCTTTTGGTCCGCACATTGCTTTGTCTGCAATTTGGTTATTATTTCTTCTTTGAATAGAAAAATTTACACACTAAAAATTATTCTTAATGAAATATAGAAGAGAATTGTAAATGCCGCACCAGCAGGAATAGTTACTAACCAAGAAGCAATTATTCTCTTTATCGAAGCATAATCTAAGTGTTCTGCGCCTTTAGCTAGACCAACGCCTATAACTCCACCAACTAGTGTATGTGTAGTTGAAATAGGAAACCCAAGATAAGTCGCAGCAACAACAGTAGACGCTGTGGCCATTTCCGCGGAGAATCCAAGACTTGGAGTGAGAACTGTAATTTTTTTCCCAACTGTCGCGATGACTCTAGAACCAATTGTAGCTAAACCAAATACTATCCCAATACCTCCAATAAGTAACACCCATGGGCTGATTGAAGATTTAGATCCTATTACGCCAGTATCTACAATACTTACAATTGCTGCCAAGGGTCCAATAGCATTTGCAACGTCATTTGAACCATGGGCAAAAGCCATGGCGCTGGCAGAAACTACCATCAGCAATCCAAAAGCAAATTCTATGCCACCATCTCTCATTATTTTGTCTTTATTTTTTCTTAAAAAAAATGCTGTTCCAATTGCAACAATAACGCTAAAGATTAAAATAAATAAATAAATTTCATTTTCTGAAAATTCTATTCCTACGTGTTTAAGGCCTTTCCTTGCGGTGACTAGTGAAATAACGACTGCTACTAGAAAACTATAAAAAGGAATATATGTAATAGCTGCTTTTCCTGGATCAGCTCTGTCTAAAATTAATTTTTTTGCAGATATATAGAGTCCAAATGCTAAAGTTCCAGAGAATAAAGGGGAAGTTACCCAACTCATTGCTATGTTACCAACCTTGCCCCAAGACACAGCATCTACCCCTTTAGAAATTAATACAAAACCAATAATAGCTCCCACTATTGAGTGAGTAGTAGAAACAGGCCAGCCTCTTAAGCTTGCGATAAACAACCAAGTACCTCCTGCTAAAAGAGCAGATAACATGCCCATTACAAATATATTTACATCATTGGTATATAGATTCGGATCTACGATGCCTTTTCTAATTGTAGAAGTTACTTCTCCACCTGCTAAAAAAGCTCCTAAAAATTCAAAAATAGCCGCAATTATTATTGCTTGTTTAAGAGTTATAGCTTTGCTTCCTACAGAAGTCCCCATGGAGTTTGCAACGTCGTTAGCACCAATGCCGAAAGCCATAAAAAAACCAATAAATCCTGCAATCAAAAGTATATTAAAAGGATCCAAAAACAAAGTTTCCATAGTGAGAGTCTTTAAATTGTAATAATCTTACTACAAGATTGTTAAGAAGCTGTTGCCTTAATGTGACTTAATTTTAGATATTAAAGTAAAATTTATAAAACAGTGAATGACTCATATCCTCGCAATTTGGGGATAAATTAAAAGACTTAGGTTTTTTAGAGATACTTATGAAAAATAAAGTACTGCTATCAAAACTATCCATAAAGAAATAAAACCAAATATCATCATCTCTTGTACTTGAGAGTTTGCAGGTATTAATCTTTGATCTTTAAGAACGGTTTTAGTATTCATATTTTTTGTAACTTTTTTGACACTTTTTTGTCACATATATGACACAATAGACTAATTTTATAAAAAAAACTAGCATTTTTTTTAAACTCTAAAATTTAAATATTTAAAAATTTAATTCGATTCCTATTTCAGTTTAGACCTTAGGCTGATAAGAAATAAATTTATCCAAGACAATAAAAAAGCAAAGATAAAAATAAATGCATATGAGTGTTTGAATTATTAGGTATGTACCCTTGATGTTATCTAGGAACATCTAAAGCATCAAGTACATCTTTGAAAGAGACAATTTTAAAGTTTTGTCTTTTAGTTTCATACCCATCTTTATTAAAACCATCTTGTGCAATCATAATACCTTCTGGATACTCATCACTCAGGTTAAAGTTGATTGTTTCTATACCATCAGTATCAGTAACATTATCTATACTTTTTGAGGAACCTATTCTAAAACTGGTTATATAATCAAATGGATAATTCCTATCATACAAATTAAATTTACTATCTCCTTGTGAGGATAAAATTAAATAACCTGAATTGTTTGATGTTTTATATAAAGATACACCTTCTGGGTCGCCACCAATTTGACCTTCTCTAGAATCGACAATATAGGGCTCAGAGAAATCAAAACTATCATCGAGTCTATAAGCTTTTAAAACCCCTCTTACTTCTTCTTCTGATATGAAAAGAGTCCTATTGAAATCATCATAAACACACCCTTCCGATTCTCCACCATTATTAAAAGTTGTTATAAGATCGAGGCCATTATCAGTCAGGTTCCATACTTCAACTCGTGGACCGGTGTCTTCTGTTAAAAAAGCAACTAATCCATACTTTGGATCGATTCCTGCGCATATACCATATACGATAATATTTGATTTGCCTCTAAATGATGGTTTTGATGGGACTTCCCATGAATTATTTTTAAGTTTTTGTCTTGTTTTATTATCTTCAAATACCCATAAATCTACCGATCCTAATGTTCTATTAGACCCAAAAAGGAAAGTAAAATCAGAAACATTCTCATCGTCTCCAAGATTCAAAGTTCTTGTGTCAATATTATTAATCCTACCAAGATTTGTATAACTCAGCTCCTGGCCTTGAAGATTGTAACTATAAATTCCGCTTTTTTTATCAGTTCCAAAGATGATTGAATTTGAAGGATTATTTTTATTAACCCATATTGCAGGATCATCTGCTGCATCTCCCTCAGTTACAACAGGCGGTGTCTCGTAAATTGCCTCAACCTCAACATAATCTGCAAAAGTAAAAGTAGATAAGAAAAAGGCAAGTATGAAACTTGCCTTTTTGCGGGGGGAATTATTTTTAATACTTATAAGTGAAACCAATTGTCGCGCTTCTACCATATTCATCATATTGAGAAAGTCTTGAAGGACCGCCCCAATAATAGAATTCTGGTTCGTCATTTATATTAATTAAGTCTAATTTAAGAGTGAAATTATCAGTTAAATAGTACTTGGCTGTAAAGTCTATTTGCGAATGATCGTCAGTAAATCTGATATTGTCATAATTTAAATCATCTACAGTAGTTTCTATGTCATCATCAGCAAGATAATCTAAGTAATCACTTCTTTGAGCTAATGAGAGTCTCATGTCAACTTTTCCTTTGTCGTAACCAATTGATAAATTTTCTGTGCTATCAGCAAGTTTTCTAAATGGAACGGTAAACACACCGTTAGCGCTAGGAACATCACTTTCTGCGTCAACTTTAGTTAAATTTAAAGAGATGAATAAACCATCAAATGGTTCAGGAAGATCCACAAACTCCCTAAATAAATTAAATTCAATTCCATCAACTGATGAATCATTACTGTTAATGTATGTTTCTAATTCGCTAAAGTTAATCCCTCCAACAACACCTGCTGTTACTTGAGGATAAATAGCATTTTTAACATCTTTCCTAAAATAACCTATTGATACTGCACCATTTTCATAATATCTTTCAAAGCTAAGATCTAGATTTGTAGATTCATATGGTTCTAAGTCAGGATTACCCATTTCTCCCTTATAGATTGTACTTCCATCCGCTGCAGTTCCATCCGAATCAAAGTCTGCTACGGGAGCAGTTTCACCAAATCCAGGTCTAGATAAAGATCGCCAAATTGCACCACGAACTATTGTGTCGTCATTGACGAAGTATTTTACGTTTACACTTGGTGATACGAATGTGTAATTTTTAGATGCTCTAATACTAGAGCCATCTTCTTTATTGTATCCAAGTGTATCAAATGAAGTGTCCTCTGCCCTTAGACCTGCAATCACAACAGCATTTTCAAATTCCATTGTGCCCATTAAATAAAGTGCTGTGATATCTTCTTCAGAAACAAAATCTTTGTCATAGTTAGGTTTTGCATAGTTATTTGTTAATGTGCCAAATGTGCCCTGAAGAGCGAAGATTGTTGTAGGATCTGCCATGGGACCAAAAACATTTGGAAAAGGCCAGTTAACAGGTGTAGTGATTGGATTGTAATCTGATTGATTAGTGTTAGGGTCCGAAGCGAAACCTGAAACAGTTTTTTCTTTTTCTCGAGTGCTGTATTTGAGGCCAAATTTTAAAGTCGTTGGAATATCAGAAACCATAAAGCCTTCTTTTGTAAAATCAGCCTGAAATGATGATATTGTGTCTTGAATTACAGAATCTTCCTCTTCAATCTCATCTACTCCCATGGTTGTTGGATCATAAATATTTCCAGCCCCAGTAGTAATTGCAGATGCTAAAGTCATACGTGGTTTTTGAGGATTTGAATAATCAAAAGATCCGCAAAGTCCTCCACAATCAGTTGCATTAAATGTACTGCTTCTAAACTTTGCATCAACATTGTCAGTATCATCTTCTTCAGCAAAAGAATTCGAAAGTGCAAACTCTGCATCCCAACCGCTAACTATTGTATTAGCACCTAGAATGAATGTTCTGATTGTTCTAACTTCCTCCCTAACTCTTACTTCTGCATCTCTTCTTATTTCAGTAATAGTACTTCCTAGAGCAGTAACATTAGTTTGTTCTTCTCTCATTTTATACTCGTCTTTATATCTGAGCTCATCATCCACGTATTCATTCCATAAAATGTTTGCATACATAGAAGATTCATCATTAATCCTATAGTCAATGTCGTAAGTAATTCCTAATCTTTCTCTGGTTAAATCATAGTATCTGCCTTCAAAATCGTCATCTATTGCATAGTTTCCACTAATGAGCTTCCAGGCAGGAAAACCGGTTTCATTGTTGTAAGTAACTACTTGTTTTTCAGAATAAGTAAAACCAATTATATGTCCTACATTTTCACTGATCAGATCTCCATAGGTTAGGGAGATTTTAGGATTATCACTATTATATGTTTGATCGTTGTATAGAGTATTTGCTTTTAATTTTAAATACGTGCCATCCAAGTCTAGAGCACTTTTAGTATTAAACTCAACTCTGCCGCCAATAGAATCAAGATCTTGATCAGGAGTTAAAGATTTGTATACTTCAATAGAATCTAAAAGTTCTGTTGGTAGACCGTCAAGCATCACTTTTCTTCCGCCTTCTGGTGCAGGAACAGTAGCGCCATTAACAGAAATACTGTTTAAGTCTCCCGAGAGACCTCTAACAGTAACATAACGGCCCTCACCTTGATCGTTTTCAACTGAAATACCTGAGATTCTTCTTAAAGCTTCTGCTGCGGTAGTATCTGGAAATTCACCTAAGGCATCTGAATCTATAACAGATACAATCTGATCAGATTCCCTTTGTTTTTCTATAGCAGAGATGATGCTAGCTTTTGTTCCAATTACAAACAATTCCTCAATATTTTCTGAGTCTTCTTGAGAAAATACAAAAGGGTTTGCAAAAATTAAAAGAAATAAATATATTTTTTTCATAGTGATAATAAATGTTTAAGACAAATTTACAGGAAGATTGTTGCAGAAATGTTACAAATAAAAAAATTAATGAGTAAATCCTAGCTGAAAAGCAGTAAAAATAAAGATTCCACATTTTATTTCTCTAAATTAAAAAATAATACACAATAAAATTGTTGTGAAACTATTGTCCCAGTGTGACTAAATTTAAATGTAATGATTAATATTTAGAATGAAATCAAGAATTTCATCCCTTACCCTTCTATAAATATTTAATATTTTTTCATCATCATTTATATTTTCTGAGAGCTTAGGAGGATCTTCAAAACCCTTGTGTATGGTCTTCCCTTTGAATAAGACTGGACAGTTTTCTTCAGCATCTGAACATAAAGTAAAAACATAATCAAAATCTTTGTTTTCCAATTCGTTTATGGTTTTAGAAAATTGATCAGATATATCAATATTGACTTCTGACATTACTTTGATTGCATATGAATTTAAGTTAGATTTTCTAGTGCCAGCTGAATAAGCCTGAAAACTAGTAAATTTTTTTGCAAAACCTTCAGCCATTTGCGATCGACAAGAATTTCCAGTGCAGAGAAATAATATTTTCTTCGATTCTCTCATCTTAAAAATTTATAAATATACAAAGCAATAAAGAGACCAATTAATTGGCCTGAAAAGAAATAAATAATCGACTCTGGTGAAATTCCAGTAAAGGTGTCCGTAAATGTCCTGGCTAGAGTTACTGCTGGATTTGCGAATGAAGTAGACGATGTAAACCAGTAACCCGCTGTAATAAACAAAGCAACTGAAATAGCTACATTAGACTTATTATTTTTTCTAACCATTAAGATAGTTAGAATTAATCCCAATGATGCAATTATTTCACTAAAAACCATGCTGATTCCCATCCTGGGTTTGGATGAAATTTGAAGCAAACTAAGTTCAAATATGAAATGGATTAATATTACTGCGAAAATTCCTGCAATGAATTGAATAACTAAATAGAAGAGTAAATCTTTTAAGTTGATCTCTTTTAAAAAATAAAAGACTATTGAGACAATTGGATTAAAGTGAGCTCCTGATAAATCTTCAAAAGATTTAATGATGACATAAAGAATTGCTCCGGTTGCAATCGTATTACCTAATAAAGCCACCGCCACGTTACCAGAAGACAGATTATCACCCATGATCCCGGAACCAATGACTGTAGCCACTAAAAAAAAGGTTCCTAAGAATTCAGCAATGTATTTTTTTATTTTCATTTATTCCTAAAATCATACTTTTTTTCTTTAAATTAATATAAAAGCTCATACAATTTCTCTGTTTCTAAATCATATTTTTTACATCAATATTAAGGAAACTACTCTTGTGTTTTATTTGAATTCATTTCGTTAAGTAGCTCGCTTTGTCTTGAACAATAATTAAATTAATTTAATACTGATATCAGAAAAGGCCATAACTAAGTATGGCCTTTTTGTATTGTTTTTATTATAAACAGAGATAAAAAATAAAAACCTAAATTCGATTCATAGAAATAAACCTCTTATTTAAAGGAGACTTTAAATCCTAATGAAGCTGATTGACCAAGATCATATTGATCATATATTGCAATATTTCTCATAGAAGCATAGTACTCCTCGTCAAGTAAATTTCTTAATTCAAGCGACAATTTCAAATCGTAATTGGAGTAAGATAAAACTCTTGAATATGTAAAATCAACCGATAACGGAGGTTCTTCAATAATATCTGGTAAAACATCAATACCTCTAGCTCTTACTCTATCACTAACGTAGTTAACGATTAGGGTGGCTTCAGATTGATCTTGTAAATTATCTAAACCAATTTGAAAGTTTGCAATTGAATCTGATTGACCCTGTAATCTGGTATCTCTTCCATTCGCTAGAAGATTTTGAGCATTTACTGAAGTACCAAGACTATTTATATAGGTATCTCCAGGATTCACAATTACTTCAGATTCAGTATCCGTATAATTGAACTTAACGATTAAGTCGTTATTAGAATCCATAATCGCTTCAAATATTTGCTCATATTCAATTTCAAAACCAGTGATTTCAGCCATAGGAACGTTTTGGTAAGAAGTAATAATTAAATCACCTGACTCATTAACAATCTCTTCGATGGGATTAAGAATTTCCTTATAAAAGATTCCACCTGTTAAAAATTGATTTAAACCAAAATAGTATTCAGCTCTTAAATCAATGTTGTCAATCTCACTATTTTGCAAATAAAGTGAACCAGCTATTACTCTGTCAGTATCAACATCTATAAATAGTGTCGGAGAAAGTTCTCTGAAGGTTGGTCTAGCAATTGTCTGAGAAAGACCCAATCTAATTTGAAGGTTTTCATCAAATTCAGGAAGATAAGTTAATGTCATTGAAGGTAGCGTATAATCTTCTTCTATTGATTTATCAATAGTAGTGTCAATGCCTGTAAATAAATCAAATGTATTAACTTGCTGAAGGCCATCTTCTTGCCTAATTCCGGCAGTAATTTCAAAATTATCACCAATTTCAGATTCAACGCTAATATACGCTGAATCAACTTCCAATAATCCTAAGTACCCAGCTGGCGATGAACTTGCCGTATTCTCAATTACCAACAATCTATTAGGATCAAAATTTTGATCAGCAAAAATATAATCTATTCTATTATCAAGACCATCTCGAGGTAAGGGACCGCCAGCAGCCAGAAACCTGTAACTTCTAACTTCAGCCGATCTGTCATTTTTAAGACTTTCAACTCCAGCTCTTAAAAATGTTGAAGAACCAAAGGGTATCTCTAAATCTATAACAACATTTTCTGTTTGGTCTTCGACAATACTAAACTGAGTTTGGTTCCTACCTGTATTAACATCGTATAAGTAAACTCCGTCATTGTCTCCATCTTCATAAAAAGCAACTCTTTCGTATGGAGAATCTCTCTCTGCCTCTCCATCACCCAAACCCACGTTTAAATTCCAGCCATTTTCAAAAGACTTATTAAAATTTAATTGATGATTTGTTAATTCTCTTTCGTAAAATTCTAAGAAATCTTCACGAACATTAGCCGAATCACTTGAGTCATACCCTTGCAAGATACGAGCTTCTTTTGATCCTTTATGAATATATAATCCGGTGTATTTTAATTCAGATAAATCCGTTTCAACTCCAAGAACAGCCATTGCATATGCTGTAATGTCATTCGTTGTGCTTCTAAAAGTTTTGTTATTTTGAACTACTACATTGACAGTACCGCCCTGACTTTGTAAATCACCGGTTTGTCTGAGTCCTTCTTGTGTATCCCAAGAATTTTTGTAACCTCCTGTAACCATAAATCCCATTGTTGCACTCGGAATACCAATGATTCGGCCAATTCCTAAACCGTCGAGACTATCTCCATAAGTTAAACTATAAGATTGATCTAGAGGAACCTCTCCTGATTGTATGACCCATAGCCTTGAATTTTCAAAATCTCGACCAAAGTTAGCCAATTGTATTGAACTAAAGTTCGATCTATCAAGTTTGAGGTTGCTATTGATAGCGTTCTGAATACTGCTTGGAACTGATCTGATCCCGTCATCGTACCCAAGATTATTCTCTCCGCCGTCATACATTAACCCATCATCTTTTAACGAAGTAGCGGAGTTTAAGCTTGTTGAAGCTGAAAATTCAAAAATTCTATCCAAAGGCACAGCCTTTGTTTTTATCTCAACCATGCCTCCACCAAACTCACCAGGCATGTCAGCTGAATAGGTTTTTTGTACTACAGACGATTCAATGATGCTTGTTGGAAAAAGATCAAGTGGTACAACTCTTCTGAGTGGTTCTGGGCTTGGAAGATTAAGGCCGTTTAGTGAAGCAGATGAATATCGATCACCTAAACCTCTTACAAATACGTATTTACCTCGCACTAGACTAAGACCCGCAAGTCTTGTAAGGGCAATAGCAATATTGTCATCACCAGCTCTTTCGATATCTGACGAATCTAATATTGCAGAAATCTCAGATGTATTCCTTTTTGCATCTGGTATAAAAGATCCACTTACAACCAATTCTTCAGTATCCTGAGCTTGTTCAGTTTCCTGAGCATTAATAAATAATGGAAAAACTATTATGAAGGGTAAAGCAAACTTTAAAAAACCCATGATTTTGTTTATTTTTTTTGTAGATTTCATTTTGACTCCAAAATAGATTTTATAAGGTTTTAGTTAAGTTTTATTGATCCAGGTACTGTCCATACTTTGTACCAAGTATCAGAAGCTCCACTAACTGCACCTATATATGTAGGAGTTTCAAAAAATCCATCCGTATTCAACGCGTCAGGAATAGCTGTCACAGTAGCTGCGGTCTCTGCAGAACCGTTAACAACTCCTGCAAGAGTATTTGAGTAACTACCTCCGCCTGAATTAGCTCCATAGAGATTGTTTGATCCTGCTTTTACAATTGCATCTACCTGTGCAACTGTTGCACCAGAAGAAGGAGGACCAGCAACATAATCTGTAGTTATATAATTAGGACAATCCAATGCAACGGAATTCATGGAGAACTTAGGAGTAATAGCTCCATCACTAACAGTTTCTGAAAAAGTTGTTTCAATGCAACCTTTTGTTAAGGTGGGTGTTGCTGCGTTAAGGACTGCGGCGACTCCATTGTAATATTGACCTGATACACCCTCTTTTAACTTGAATATCTCATCATGGCCTCTACTTACAAAAGTAAAGTTAGAAACAATGGGGTTTGATCTAGGCTCTGTTAGGTAGCCTACTGATGCATCAGAGTTTGTGTTGTCTGATTCCACAATGTGATCACCTGTATCGTTGGCCTGTTGAACTATTACGTATTGAAGTTTTCCTTGATAACCCCAATCAATGTCCAAGTTATCATCACCTGCTCCAGTACATATCAAACGTTTCACATTGACTGTTCCACCAAAGAACTCAACGCAATCGTCAGCATTGTTATGCACTTGGATGTATTCAACCGTAGTACCGCTTCCGACACCACCAAAAGTAATTCCGTTTAGCTCATTACCTGGAAATATTTCATATCCTGCATACTGAACTCTTAAATATTTAAGCGATCCACTGCTGTCAGTAGGGATTTCACCACCCATTACATCGCCAGCTGATCCCTCAACCTCTTTTTGACAAGGGGAAGCTTTTGTTCCTGCTGTGTATGTACACTTATTGATAGGTGATTGACCAAGAATAACTAATCCACCCCAAAGTCCTCGTGTTGAGTTAACATCTGCTTGACCAAGAATATCTTGTCTTCCAGTCATCACAATTGGAGCTGATCTTGTTCCATTAGCAATAATATCGGACCCTCTCATGATAACTAAATAGTCATTACCAGATTCACCAAAAACTGTAACGCCAGGATTAATAGTTAGTGTAGCTGTATCACCGTTTGCAGCAGTGCCATCTGCTCCTACATCAACACCGATTTGAACTTTACCATCAAGCTTATAATAGTTTCCTGCAACTAGAGTTAGGTCATCTTTTACAATTCCTGTTAAGTCACAGACTTTTCTACCTAAGAGAATTTCTGATTCAAGAGTTCCAGCTGGACATGCAGGATCGGTGAATAAACCAACTGTCCAACCTGCAGCCCAGTTATTTTCTGAATCAGACCCAGGTGCAAATGCACCAATATAATCTGTAGCAGAGAAGAATGTATCGACTGCATAAGTATAGTCGGGAGTGTTTGTTTCAGAAACGTCTGTACCTGCACCACACAATCTTGAAGCAGCACCGGCTGCATGAGTTCCAACTTCACACATATCGTTCTTTTCTGATACGGAGAAAGCGCTAGGAACAGCAGACTCTGAATTACCCAAGAAATATGTGTCCACCATAGTGTTGGTTCCAATGGTTAAATTAGTTGATCTGCTTGTAAGTGATGTTGCAAAGTCTGCAGCAGTTACTGAGGAATCAAACGCTACTACTGTGCTATCTAACGCTGTAGGTTGACCTGTCTTAGCTGAATCAAAAAATATGGAATGATGGGCAATTTTATCTGTTAATGCAGCATCTTGTATAGTTTCTGCCAAAGTACCCTCTATGAGATTTGCTGATGCTTGGTTTATAACAATACCATTGATATAAATTCCAGATACACCTTCTTTATACTTAAGCGGTTCGTCAGCTCCTCCTCCAATAAAGGTAAAATTAGCAACCATTGGTTGTGATCTAGGCTCTGTAAGGTAGCCTACTGCTGCATTAGAATTTGTGTTGTCTGATTCCACAATGTGATCACCTGCGCTAACATTTTGTTTAACAACAACAAATTGCATTTTTCCTTGATAACCCCAATCAATGTCAAGATTATCATCACCTGCATTCGTGCAAACTAAATGTTTAACATTTACAGTTCCACCAAAAAACTCTACGCAATCATCTTGGTTGTTATGAACTTGAACGTAATCTACTTCGGTACCAGAACCAACACCACCAAAAGTAATACCATTTAATTCGTTGCCTGGGAATATTTCTTTACCTGCATATTCAACTCTTACAAAGTTTAGGACACCAGAGTTATCAGTTGGAGTAGCTCCACCCATCATAGCAGTAGTGGAACCCTCAACCACTCTTTGACAAGCAGCAGTGTTTAAATCAGAAGCATCACATCTGTTAATTGGTGCTTTTCCTAAAATTACTATTCCTCCCCAAAGACCAGTTGCACTTTCCGGATTAGTTAAAGTTCCATCAACAGAAGAAGCTGCAGTAAATACGACAGGTTTAGATCTTGTTCCATTAGCAATAATTTTTGAACCTCTTTGAACAACAAGGTAATCATCAGGTGTTTTTTGAGCAATCGTTACACCAGCTGGAATCGTTAATGTTGCTGAAACTCCACCAGCTTTTGTACCATCTCCGCCCATATCTTTTCCAACATCAACTAAGCCAGATAAACGATACATTACATCAGTTGTCAAAGTGAGATTTGAAGTAATTGGCCCCGTAATTGCACATAATGTGTTACCACCAAGAGTTCCATCATTAGAAATAAATGAAGAAGAAGGACATGTTCCTGTTAGTAAATTGCTAGCAGAAGTAGCTGCAGCACTAGAAGAACTAGCTGGGGCTGCTAGGGGTGCTAGTTCGCCTGGCGAAGCAATCTCAGTATCACCACCGGAGCCACAAGAAACCAGAACGAAGATTGAAAGAACTAGCAATAAGTATTTAGTTGATTTTAGATGCATAAGATTTCCTCTTTAACTAATGAAAAATAGAAAAATTATTCTACGATGGGATAGTGACGGAAATGTTACGTCTTTTTAAAGTTAATGAAAATTATTTAAAAAAAATTTTATATGAGAGATTTTGATGCATTTAAAAACTTTGTACAAAAAAATCCTAATTTGACGAATATGTTACATATATGTTACATTTATGTTAAATATGTTTCATTTATGAAACATTTAAAAAAGGGAGAATTGTTATGAAATACTTTAATAATATAATTTTTTTATCAATCATTTTGGCTAGTACAAGTGTTATGGCTGATAAAGCTATTTTCGAAAGTGCTAAAAAACATTTAAATTTAGACTCAAAATATATAGAGATTGAATATGATTTCGATCTAGTTAAAAACTTTTGTCCAAAACAATCAGTAGGCTGCTATATATCTACTGAACTGGGTAGAATATTTGTAGATAATGATTTATCGAAAACGCATCATGATGTTGTGATTTTTGGTCTATACAGCGATTATCTTCAACATTCAAATATTGGCTTAATAGATAGTTCTTTGACTTGTAATTTAAAAGTTAATTATCTAATAGAGAAAAAGCAAAACGATCTCGTAGGTCTTTATTCTAGTCATTGTAACGATATTAATCGAAATAAATTCTTGGCAATTAATTAAAAGATATGAATATGTTATAAAAGGGCTAAGTTTTAGCCCTTTTATATATAAGATCTCTTCTTATATATAAGATCTCTTCAAACTCAGTCCGTTACATCGCGGTTGGAATTTTTACTTCATCTCATGCGTAACCATTGGGAGGATCTAATTCTTATTGAACTTAGTAAATTTCAGTCAATCCGTCCAAACACAAAATTCCTTTTACTCCTTATCTAAGCGCATTGAGAAAATAATCAACGGTGCCATTGCCGTCATTAACAGCAATATTTATTTTGCCATAAACATTTAGAATAGCTTATGGATTGGAGATAAAAAGCGAAAATAAAATTTTTTACAATAAAAAATTTAATCTTCCATAAAAACTTAGCTAGAATATATTTTCCCCAAAACTATGATTGAATTTGATATACCAAACTACAGGAGAATTGATTCTAAGCTTTACGAAAAAGAAAAAAGAAAGCTTTTAATTGAACTAGTCAAACTTCAGGATTGGGTCATTCAAGAGAAAAAAAAGATTGCTGTTGTATTTGAAGGAAGAGATACAGCTGGTAAGACTGGGAGTATTTCTGTTTTATCTAAATATTTAATCCCAAAACACTGTCGCCTAGTTAAGTTAGGGATACCCACTGCAAAAGAATCAAAAAATTGGTTTCAAAGATATGAGAAACAATTGCCAGATGTAGGCGAACTAGTTTTTTTTGATCGATCTTGGTATACCAGAGCTTTAGTTGAATCTACGATGGGCTATTGTACAAAAGGACAATATAAATCTTTTATGAAAAAAGTTGTGCCCTGGGAACAAAAACTCAGAGAAAGCGGGACGGAAATACTTAAGTTTTATTTATCAATAGAAAAAGGAACCCAAAAAATGAGAATAGAAAAACGTAAGAATAGTCCACTGGTGTATTGGAAAATAAGTGAAAACGACTTAAAAGGTTTAGATAAATGGGATATTTTTACTCTATATAAAGAACAAATGTTCAAGAAAACTTCCTATTCTGAAGCGCCTTGGATTGTTTTAAACGCCAACGATAAAAAAATAGCTGTGCTTCATGCATTACGCTATATCTTAGGGAATTTTGATTATCCTGGTAAAAAATTACCAAAGCCAAAAGTTTGGACAGAGAATATTAATGATTACTCTTTAACAATCAATAGAGTCCCTTTTAATAACTTAAGTTATCAGCAATACAAGGTATTGAAAGTTATGGCAGATGAAGAATAAAGCTCAACGTCTGGCTTGCATCGATATTGGTTCAAACGCCATTAAATATCGCCAATATCGAATATCATCACAAAAAAGTAAAACTTTTGCTGAATTGGATACTTTTAAAAGAATCTCAGTTAGGCTGGGAACCGACGCATTCAAATTTAAGAAAATATCTTCTGAAACTGAGCAAAAATTATTAGAAAGCATAATTAAGCTCAAAGAAAAAGCCGATAAAAAAGATATAAAAATAATATCTGGAATAGCCACCTCAGCAATGAGAACGGTTTCTAATGGAGATAAAATTTGTAAAAAAATAACAAAAAAAACTGATATAGAAATAAAAATTTTATCCGGAAACGAAGAAGCACAGCTATTAAATTTTTTTAATTATAAAAGTTTTAAAAAGGAAGAAACCTTAGTTGTAGATATCGGTGGTGGCAGTACTGAAATTTTTTATCAAGCCAGTGGAAAAAATCTTGCCAAATCTTTTCCTCTTGGAGCGGTTAGAATTTTAGAAAAAAAAGACTCGCCCAAGCATTGGGTTAATTTAAAAAAGTGGCTTACTAAAATTCCATCTGAAAATATAAAAAATATAGTTGGTGTTGGAGGAAACGCCAGGCTTATAAACGAGATTGTCAATAAACATGATAGAAAATCTTCCCTGGATGAATTGAGAATTTTAAAAAAAGAACTAGAGAACAAAAATTTTGAAGAAAAAATATCATTTTATTCTCTACCCGAGGATAGAGCCGATATTCTTGAACACGCTATTGCTATTTTTGTAGAGATCATGGAGTTTTTTCCTAATTCCTGCCTATTTGATAGTTCATGGAATATTGCTGATGCAGTGATAGAAAAAAAACTTCAGGAGAATAAAAATATTCAGGCAGCTTGAACTGATTTTGCTTCATCGATTTTTATATCGATAAAGAAAGTTGCACCTTTAGGCTTATTCGATCCAACTCCTAAGGAATACCCCATCATCAAAGCTAAATTTTTACTGATCGAAAGGCCTAAACCTGTACCGCCTATTTTTGTCGATCGACCTTTGTCTATTCTGTAAAATCTTTCAAAAACTCTTTCTCTGTATTTTTTTGGTACGCCTTTACCATGATCTGATACGGATAGTCTTATAATACCCTTAGAAGAGTAAGATTCTTCTATGTTTATAAGGCCTTTTTTAGGCGAATGTTTGATAGCGTTACTTAAAAAATTTGTCAGGATAATGTTCAAAGCAGCTACATCAGCCATTACCCTGGTTTGTTCGTTCAAATTATTTTGAACATTCAATTTTTTCTCTTCTAAACTGGGTTTAAATCCTTCAATTAAGTTATTGACAATTGAAAATGAATCTAAAGACTCAATTGAGATCGGATATTCCCCTGCTTCCATGCTTGAAATTTTAAGCAAATCGTTAACAATTACCTTCATACGTTCTGATTGAGAAGATATTGCTTCTGTAAATAACTTAGCGTTAACATCATCTTTAATTAATTTATTTTTAATCAAAGTTTCAGCATTAGCTTTGATAACACTAATTGGTGTTCTCAATTCATGAGAGACGTTGCCAATAAAATCTTCTCTCATTTTTTCAAGATTTTTAGATTTAGATATGTCACTAAAAACAACCAACAATTCATCTCTAATGTCATCTTTTTTAGCACTTACTAGATAAACAGTCTTAATAGATTTAGGGCCTGAAATCTCTCTAACCAAGTCTTCTTTAATCCAGGCTTTTTCAATAAATTTTTTAAATTGAGGGTAACTAACTTTTTGAAAGAGCTTATCGCCAATTTTTAAGTCAGACCAAAATTCTGAATTAATAGTTTTATTCGCAAACAATACTCGATGGTTTTTATCAACTAAAATAACTCCTTGTCCCATTTTTGATAACACAGAGCTAAATTTTTCAGTTTGTTGAGAGTAATTAACTAGCTCATCTTTAACTTGCCTAGATTCCTCAAGAAGCTGATCAAAAATTTCTTCAGAAGTCACTGAAGGATAATCTACAATTTTTTTAGCAATAAACTGGGCAACTGAATTAACTAGTCTTTTAAAGTATTGATAAATGAAATAAGTTGTAACAATTGAAGTGAGAAATAATAAACTAAATCCTATTAACAAGTTTTCATTTAGAAAAGTATTTCCTCTATAAATTAGGGCTCCGACCAAAGTAACTAGAGATACAACTAATAATACGATCAAGAATAGTCTTATTTTTATAGTAAATTTCATTTAGTCTGATTTATTAAAGATATACCCTTCTCCTCTAATGGTTTCTATCTTATCTCCGTATTTTCCAATTTTGGATCTCAATCTTTTAATATGAGTATCTACAGTTCTTGTGGTGACGTCACTGTCATAACCCCAAACCTTTTGAAGAAGATTATCTCTTGTCTGAACTTTGTCAGCTTTTGATAAAAGATGTTTGAGAAGTTTGAATTCTTTTGAAGTTAAAGATATTTTTTTATCAGTCAAATAGACTTTGTGCTTATCGGTATCTATTTTTAAATCTTGATAAACAAACGAATCTTTATCATTTGATTGATTCTCTTTTGATGATCTCTTCAGCATACCGCCAACGCGCAATAATAACTCTCTTACGCTGTAAGGTTTCACGACATAATCGTCAG
>CACDKN010000007.1:0-16148 GCA_902553315.1 uncultured SAR86 cluster bacterium
GTTGCTTTTTTAACTTTATAACCTTCACTTTCAAAATTAAATGAAAGGGTTTGAAGCAAATCCAGTTCGTCTTCGACTAATAAAATTGTATGCTTACTCACGTTTCAATTTTACAAGAAATAATTTCCAATTGTTAAATAACTTATTTATTTTTTGATTTTCTAAGAATTTTAAAACTTAAACTAAATCTTTCGGACTTTTAAGAAAATTAAACTCTCCTATTAAAGTTCCAGGGTCAATTAAATTTATTTGGCAGATAGAACAAGTCTTTAAATATATATTTTTGAATTTAAGCATCTCTTCAGCAACGTAAGAAATCGTTGGATTGTGTCCAAAAATAACAATATGTTTCAAATGATTATTTTCTAGAATTAAACTTTCGTAATCTTGTAAATTTGCGTGATACAAATTATCGACTGTGTTTAATTCAATCGGAGAAAATTCTTTTTCAAAATATTTTGCGGTTGCTAAAGCTCTATTGGCTGGGCTCGTAAAAAGAACGGGAGTCTCATGAATATTCTCAAAAAACCACTGAGCCATTTTTGGAGCGTCTCTGTTGCCTCTTTCGTTTAAAGGTCTGTCGAAATCATCTAATGAGAGATCTGACCAAGAAGATTTTGCATGCCTGACTAAGGTTAGAAGCATTAAAAAAAATAGTCTATTAAGTAACTTATAACAGCTAAAAAAACTGTCACTGAGATCAACAGAATCATCAATCCCTTCAGGTTAAATTTCTTATCCTCATTCCTATCTGTCATAATGGACTACATTAACATTAAATATTTATATGGCTAAAGAAGATTTGATTGAAATGGAAGGCGAGGTTATCGACACCATGCCCAACACTACTTTTAAAGTTAAATTAGAAAACGACCATGTAATTACTGCCCATATTTCTGGAAAAATGAGAAAAAATTACATTCGAATTCTAACCGGAGATAAAGTCAAAGTAGAAATGACTCCTTACGATCTTACCAAAGGAAGAATTACGTTTAGATCCAAATAACCTACTTTTTCGGTTCGACTGGTACTTTTCGATTCTCGTGTTCAGAGAAAGAAACTTTAATATCATTATCCTTAAGTTTCACCGTAACAACCCCACCCGATTTTGAAAGATCGCCAAAGAGAATTGATTCGGCGAGATTTTTTTTGATTTTGTCTTGAATCAATCGTTGCATAGGTCTAGCGCCGAGTTTGGAGTCGTAACCATTTTCAGCGAGCCATTCTCGAGCGTCTTTATCAACTTCTAGAGTTACTTTCTTCTCGTCGAGTTGCGCTTGGAGTTCTGTTAAGAATTTGTCTAAAACGGTGTGAATAACTTCTTTACTCAAGGCATCAAATTGAACAATTGCGTCGAGACGATTTCTAAATTCGGGGCTGAAAGTTTTTTTAATAGCTTCCGTTCCATCCGAAGTGTTGTCTTGTTTTTGAAAACCCATAGACTCTCTGGCCATTTCTTGTGCACCCGAGTTAGTGGTCATAATAATGACGCAATTTCTAAAACCAGCTTTTCTTCCGTTGTTATCGGTCAAAGTTCCATGGTCCATGACCTGCAAAAGAATGTTGAAAACTTCAGGATGAGCTTTTTCGATTTCATCCAACAAAATCACCGAGTGAGGATTTTTCGTGATGGCTTCAGTCAACAGTCCTCCCTCATCGTAGCCAACATAACCTGGAGGCGCTCCGATCAACCTTGAGACGGTGTGTCGTTCCATGTATTCAGACATGTCAAAACGAATAAGTTCAACTCCTAATAAAGAAGCCAGTTGCCTAGACACTTCGGTTTTTCCAACCCCAGTAGGTCCAGAAAACAAAAATGATCCCATGGGTTTCTCATCGTTTCCTAAGCCGGCTCTTGAGAGCACGATGGCACTAGCGAGTTTTTCGATGGCTGTGTCCTGACCAAAAATTACTCTTTTTAGATCCTCTTCGAGTTTGCCTAGAGAAACTCGATCTTTAACGGAAATACTCTTTTCAGGTATTTTTGCCATTTGCGAGATAATTTTTTGTATGTCTTGTTCAGAGACAGTTTTTCTCTTGCTCGAAGACAGACGAATTCTTGCTCCGGCCTCGTCGATTACATCGATAGCTTTGTCGGGAAGAAACTTATCACGAATGTGCTTAGCAGAAAGCTCTGCAGCAGCTTTTATCGAACCGCCTGAATATTTTAGTTGGTGATGCTCTTCAAATTTTGGTTTTAAACCCTCCAAAATTTTTATGGTTTCAGCAACGGAAGGTTCGTCTAAGTCGACTTTTTGAAATCTTCTAGACAACGCTCGATCTTTCTCGAAAACGGTTCGGTATTCCTTGAAGGTAGTAGAACCTATAAATTTCACTGAATTTTTCCCAAGCACTGGCTTAAGGAGATTGGAAGCATCCATGACTCCGCCAGAGGTTGCACCCGCACCGATTATTGTGTGAATTTCATCGATGAACAAAATCGAGTTTTCTATCTTGGAAAGTTCATGCAAAATTGTTTTCAATCTTTTCTCGAAATCACCTCTGTACTTAGTACCGGCCAAAAGCGAGCCCATGTCGAGTGAAAAGATTTGGCAATCTTTTAGAGTTTCTGGAACTTTGTTTTCGACGATATTTTTTGCAAGACCCTCGATTAAAGCAGTTTTTCCAACGCCTGATTCACCAACTAAAATTGGATTATTTTTACTTCTTCTGGCTAAAATTTGAGTGATACGAACTAATTCATTCTCTCTTCCTATAATTGGATCGATTCTTCCATTTTTCGCTTCTTCGTTTAAATTTAGTGCGAATTTTAAAATATTGGATTCAGTTTTTTCTTCGTTAACCTGTTCTTCACCAGTATTAGCCGCGTCTTCGCTGAGCTTTCCAGTTTCACCATGACTTAAATAAGAAACTGCATCAAGCCTAGTCATGCCCTGTTTTTTTAGAAGAAAAACACTATGACTTTCCTTTTCGCTAAATAAAGCAACAAGTACATTGGCACCAGAAACTTCATTCGTTCCGGTCGACTGAACGTGAAAAACTGCTCTTTGAATTACTCTTTGATAACTTAACGTTGGCTGAATTTCTTTATCGTCTGTCTTTCCTTTAGGCGCATGATTTTCTATAAAATCCATTAATTCTTTTCTTAGCGATTCAACGTCAACGTCGCAAGAGGCTAAAAGATTCAGCGCATCTTCATTGTCTAGTAGAGACAATAGTAAATGTTCTGTGGTGACAAATTCGTGACCATCGGCATGGGCTTTTTTGAAAGAGTTGTTCAAACAAGTTTCTAAGTTTTTTTCTAACATTAATCGTCCTCCTCCACTGGTTCTATTTCACTCATTAATGGATGCTCGTTTTGCTGAGAAAAATTGTTTACTTGCATTGATTTTGTTTCTGCAACCTCTCTGGTAAAAATACCACAAACGCCTTTGCCCTTGGTGTGGACAGCAAGCATAATTTGCGTTGCTTTTTCTTTGTCTAATCCAAAAAAATTTTGCAAAACATGAACCACAAATTCCATTGGGGTGTAATTATCGTTTAAAAGTATCACTCGATACAAAGAAGGTTTTTTTACTATTGGATCGGCGGTCTTAGTCGCTAATGATGAACCTTCCTCAAAATCATTATCTTCTGAGTTTGACGCATTAAAAATCATATTAAGATTCCATGTATTTAAAATATTCAGTAGTCATGCCATGATTTATTTCATCGGCATACTCAGAACATTTTAATAAAGTCGCATCTTTCATCAATCTTTCTAAATCATAAGTTACTAACTTATTCTTTATTGCCCAAGTCACTCCTTTAAGAATATTATCTGCGGCTTCTGTCCAGCCCAGATATCTCATCATCATTTCCGCAGACAAAATCAAAGAGGAAGGATTTACTTTATCTTGCCCAGCGTATTTTGGCGCCGTTCCATGGGTTGCTTCAAAAAGAGCAACTTTGTCTCCTATATTAGCTCCCGGAGCCAGTCCTAGCCCGCCAACTTTTGCAGCCAGGGCATCGGAAATAAAATCTCCATTTAAATTCATCGTGGCGATAACATCGTAGTCCAAGGGTCTTATCAAAATCTGTTGTAAAAAATTATCGGTAATAATATCTTTAAGGATTATTTGTTTTTTTGTATTAGGATTAACAAATGACATCCACTCTCCGCCATCAAGTAAGGTAGCACCATATTCTCTTTCGGCTAAATCGTAAGCCCACTTTTTAAATGCGCCTTCAGTAAATTTCATAATATTGCCTTTGTGAACAATACTGACAGATGCCCTGTCGTGGTCGATGGCATAGTCAATGGCTTTTCTAACGAGCCTTTCGGTTCCTTCTTTGGAAATATTTTTAACACCGATGCCGCAATTTTCTTCAAATCTTAAATTTTCAACACCCATTTCATTTGTCAGAAAGTCTATAATTTTCTTAGCTTCTTCCGAATCGGCTGCAAACTCTATACCGGTGTAAATGTCTTCAGAGTTTTCTCGAAAAACAATCATGTCAGTATTTTGAGGATACCTCACTGGAGAAGGAACCCCTTCAAAATATTTAATGGGTCTCTGACAAAGATATAAGTCCAGTTTTTGTCTCAACGCTACATTCAAAGAACGTATCCCCCCACCTATTGGTGTAGTGAGAGGCCCCTTTATTGCTACTGAGAATTCTTTGATAGCGGCAATTGTCTCATCTGGCATCCAAACATCATCTCCGTAAGTTTTGACCGACTTTTCACCGCAATATATCTCCATCCATTCAATTTTTCTCTTATCGCCATAAGCTGTTTTTACCGCATGATCGACGACTTTAATTGTAGCCGGCGAAATATCGGTGCCAATGCCATCACCCTCTATGAAAGGAATAATTGGGTTGTCAGGAACATTAATTTTTCCATTTTTATCAAAGGAAATTTTTTCTCCAGCTTTAGGGGTAATTATATTTTTATATTTCATTACATATTTTTGAAAATTCGAGAAAATCCTATTGTATCATTTTAACGAGATTAACTTAAGAGTAAGTACAAATGGGCAAATCTAAAAAGGTTTTGGTTGGTGTTTCTGGCGGCGTAGATTCCTCTGTTGCTGCTGCTTTATTAAAAGATCAAGGCTATGAGGTCACTGGAGCTTTTATGAAAAACTGGGAAGACGATGATGGGACTCCCTATTGCAGTGTAAAAGAAGATTTCCTTGATGCTGCTTCTGTATGTCAAAAATTGGATATTGATTTGATTGATTTAAACTTCTCGAAAGAGTACCGAGAAAATGTGTTTTCACATTTTATTGATGGTTTAGAAAATGGTCGAACTCCAAATCCAGACATCTTTTGTAATACTTTCATAAAATTTAAAGAGTTTTATCAATACGCTTTAGAAAATAAATTCGATTACATTGCTACTGGACATTATTGCGATGTAAAAACTACAGACTCTGAAGAATTAGCTTTGTGTAAAGCGACTGATCTAAATAAAGATCAAACATATTTTTTATGCGATATAAAAAAAGAAGTTCTGAATCATTGCTTGTTTCCTCTTGGCAAACTATTGAAAGAAGATGTAAGAAAAATAGCTCAAGAAAAAGATCTAATTACCTTTAACAAAAAAGACAGCACTGGTATTTGTTTTATTGGTGAAAGACCCTTTCCTGATTTTCTTTCAAGATATGTGCCTGAAGAAGAAGGAATGATTTTGGATGAGAATCAAAAAGAAATCGGTGTCCACAAGGGAACTCATTTTTTTACAATCGGGCAGCGACAAGGTTTGGGTATTGGAGGCGTCAAAGATGCTAAAGAAAAGCCATGGTATGTAGCTAAAAAAGATCACAAAAAAAACACGCTTACCGTTGTGCAAGATAATAATCATCCGCTTTTATTTAAATCTGAATTGTTGGTCAAAAAAATTAATTGGCTCACAAAAGAAATACCTAACTTAGAAAATATTTCTGCGAAGATTAGGTACAGACAAAAGGATCAAGTTTGCTCTGTTAAGAAACAAAACAATACTTGGTTAGTGCAATTCGATGAACCGCAAAGAGCTGTTACTCCTGGACAGACAATTGCCTTTTATAAAGACGATTTTTGTCTTGGCGGAGGCGAAATAGAATTATAAATTAATGTATAATTCTTAAGCTTAATGCTTAAAGACAACCTCAGATCTATATCTCCTTTAGATGGCAGATATTCTAAGAAGCTTCAAATTCTAGAAGACAGATTCAGTGAATTCGCTTTAATAAAATATAGACTTCAAGTTGAAGTTGAATGGCTTATTTTTTTGAGTTCCAAAAAAGAATTAAATTTTATTAAACCGCTCAGTAAAAAAAGTATCGTTAATCTAAAATTACTTTATGAAAAATTCTCACTCAAAGATGCTAAAGATGTAAAAAAAATAGAATCGGTTACAAACCACGACGTTAAAGCTGTGGAGTTATTTTTAATCAAGAAGTTAAACTCGCTAAAACTCAGTAATTACAAGGAATTTGTTCACTTGTTTTGCACGTCAGAAGACATTAATAACCTAGCCTATAACTTGATGGTAAAAGATTACCTATCAATCGAATTTAAACAAATCACGACAGATTTAAAGAAAGATTTAAAGTCCTTGGCCAAGAAATGGGCCAAGTTATCTATGCTTTCTCATACGCATGGTCAGTCTGCCTCTCCCACTACACTAGGAAAGGAATTTGCAAATTTCTACGCTAGACTTGAATACCATTTCGATTTATTAAATTCTATAAAGCCTTCTGGAAAAATTAATGGTGCTGTAGGAAATTACAACGCACACCAACTCGTCAGCGAAAAACTTAATTGGCCCGACCTTTCTAAAAGATTTGTAAAATCATTAGGCTTAGAATGGACAAAATATTCTACTCAGATCGAACCTAAAGATGTTTTTTCTAGCATTATTTCACACCTTGAAAACCTAAATAATGTATTGATTGATTTATCGCAAGACAACTGGATATACATTTCAAAAGGTTATCTAAAACAACGAACGAAAAAAAATGAAGTCGGATCTTCCACTATGCCACATAAGGTAAATCCTATTGACTTTGAAAATGCTGAAGGAAATTTTAAATTAGCCAACTCTTTTTTAGTTTCCATCAAAGAAAAAATTCAAATTTCAAGATTGCAAAGAGATTTATCTGATTCAACAACACTGCGTAATTTAGGCTCGGCGTTTTCTTATTCATATTTGGCTATCAATTCTCTCAGATCAGGCCTTTCGAAAGTTGAACCAAACAAGGAAATAATTTCAAATGATTTGAATAATAGTTGGGAGGTCCTTACAGAAGCTGTTCAGACAATTTTAAGAAAGAATAAGGTGGAAAACAGTTACGAGAAAATAAAAAAATTAACTAGAGGAAAATCAATTGATAAAAATTCCTATTTAGCTATGATAGCCGCTTTAGATATTAAAGAAGAGGACAAGGTCAAGCTCACTAAATTAACGCCTTTTGACTACGTCGGCTTGGCAGAAAAACTTGCGAAAGAAATTTAAATTTTTGACCACTTTAGGAGAAGAAATGCTCAAATATGAAGAAATGATCTCTCATTACAAAGAACTGAGAGAAAAAGAACCTAATCTTTTAAAACACATTAATGCTGAAAGCGCAGCAAGAATGCGTTTGCAGAACAGATTTCACAGTGGTTTAGATATTGCTAGATATACAGCAGACATCATGCACAAAGACATGAAAGATTACGATAATGATCCTGCAGTCTACACGCAATCATTGGGTTGTTGGCACGGATTTACAGCTCAACAAATGATGATGGAAATCAAGAAATCTCAAAAAACTACCTCCAAATCTTATGTTTACTTAAGTGGCTGGATGGTAGCGGCTCTAAGGTCACAGTTTGGACCACTTCCCGACCAAAGCATGCACGAAAAAACTGCTGTACCAGATCTCATCAAAGAGATTTATACATTTCTTAAGAGAGCCGACTCAGTTCAGCTTCAACATCACTTCAACGAATTAGATGAAGCTTACAAAAATAACTCTGATACGAAAGAAATCATCAATCAAATAGATAACTTCGAAACTCACGTGGTGCCTATTATCGCCGATATCGACGCAGGTTTTGGAAATGAAGAAGCAACTTATTTATTAGCTAAAAAAATGATTCAAGCCGGTGCGTGCTGTATTCAAATTGAAAATCAGGTTTCCGATGAAAAGCAATGTGGACATCAAGATGGAAAAGTAACAGTTCCTCACGAAGACTTCTTATCAAAAATCAATGCGGTGAGATATGCATTCCTAGAACTTGGCGTTGAAAATGGCCTAATTGTCGCCAGAACTGATTCCTTAGGAGCTGGACTTACCCAAAAAGTTCCAGTCTCAAAAGAGCCAGGTGATTTAGCGGATAAATACAATTCTTTTTTAGAAACTGAAGAAATACATAATCTTGAAGAACTTGCAGAAAATGATATTGCAATCCACCAAAAAGGAGTTCAAGTCAAACCGGTAAGACTGCCAAACGGATTGTATAAATTTAAAGACGGAACTGGAGTGGACCGAGTAGTACTAGACTGTATTACTAGTTTGCAAAATGGTGCCGACTTATTATGGATTGAAACAGAAAAACCCAACGTCGAACAAATTGCTTCTATGGTGAAACAAATTAGAGAAGTTGAGCCCAGTGCAAAATTAGTCTACAACAATTCTCCGTCCTTCAATTGGACTCTTTCTTTTAGAGAACAGGTCTATAACGAGTGGACTGAGACTGGAAAAGATCTAACCGATTATCCTAATCCCGCTGAAAATCCAAGAGGTTTAATGGATGAAAAATTCGATGACAGTGAATTAGCTGCGGAAGCGGATTTACTTATTCAAAATTTTCAAAAAGATGCATCTAAAGAGGCAGGAATCTTTCATCACCTAATTACTTTGCCGACTTATCATGAAACGGCTCTTGGAACCGCTGTGCTAACTGAAGGCTACTTTGGTGAAAAAGGAATGCTTGCTTATGTGAAAGAAATCCAAAGACAAGAAATTAGAAGAGAAATGTCTTCTGTTAAACATCAGGATTTGGCTGGATCAACTGTTGGGGATACTCATAAGGAATATTTTTCTGGAGACAACGCTTTGAAAGCTGGTGGTGCAGATAATACTATGAATCAGTTTTAAGACTTATTCCTTAATCTTACCGCAAACGTCGCAAGTATCACCCTTGTTCAAATAAATACCACCACAACTTGGTTGAAGTGGTTTGTTTTTAAGGATAAGGCCAATAGCCATTCCGCCTATCGAAAGGCCAATCACTATTAGAGAAAATACAACTGTTGCCATAATATTAGTTTATCAGCTCCAACCATTTTTCAGAACTAATAGATTTAATCTCGTTAGTATCTTTGTATATGAAAAAAGCTGCTATTTTTTCGTTATTGGCCTTTTTCAACCAGTCATTTTCGGATGCAAAAAGTGCAGTTGCCCAAGCATCTGCTTTAGCGGTAGATAAAATGTCAATTACAGAAACTGACAATAAATCAGATTCCACTGCGGCTTTATTGATTGGATTTATTATGTGACCAGGATTTCTGTAATTACCTGAAGTTGCGATAGAAAGACTTTCTGGAACAAAAAATTCACCATAGAGTTTTTTTTCTAAAGTAGGGTTTATTACCGCAAACTTCCAGCTGGAATCTAGTTTTTTTCCTTCAAACCTAATTTCACCGCCAATCTCGACCATGAAATTTTGAAGATTATTTAATCTTAGTATCTCGCTGACCTTATCAACTGCATAACCTTTAGCTATCGAATTAAAATCCCATTTGCCGTCAAAGTAGACTTCGAATGTTCCATTAGACTTTTCTTTTATTCTCTTCGATATGTCCGATAACTTTTCATAATCTTCTTGTCCTGGATAAAAAGTCCAACTGGGCCAAGCCCCGCTATTAACTTTACTAATAGTGGAATTTTCATCGTACAAAGAAAAAATAGAGTCGATTCTTTTAAGTTCTTGTTGAATTGTTTTCAAAAGATAATCCTTATTAACCTTAGTTTCAGTCTCGTAGAACTTTACTTGCCAAGTCGTTCCGTACGCTTCGCCTTGAAACATTGAGAGTTCTTGATTTGCCGAACAGGAAAATAAGACTAATGGAAGAAGTAATTTTAGAAAATGTTTAACCGCCAAAGTCATCAAACATAATGTTTTCAGGCTCGACTCCCAAACTGTCAAGCATTTTGAAGCAAGCATCCATCATCATTGGTGGACCACAGAGGTAATACTCACAATCTTCAGGGGCAGGATGATCTTTCAGATAGTTTTCTAAAAGTACTTGGTGAATAAAACCTGTATCGCCCTTCCAATTATCGTCTTCCAAAGGATCTGAAAGTGCAGCATGCCAAGAAAAGTTTTCATGCTTGTCTTGTAACTTGTTGAAATCATCAACGTAGAACATTTCTTTAAGACTTCTAGCCCCATACCAAAAACTGATCTTTCTTGAGGAGTCTAATCTGAGTAACTGATCGAAAATATGAGAACGCATAGGTGCCATACCGGCTCCTCCACCAATGAACACCATTTCATTGAGAGTATCTCTAGCCATGAACTCTCCGAAAGGACCGAATATTGTTAATTTATCTCCTGGTTTTAAATTGAATAAATAAGATGAAGCTTCACCTGGAGGAAAACTAGTTCCTGGAGGTGGCGATGCAATTCTAATATTAAATTTCATAATCCCTTTCTCTTCAGGATAATTAGCCATTGAATAAGCCCTGATTACAGGAACTCCTACGGTTGAAACGTTTTCAAAAACCTTAAATTTTTCCCAATCGCCTTTGTAAATGTCTTGAATACTAAAAGACTTATAATTTGCTTCATAAGGTGGAATTTCCATTTGTACATAGCCTCCTGCATCGAAGCCTACATCTTCGTCATCGGGTAATTTCAATACTAATTCTTTGATGAAAGTAGCGACGTTGTCGTTAGAAACAACCGTGGTTTCCCATCGTTTGACCCCGAAAACTTCATCAGGAATTTTTATTTTCATGTCGCTTTTCACAGGAACCTGGCAAGACAGTCGCCAATTATTCTTTTTTTCACGATTATTAAAATGTGCTTCTTCGGTAGATAAAATTGAACCACCTCCCTCGAAAACTTGGCACCTGCATTGAGCACAAGTTCCTCCTCCACCGCAAGCAGAAGAGAGAAAAAGGTTTTGTTCGGCAAGAGTTTGTAATAGTTTCCCGCCGGCAGGAACACTAATCGTTCTCTCAGGATCGCCATTGATTTCCACTGAAACATCTCCAGTTGAAACGAGTCTAGATCTTGCTAATAGAATTACAAAAATCATTAAATTCACGATGATTGTGAAAGAGACTATTCCTAAAATAATTTCAATGGTATTAATCACAGACTTATACCTCCGAAAGACATAAAACCAAAGGACATTAAGCCAACAGTGACAAAAGTGATTCCCAAGCCCTGGAGCCCTTCTGGAATGTCACTGTATTTCAATTTTTCTCTAATTCCAGCTAGCATTGCAATTGCCAGCGCCCAGCCAACTCCTGCGCCTAGACCGTAAACCACACTCTCACCAAAAGCTAGGCTCTTTTCTACCATAAACAGTGAGGCACCTAAAATCGCGCAATTCACAGTGATTAAGGGTAAAAACACGCCAAGAGCGTTGTATAAAACAGGCACGTATCGATCCAAAAACATTTCAAGAATTTGAACCACGGCGGCGATAACGCCAATGTAACTAATTAACCCGACGAATTCTAAAGAAACTTCGGGGTAACCAAGCCATGCTAGCGCGCCCTCTTTGAGCACGTAAGTATAAATTAAATTATTAAGTGGCACGGTAATTCCGATTACAACTATTACGGCAATTCCTAACCCGATAGCAGCTTCAATTTTTTTTGATATTGCAATGAAAGTGCACATACCAAGAAATACTGATAAGGCAATATTTTCAATAAAAATTGAATTAACCAAAATACTTAAGTATTGCTCAAGCATGTTCCACCTTTATTTCTTTTGGTGCATTTTGTTTCATAGAAAATTCAGCCTCTTCTACTTGCTCCGTCTTCCACGCTCTTAGAGCCCAAATGAATAATCCAATTATTAAAAAGGATGCCGGGGGAAGCAAAAAGAAATTATTTGGAACGTACCAACCACCATCGGTTGTCATGTGAAGAATTTGATAGCCTAACAATTGTCCACTGCCTATAAGTTCTCGAATTGAACCAACAATAATTAAAATCAGACTGTAGCCAAGCCCATTACCAAAACCGTCTAAGGCGCTAATCCCAGGACCATTTTGCATCGCGTAAGCTTCTGCTCTACCCATGACAATACAGTTTGTAATAATTAATCCTACGAATACAGAAAGAGTCTTACTAGTTTCATAGTCGTAAGCTTTAAGTAGTTGATCCACTATAATTACTAGAGAAGAAATGATCGTCATTTGAACGATAATTCTTATATTGTTTGGAATAAAATTTCTAATTAGAGAAATAAAGAAACTAGAGAGAGTTATTGTTGCCGTTAAAGCAACACACATTATTAAAGTTGGATAAAGTTTGCTCGTAACAGCCAATGCAGAGCAAATTCCCAAAACTTGCAAAGCAATGGGATTGTCTTTAAACAAAGGAGAAAATAAAACTTCGGAAGTTTTAGACATTTTGGGTTTCCTCTTTTAGGCTAGAAAGAAATTTAGAATAACCCAATTCTCCCAACCAAAAAGCCAGTAAATTAGTTACTCCATTGCTAGTAAGAGTAGCGCCAGATAGGCCATCAACTTTGTAAGTTGATTCCATGTCGTTGGCAGCTACTTTCCCTTTAATAACCTCTATAAGCAAATTTCCTTCCTCATCAAATAGTTTTTTGCCATTCCATAAAGCTTTCCAGGCTGGGTTATCTATTTCAGCTCCCAAACCAGGCGTTTCTTTATGCTCATAAAATTCTAACCCTACTATTGTATTTAAATCATCGGATATAGCTAAATAACCATAAAGAATACCCCAAAGACCATACCCTCTAACTGGCAAAATTACCGTATTCAACTCACCGTCTCTGTATTCAAGAAAAACTTTAGAAAAATTCTCTCTCACTTTGATGGTTGCAATGTCTTCCGAAGAAGTAAGATTTATAAATTTAGAATTGTCTTGCAGTTCTTTTGAGAGATCATAATTTTTTGGGTCAATTTCTGTTAAATTTCCAGTATCAAGATCCACAACTATTTCTTCTATTGAATCGTAAGCTTTAGTCACGCTTCCATAAAAACTTTCTAAATCTGCTGCAGCAACAATTTTCTTTTGTTGGTCTAAAATTATGTTCTGTTTTTGAGTTTGTTTAAGGCCCACGGCAATAAAAGAAATAATTGCGGCGCAAACGAAACACAAACCAAGTCCAATGATAACGGTATTTTGAATACTATCTTTATTTTGCATTTATGACTCGACTTCTAAGATTAATATTTCTTGAAACAACAAAATGATCTATTAATGGAGAAAGTAAATTTCCAAATAATATCGCCAACATCATGCCTTCAGGGTAAGCAGGATTTAAAACTCTTATCATTACCACCATGAAACCAATAACTAATCCGTAAATCCAACGACCAGTATTTGTGTGAGAACCCGAAACAGGCTCTGTTGCCATGAAAACTAAACCAAAGGCATATCCACCCATTACCATATGCCACCAAAAAGGCATTGCAAACATTGGATTGGTATCGCTTCCGACAATATTGAATAAGTAAGAAGTAACGATTGTTCCAATAATTATTCCACCGACAATTCTATATGACGCAATTCTTGTAAAGAGCAAAATAGCTAAACCAATCAAAATAGCTACGGTCGATGTTTCCCCAATTGATCCAGGAACAAATCCGAAAAAGGCATTGCTCCAAGAAAAACTCTCGGGCATGCTGGCGTACCCATCTTGTGCTGAAATTCCTAACATTGTCGCCGCAGTATACCCATCCACTGCAACCCAAGACATATCGCCAGACCAAGAAGCAGGATAAGCAAAATATAAGAAAGCTCTTCCTGTTAGTGCCGGGTTTAGAAAATTTTTCCCAGTACCGCCAAAAATCTCTTTCCCAATCACTAAACCAACGCTAATACCTAAGGCGACTTGCCATAAAGGAGCATCTGGAGGACAAGACAAAGCAAATAACACCGTTGTAACAAAAGCTCCTTCACTGATCTCATGCTGACGCACCACGGCAAAAATCATTTCCCAGGCAATACCAACAAAAAAAGTTACTAAATATATGGGAATGAAGTAGATCGCCCCATAGGTAACGCAATCTAAAATACTATTTGGATTTAACCCTGAAAATAATTGAATTAATGGCCAATGCCAATCTTTTGCATGCTCAGCACCAGAGAGATTTATTGCTTCCAGAGCCGATAAGGCCTGAAACCCAATATTGTACATTCCAAAAAACATGGTTGGAAAAGTTGCCATCCAAACAATTGCCATAACTCTTTGAATATCACTTCCATCACGCACATGAGTTAACCCAGAGGTTTTCCTATCAGATGAATAAAATAGATTTTCAAAGACATCAAACAGAGGAAAATAGCGAGCAAATCTCCCCTTGCCTTCAAAGGATGGTTTGGATTTATCAAATAGATTTCTTAACGGGTCATTCATTTAGCCTTCTTCTTCAATCTTAGTAAGCATTTCTCTCAACAGAGAGCCGTAATCGTATTTGCTTGGACAAGAATAAGTGCAAAGTGCTAAATCTTCTTCTTCTAGTTCGAGTACACCAAGCTTTTGAGCAGCCTCTGTATCGCCGATAACTATACTACGCAACAATTGGGTAATCATTATCTTATAAGGAAAAATATCCTCGTATATTCCTAATGGAACTATGGCTCGATCAGAGCCATTCATTGCAGTCGAATAGTTTAAATTTAATTTTTTTTCATTAAGTTTTGTAAAGAAAATTCTTAAAAAAGAGTGTTTCAAGAGACCAGGTCTTAAAAAATTTAAAAACTCTCTATCGTTTTTTGTCACTTCTCTTAGAACTGTTATTTGATTGTGATACCTTCCTAAAAAATTAACTGGATTAACAGATTCTGATCCAGTTAAGACAGAACCCGAAATTATTCTGTTATTCTCTCCATTAACCTTATCCATGAGAACATCGTCCAAATTTGCTCCATTTTCTGAGTCAATAATGGAAGGATCTTTTACCATGGGTCCTGTCAAAGCTATTTTTTTTGAATTATCGAGAATACCTGTGTTGAACAATTTTCCAATCATGACTACGTCTTGATAACCAATTGTCCAAATTTGATTGCTCAGTGATGCTGGAGAAATATTATGAATTTGTGTGCCGACCAAACCAACTGGGTGAGGCCCAGAAAATTCATAATAAGTAACCTTTTCTTTATTTAGTTTCTTAATTGAACAGTCAGGTTTGGTTGAAATATTCAGAGAATTTCTTGGCAAGCGCGACAATACTTCTAATCCTTCATTGAACATATCAATTTCGGACTCAATTATTTGCTCGGGATCAACACTCAAAGGGTTTGAGTCTATCAGGGAAATAAAAATCTCATCTGGACGATCTTCAATTTTAGGAACTTTAGAAAACGGTCTCGTCTTGAATGCTGTCCAAGCGCCTGATTTGACCAAGAGATTAACAATATTATCGTCGGTTAGGTTTGATAAATGCTGCGACGTAGAGAATTCAATTTGATTGTTATCATTAAAATTTTTTTCTATTACCAGAGACAAAAATGCTCTTCTATCTCCCCTGTTAATTGAGGAAACTTTTCCAGACACAGGAGCAGTGAAAAGAACGCCAGGATTTTTTTTATCTTCAAATAATGGTTGGCCTTTAACAACGGTATCTTCTTCTTTAACCAACATAGTTGGTTTCATTCCATGAAAATCATTTCCTAAAATGCCAACGGTTCTTGTATTTACAGAATATACCTTAGAGGGATCGGGTTTTCCTTGGATAGGAATTTCTAGACCTTTCTTTATTTTAAAAATCATTTTATGCAGAGCAGAATTTTTTTATAAGAAATTTGGAAGTTTTTTGTATTTAATCCCAGCCATCTTTTTAACAACTTTTATCAATTGAGCGCAGTATCCAATTTCATTGTCATACCATAAGTACACAATGGCATTTCTATTACTGCATCTTGTCGCTTGGCCATCAATTACGCCAGCGTATCTTCCTCCAACTATGTCAGAAGATACAACTTCAGCAGATTTAGTAAAATCTA
>CACDKN010000008.1:0-11529 GCA_902553315.1 uncultured SAR86 cluster bacterium
GGCATTAGCCTCAGCTTCTGCAACCATTTTTTCAATGTCATCTTCAGAAAGACCTCCAGAGGCTTGGATGGTAATGGATTGTTCTTTGTTGGTAGCTTTGTCTTTAGCTGAGACATTTAGAATACCATTTGCATCGATATCAAAAGAAACTTCTATTTGAGGCATGCCTCTAGGAGCCGCTGGAATGCCATCTAAGTTGAAAAGACCTAATTGTTTATTTTCCTTTGCCTGTTTTCTTTCTCCCTGAACAACATTAACAGTAACGGCTGTTTGATTATCCTCTGCAGTTGAAAATATTTGAGATTTGTTAGTAGGAATGGTCGTATTTTTTTCTATCAACGGAGTCATTACTCCACCCATTGTCTCAATTCCCAAGGTTAGAGGTGTGACATCAAGTAATAAGATATCTGTCACATCGCCTGACAATACTGCTCCTTGAACGGCTGCACCCACGGCGACAGCTTCGTCTGGATTTATATCTTTCCTTGGTTCTTTTCCAAAAAATTCTTTTACCTTTTCTTGAACCAATGGCATCCTAGTTTGCCCTCCAACCAAAATAACATCATTGATGTCTGAAGGCTTAAGATTTGCATCTTTCAAAGCAACTTCTACTGGTTTTAAGCTTCTTTTAACTAAACTCTCAACCAAAGACTCCAATTTTGATCTAGTAATCTTAATAAGCAAATGCTTAGGACCAGAAGCATCAGCGGTGATATAAGGAATGTTAATTTCCGTTTGTTGATTTGATGAAAGTTCGATTTTTGCTTTCTCGGCAGCTTCTTTTAATCTCTGTAAAGCTGCAGGATCTTTTCTTAAATCAAAATCTTGCTCACTTTTAAATTCATCTACAAGAAAATCTATTAGTGCAAGATCGAAATCTTCTCCGCCTAAAAAGGTATCCCCATTAGTAGATAAAACTTCAAATTGTTTTTCGCCATCTATCTCAGCTAATTCAATAATTGAAATATCAAATGTGCCTCCACCTAGATCGAATACGGCAATTTTTTGATCTCCTGTCTTTTTATCGAGACCAAACGCTAAAGCAGCAGCCGTTGGCTCATTTATAATTCTTTTGACGTCTAAGCCAGCAATTTTTCCAGCATCCTTAGTAGCTTGCCTTTGAGAATCATTAAAGTAAGCAGGTACTGTAATTACTGCTTCTTTAACTTCATGGCCTAAGTAGTCTTCTGCTGATTTCTTCATTTTTGAAAGAATTTGCGCAGAAACTTGCTGCGGTGCTAAATCTTCACCATTGGCGTTAACCCATGCGTCACCATTTTTAGCTTTTACAATTTTAAACGGGCAGATTTCAGAATCTTTTTTGACTACATCGTCATCGAATTTTCGACCTATTAGCCTTTTAATAGCATATAAAGTATTTTCTGGATTAGTAACAGATTGTCTTTTGGCGCTTTGGCCGACAAGAGTTTCTCCGTCGGTATATGCAACGATAGACGGTGTAGTTCTTCCGCCTTCGCTATTTTCAATTACCTTCGCCTGGTCACCTTCCATTATTGCAAGGCAAGAATTAGTTGTTCCTAAATCAATTCCTATAATTTTGGCCATATGTACCTCTTTTTAGTTACATACGTTAATTAAGGGCAATTAAATTTATTTCAAGTCTTTTTTTTACTTTTTATTCACTACAACCATAGCAGGTCTTACAACTCTCTCATTAAATTTGAATCCTTTTTGGAAAACCTCTAAGACAATGTTTGGTTTTTCTTTGTCGTCTTCGCTAACAGATAAAGCTTCATGTTCTTTTGGATCGAATTCTTCACCTTTTGGGTCAATCACTGAAATTCCATTTTTTTCAAGAGCTGAGATAATTTCCCTGACAATAAGAGATATCCCTTCTGCAGGAACAGTTTTAGCTTCTATGTCTTGGTGTTCTAGAGTTCTAAACAGGTTATCAATTGAAGGAATAAGATCCTTAACGAAATTTTCATTTCCATACAAGCGAGCTTTTGTAACTTCATTTTGAGAAATTCTGCGTAAATTTTGAATTTCTGCTTGATATCTTAAGAGTTGTTCCTGCAATTCATGAATTCTTGGATCCTCTGGTGATGATTCCTCAGAAGATTCACCTGAATTTTCATCAATGTTTGATTCTTGAGAATTTTCTTCTTGAAGAGCTTCCTCTTGTTCTATTTTTCCTTCAGTTTGTTTTTCTGTATCTTTTTTATTCATCAGCAATAGGTTCTACATACAAAACTAATCTATGATCAACTATCTTATAACCTCTTTCTTCGGCTAATTTTTCTTGCTGTTCTTCAATAATTTCATTAGTAAATTCTATGACTTTACCAGTTTTAAGGCAGACCATATGATCGTGATGATCGTTAGGAGTCAGCTCATATACGGAGTGGCCGTTTTCGAAATTCTGTTTCATCAAAATGCCTGCAGATTCAAACTGAGTAAGCACTCGATAAACAGTTGCTAGACCGACTTCGTCGCCTGCTTCAAATAACTTTTTATAAACTTCATCTGCACTTAAATGTTTTGTTTCAGATTCTTCAAAAATTTCTAAGATCCTGATTCTAGGCAAAGTTACTTTTAGCCCCGCCTCTCTTAAGTTTTTATCTTCAGCCATATTTAATTAATAGTATAATTTAGAAAAATTTCAAGATGTTCAAAAAACTTATTTTATATTTTTTAATAGCTATTTGCATTATCGCCTGTGCAAATAGGTTTTACAGGGTTCCAGTTGCACAGGGAAATATTGTTACTGATGAAATGATAGATCAGCTTGAAATAGGACTAACGTCTGCTCAAGTACAATTTATTATGGGCTCTCCATCATTTACCAGTGCCTTTAATTCAGATCGATGGGAATATATTGGCACTTTTAGTGTTGGTGAAAATAAAATTACAAATGTTCATTATGTTCTAACTTTTGATAATGGAAAATTAAAGACTTGGGATAATTTACTTGACGAAACTTAAATAATTCCCGGAATCACCGCCTTTCTTTCTTTAGGGTATTCTTCAAAATTTGTTTGTAACCATTTGTGGTTTGAAATCGCTCTTGGCAGTAAATTTGCAAGAGTCCAAAAAAAGAAGACAAATCCAGCTAGATTCATAGTCATCAAAGCCCAGCCAAACCATTCTAAAAATTCTCCTAAATAATTTGGACAACTAACTTTTGAATAAAGAAAGCCGTTCGGAATCGAATATTGACCATTATTTTTTTTCTTGAGGGATATCATAATTTCGTCAGCTATTACATTCACTGCCATGCCTATAAAAAAAATAATTATTCCGAAAGCAAAATAAAAGCTTAAAATCCATTCATTAGAGTAATCTACAAGAACAAAGATCCATGTTCCTTGGAAAAAAACATTTATTAAATTAAAACTAAATGCTGAAGCCATTACGTTAACAGGCATTTTTTTTGAATTATTCTGAGCTCTTAATGGCCAAACAAAGCTTCTATTAAAATAATGGAGGCAATATAGAAAAGTCAAAACTACATGAATTAAGTTAGTAGAGTCGCCATATAATAAAAAAAAGATGATCATTAAGTAGAAAGCGGGAGATTCCATAACAATCCAACCTGTCCTGGCTCCCACAGAATACTTTGAATATTTTATGTGCTTTCCATAAGGTGCTGGCTGCCTGATTAAATAAAAAAAAGCCGTTAGGCCGAGCAAAGCCCAACAACCAAGGAAGAAATAGTAAACCATTAAGTTAAAGCGTAAATAAAAATCAACAGCACCGATAGAGGAGCAATAATTTTTAAGCAATTTTTAAAGGTATTTTTAAAGATTTTTGAAATATTTAAATCCTTTTCAATATCTAAATTTGGAATAAAGAATCCAACCATCAAACATATTAACAAACCGCCTAAAGGCAACATGAATTGGTCTGTTATTGTGGCAGTCCATTCAAAAAAATTAAGCCCATTAAGCTCATAATCTGACCAAATATTATCAGAGAAAACCGTTCCAAGTCCTATCACCCAAGCTATAAAGCCTAAAAAAACAACACCTTTTGGTCGTGAAAAAATTTTTTCTTCTTCAATCCAAGCGGTAAAAGGTTCAATTAAGGAAACTGAGGAACTTAAAGCCGCAATCGAAACTAAAATAAAAAATATTGAATGAAAGATACTTCCCAATGGCATGGCGTGAAATGCTACTGGAAGGGATTCAAACAATAATCCTTTTCCTACAAATGCTGAAAGCTCTGGGTTGCTAAATACGATAGGAAAGATAGTAAATCCAGCCAGTAAAGCCACTAAAGTATCTAAAAAAATAACAATTAATACAGTTTTACCTATCATTTGTTCCTGCGGCATATATGCCCCATAAGCCATGATAGATCCCATTCCAATGCTAAGAGTAAAAAAAGCTTGCCCCATTGCGGTAATTACTACTCCTGGAGTAATTTTTGAAAAGTCTGGATTGAATAAAAAGGTAAAAGTTTTAAGAAATTCGCCAGTAACAGAAGAGTAAATACAAAGAACAATTACTAAAAAGAAGAGTATGGGCATCAAAATATTAATAGCTTTCCCAATACCATCTACAACCCCCTTGCCTACTACATAGCAAGTTATTCCGATGAATAAGGTATGCCAAAAAATCATAAGCAGTGGGGATTCTTTGAAATCTGAATAATATTGAACTGAGTACTCTGCTGGATTCAACTCAGATGCAGGTATTGAACTAAAAATATATGAAGCAGCTATCCCAGCAATCACGCTATAGTATGAAAGAATCAAAAGCCCAGCCAAGGCTCCTAGCCATCCCAAGACCAACCAAAATTTACTTAGGTTAAAATCTGCGATGATCTTTGTGACTGAATTTATTGGGCTCTTACGTCCATATCTTCCAATATAAATTTCAGCAATCATTATGGGAAGTCCAAGAAGCAAAATGCAGAGCAAGTAAACTATTACAAATGCTCCCCCCCCACTTTCTCCAGCTAGATAAGGAAACTTCCAGATATTTCCTAAACCTACCGCTGCACCAGCTGCCGCGAGGACAAAAGTCCAGTTCCCTTTCCATATTTTTGCTTGGTCCATTTCTTTTCTAATGATTAGTAATTATTTAATATTTATACTCATCTAATGTCAAAAAACAAAAAAATAAATTCAAGGCCAGTAATTGAGAACAGACAAGCTAGATTCAACTTTGAGCTCTCCGAAGACTTTGAAGCAGGTATTTCTTTGAACGGCTGGGAAGTAAAAGGTATTCGCGCGAGTCAAGCAGACATGAAGGATAGTTACGTGCTTATGAAACAGGGCGAAGCCTGGTTGATAGGAATGAATATTAAACCTCTCAACGAAGTTACTCATAAAGTAGACCCAATTAGAACGAGAAAGCTTTTATTGACTAAATCAGAACTTGCGAAAATCTATAAAGCTACGCAAGAAAAAGGCCTGACTTGTGTGCCTACTAAACTTTTTTGGAAAGAAAATTTAATAAAAATAAAAATTTCTTTAGGAAAAGGAAAAACAAAATATGACAAAAGGCAGTCTTTGAAAAAAAAGGAATGGGATAAAGAAAAATTAAAAATTACCAATCTTCCTAGTAACTTGAAATAAATTCATTAAAATATCGGCCCACGGGGGCGAAATGGATTAGACATTTATTTGAGAACCTGAAAGGCATGTCGAGATGGTAACAATCTCGTTAAATTTAGTTACGAAACATTTAGTTGGCAATAAAGCAAACTACGCACTAGCCGCATAATTCGGCTAGCTTTCTTGGCCTGACACCTATTAAGGTTAAAGAAAGTCACTAAATAGGTTGCTTGAGAAAATTTTTCTGGAGTTTTCTCAAAAAGAATTTACAGAATATATTTTATTTATCCTGCTCATCGGAGAAATAAAAAAGAAATAATAGATGAAACTAAACATGTAGAACTGAAGGGGATGAATCGATGGACGCGGGTTCGATACCCGCCGCCTCCACCATATTATTTCTGAATGATATATATAAATCTTATTTTTGAAAATAGATTAGATATGAGTTTAAAAATCTCTTAATATTGATTTATGAACAATCCGCTCACGAAAGACTTTAAATCTAAATTTGGACTTCCTCCATTCGAAGAAATTAAACCAAAACATTACTTACCAGCTTTCAAAAAAGCAATTGCCGATCACAAAACAGAAATCGAACTTATTTTAAAAAATAAGGAAAAACCAACCTTCAGAAATACTATTAATGCCCTAGAAAATGCTGGCTCACTTTTATCAAAAGTTAGTAGAGTTTTTTTTAACGTTTTATCTGCTGATTCATCTGATGAGCTCCAAAAAATAGCTGCCAAAGTAACTCCGTTATTATCAAAACATAGAGACAGTATTTCTTTAAATGTGTCTTTGTTTAAAAAAGTAAAAAAAGTCTATGAATCTAATGAAGACTTGAACGACGAACAACGAAGGTTAGTAAAAATTACTTACGATAATTTTATGCTAAATGGCTCTGGTCTTGACTCAAAGAAAAGAGCTTTGCTAAAAAAAATTAATCAAAAACTATCATCTCTATCCTTAAATTTTGGTCAGAATACTCTCAAAGAAACGAATGCATTTGAACTAGTTATAAACGACAAGACTGATTTAGATGGCTTACCGAAAGACCTAGTCAATCAAGCTAAACTTCAAGCAGAAAAAGAAAATTACAAAGGCGCCTGGTTATTTAAGGCAACTAGAGAAAATCTTTACCCTTTTCTAACTTTCTCAAAAAATAGAAATCTTAGAGAAGAAATTTACAAAGGTTATATAAACAAAGGAAAAAATAATAACCAGAACAACAATGAAAAAATTCTTTTAGAGATTTCTAATTTAAGAGAAAAAAAAGCGAATCTTCTTGGCTTTAAATCACACACTGATTTAGCTTTACAAAATTCGATGGCGGAAAACAAAAAAAATGTTTTAAATCTTTTAGACAACGTTTGGAAGCCCGCAAAATTAAGAGCGAAAGAAGAAATAGACGAAATTCAAAATCTTATTCAAGCTGAAGGGAATAATTTTAAATTGAAACCTTGGGATTGGTGGTTTTATGCTGAAAAAGTAAGAGAATCTAAGTTTAATTATTCTGAAGAAGAAATGCGCCCATATTTATCTTTAGAAAATATTCAAAAGGCGGCCTTTGCAGTTGCTGAAAGGTTATTTGAGATAATTTTCGTGCCTTTGAACAACTATCCTAAGTACCATGAGGATGTCAAAGCATATAAAGTTTTGAATAAATCCAAAAAAATTGTTGGAATCTTTCTTACTGACTACCACGCAAGACCTTCAAAACAAGGTGGCGCGTGGATGACTAGCTATCAAGATCAGAGTAAAAACAATGGTTCAAAGTTTCCAATCATAATAAATGTATGTAATTTTCCAAAATCAAAATCTGCTAAGACCACGTTGTTAAGCTTTGAACAAGCAATTACGCTTTTTCATGAATTTGGTCATGGTTTGCATGGATTGTTGTCTAATGTAACTTATCCTTCTTTATCAGGAACTTCTGTACCAAGAGATTATGTAGAATTTCCCTCTCAAATGATGGAAAACTGGATCAGATCGCCAAAGGTTCTCGAAGAGTTTGCATTGCATTATAAAACTGGAAAAAAAATACCTAAAAGCCTTCTAAAAAAATATGAAAAGTGTCAAAAATTCAATCAGGGTTTTCCAACAACTGAGTATCTTGTTGCTTCCTATCTTGACCTTGCATGGCATTCAGAAAAAAAGAAGATATCTAATATTGAAAAATTCGAAAAAAATCTATTTAAATCTCTAGGAAAACCAGATGCTATAGATAGCAGATACGGAAGTACGTATTTCAATCATATTTTTTCTGGAGGATATTCCTCAAATTATTATAGTTATATGTGGTCTGAGGTTCTCGATTCTTCTGCTTTTGAAGTATTCGAAAAGAAAGGTCTTTTTAACAAAGCTTCTGGAAAAAAACTCAAAGAATTTGTCTATGCGTCAGGAAATTCAAAAAATCTTATGGATCAATTCGTTAAATTTAACGGAAAAAATCCTGATCCAAAAAGGTTGCTTCAAAAAAGAGGATTAATTTAATCTATTTAAAAAAATTTTAAATACGTTGACAAAATATACTAAAAACCTCATCATTTCGCGCCATGGCAAATATTCAATCAGCTAAAAAGAGAGCAAGACAGACGATTGTCAAAAACGAATTGAAAAGTTCACAAAGGGCTTCCGTTAGAACAGCTATTAAGTCAGTTGAACAAGCAATTGAGGCAAAAGACCAAGAGCAAGCAAAAAATTTGTTTTTAAAGGCTCAAAAACTAATTGACAAAATGGCCAATAAAAAAGTTATTACAAAAAATAGCGCTTCTAGGCAAAAATCAAAGCTCAACAGGAATATAAAACTTATTAGTTCAAATTAATTTCAGTTCCACTTTTTTCTTTATCAATAATCTTTAAAAGAATCTGCTCTTCTCTTCCATTGGCTATCCACATTTGATTTGTTGATGTTAAAAAGTTTTTAGCAGCATAGAATTTGGTTTTCATTCCTCCTCTGCCGAATTTTCCAGATTCTCCAAGTTCGATACCAAGTTTTTCTAAGTTATTAAAACTAATCTTGTTGATGAGTTTTGCATTATCGCTTGTATTTGGATCTTTATCGAAAACTCCGTCTTGATCTGTAAGAATTATTAAAAGTTGGCCTTCGATTAACTTTGCAACGTCTCCACTTAATTGATCGTTGTCCCCGAATTCTATTTCTTCTGTCGATACGGAATCATTTTCGTTGATAATAGGAATTGCTCCAAGAGCTAAAATATTTATGATACTTTTTTTAATATTATTTGATCTTTTACTATCTTTAAAATCTTCATGACTGAGGAGCACTTGTGCTGCAAATAGACCATGTGATTTTAGTTCGTTTTGATACGCATTAATTAGATCAATTTGCCCAACAGCAGACAATGCTTGAAGTTTTTCTATTTGTTGTGGCCTTTGATCAAGCTTCCAAAGCTTCATTCCACTAGCAATTGCGCCAGATGAGACTAAAATTATTTCATATCCTAAATTTATGAGTTCTTTGATTTGAGACGATATTTTTCTGATGAAATTTACTTCGACTACATTTGACTCTGATGCAACTAAACTAGATCCAATTTTTATTACAATTTTTTTATTCACTATCTTTCTGCATTAAGAAATTTTTAGATATCTCATTTAGTAGTTCAGCAATACCGGTGTTCGTAACAGATGATATGCTAAAAAGTCTTCTGTCAGGATATTTAATTTCCAAATCACTATAAACGTCTTTTGCTTTTTCTTCACATAAATCAATTTTATTTAAAACTATCCATCTTTCCATTTTGAAAAGATTAGAATCATAAAGTTCAAGCTCTTTTTCAATATTTGAAATATCTTCTATAAGATCCTGTTGGTTAAAAGAACTAACGTCGACTAAATGTAAAAGTAATCTAACTCTCGATAAGTGCTTTAAAAACTTTATGCCCAAACCAATGCCATCCGATGCTCCTGGAATTAAACCAGGAATATCTGCTACAACAAATGATGAGTAATTATTTTTTACAACACCTAAGTTGGGCTTCAAGGTTGTAAAGGGATAATCTGCAATTTTAGGTTTTGCCGAAGAAATTACTGATATAAAAGTAGACTTTCCTGCATTAGGCAAGCCTAATAAACCCACATCTGCCAAGACTTTCAATTCAAGTTTGATAAAGAGCTTTTCTCCATTCGTTCCTTCTGTAGTTTTCCTTGGTGCCCTATTGGTTGAAGATTTGAAACGCGCATTTCCCAGTCCTCCTTTGCCTCCAACAGCAATTTCAATTGCTTCATCATAGGTGGTCAAATCACAAATAATTTCATCTGTGTCTTCATTAACTATCTGAGTACCAATTGGAACCTTTAAAATGAGATTTTGAGCGTCTTTTCCATGCTTATCTCTTCCCTGTCCATTTGAACCATTTTTTGCTTGATACCTAGTTTGTAATTTAAAATCTTGCAAAGTAGTTAAGGACTTTTCAGCTTGAAAGTAAATACTTCCACCATGACCTCCGTCACCGCCATCAGGACCTCCACGAGGAATGAATTTTTCTCTTCTAAAGCTTAGGCAGCCATTCCCACCTCTTCCTGCAACTATTTCAATGGATGCTTCATCGATGAAGCTCATGGGATTACTCAGAAATTATAATGTTGACGTATTGTCTAGGATTTTTTCCTTTTTTTTCAAAAGCTACTTCGCCTGCACATTTTGCGAACAATGTGTGATCCTTTCCAATCCCAACATTTTCTCCAGGATGAAATTTTGTGCCTCTTTGTCTTACTATAATTGACCCAGCTGTTACCTTTTGACCCCCATAGGTCTTAACCCCAAGAAATTTTGGGTTCGAATCTCTACCATTTCTGGTGCTTCCACCTGCTTTTTTATGAGCCATAGTTAAACTTTAATTGAATCTATTTTTACTTTTGTTAATTTTTGTCGATGCCCTTGCTTACTTCTATAATCCTGTCTTCTTCTCATCTTAATAATAACTATTTTCTTATCTTTTTCTTGGGATAAAACAGTACCAGTGACCTTAGCTCCGTCTAGAAATGGTGTGCCAACTTCAAGTTTGTCATTATTTTTTACAGCCAAAACATCACTGAATTCAACTTTTTCGCCTTCACCTAAATCGAGCTTCTCGATAGTGATAATCTCACCCTCTTCCACTTTATGTTGTTTACCACCTGTTTCTATTACCGCGTAAGTCATATCAATTTATAAAAAGGAGTGAATAATATCTAATTAATACAATACTCGCAATCTTTTCAAATGTTGTAATATACAAATATGGGGAGTAATTTTACTCAAGAAAGTAGCTACGATAATGAAAAGCTTTTGCTTTGTTCAGAAGGCAGTCTATTTGGTGATGATAATGGGAAGCTTCCTAATAGCGAAATGCTTATGATAAACAGAATTTTGAAGATAAATTCTAATGAAGGAGATTATGAGAATGGGCTTTTGATTGGGGAGTTAGATATCAACCCTGATTTATGGTTTTTTAAGTGCCATTTTAAAGGAGACCCAGTGATGCCTGGGTGCTTAGGTTTAGACGCAATGTGGCAACTCTTAGGATTTTACTTGCTTTGGGATGGAAATCCTGGAATTGGTAGAGCCCTTGGAGCGGGCGAGGTAAAATTTTTCGGTCAAGTGCTGCCGAAAGCACAATTAGTAAGATATGAAATCAGTATTAAAAGAATTAGAAAGCAAAAATTAGTTGTTGGCTTTGCTGATGGGAAAATGTTTGTTGATAACAAAGAAATTTACACAGCAAAAAATCTAAGGGTTGGATTATTTAAAGATCCTTCAAATTTTTAAATGGAACCAAGAAGAGTTGTCATAACTGGTATTGGCGCTGTTTCTCCAATAGGTTTGAACGTTAAAGAAGTTAATAGCTCTCTTAAAGATGGTAAATCAGGGATTTCTTTTAATGAAGAATATAAAGAACTTGGCATGCGCTCCCACATTGCTGGTTCAATTGATATTTCATTGCCAGAACTAATTGATAGAAAATTATTGAGATTTATGGGGGAAACAGCAGCTTATT
>CACDKN010000009.1:0-8019 GCA_902553315.1 uncultured SAR86 cluster bacterium
ACCGCTGATTCTTTTTTTGAAGGACCGTCTTCATTAAACCCTTTGAAATCAAAAAAATACAAAATCATTGAATCGACAAAAATTGGAATTGATAAAAAATTAATTTATAGAAAAAAACAAAAATGGGATTGAATAAAACCGAAGATTTAATTGCTGATATAAAAAAAGGCAAAATGGTTCTTCTGATGGACGACGAAGACAGAGAAAATGAAGGCGACATCATTTTAGCTGGTGAAAAAGTTACGTCTGAAAAAATAAATTTCATGGCAAAAAATGCCAGAGGTTTAATTTGCCTAGCGCTTAGTGAAGAAAAGTGTAAGAAATTAAATCTGAACCAGATGGTAAGTGATAATAAAAGTGGCCACGGTACAGGCTTTACTGTATCTATTGAAGCTGCCACTGGCATCAGCACAGGAATTTCTGCTGCGGATCGAGCAAGAACGGTAAAAGTAGCGTCCAAAGCAAATGCTAAGGCTAGCGAAATAGTATCTCCAGGTCATATATTTCCAGTAAAGGCTATTAATGGAGGAGTTCTTTCCAGAGCGGGTCATACCGAAGGAAGCACTGATTTGTGCAGATTAGCAGGGTTGAATCCTGCTGCAGTCATCGTTGAAGTCATGAATGAGGATGGGACGATGGCAAGAAAAAAAGATTTAATGGAATTTAGTAAAAAGTATGATTTAAAAATAGGAACTATAGCTGACTTAATTAATTACAGGATTATGAATGAAAAAACTGTTGAAAAACTCAGTCAAAAACTTGTCAATACAAAGCATGGAAAGTTCACCCTAATTTCCTATAAAGATGCCATAACAGACGAGACTCACTTGGTTCTTAAGAAAGGAAAAATACTTAAATCAAAGCCTACTTTAGTTAGAGTGCAGCAAACTAACTATTTGCACGACATGTTGCAAGTAGAGGAGTATGGCTCAAGGTGGTCGCTTGATGAAGCAATGAACAAAATTAATAAAAGTGGCTCGGGTTTGATTATCTTAATTGATGGTGGAAAAGATAAAGAAGAAGAAATTCAAGACTTAAAAAAATCTTACAAGCAATCTATTCCAGGAGGAATTGATGTCAGAAGAATTGGAGCGGGTTCACAAATTTTGCGAGACTTAGGCGTCGAAAAGATAACTCTTATGGGCTCCAAGACGAGGTATCCTTCAATTTCAGGATTTGGATTAGAAGTGGTGAAATATATTCAAAAATGAAAAAAAGCATAAAACTAAATTTAGATAACGCAAATTTCTCAAATAAAAAAATATTGATCGTACAAACTAAGTGGAACGAAGAGATAATTGAACCCATGGTTGAAGATTGTTTAAAGGTTCTAGATAACCATGAAGTAAATTTTTCAACTTTTACTGTACCAGGTGCTTTTGAAATCCCTTTCATGGTTAGTCAAAAGATAGAAAGTTTTGATGCCGCCATTACTCTCGGAGCAATAATTAAAGGAGAAACTCCTCACTTTGACATCATTGCTCAATCGGTAAGTGATCAAATAATAAATTTAGGGATTGAGTTTAAAAAGCCAGTGATTTTCGGTGTCTTAACCACGAATAACAGCGAACAAGCAATTGAGAGGGCTAGAACGAAAGGTTCAGAACTTGCCGAAAGCGCGCTTTATTTATTAAACAAAATAGATGCCTGAAAAAAAAACTTTTCCTTCGCCCTCAAAAAAAAGAGAGTTAATTTTACAAGCTCTCTATCAACAAGAAATAAGTGGGGATTCGAATACTGAAATTTTAAAGCAGCTGAAAGAAAGAAATAAAAAGTTTAACTTATCGGAGCTAAATGAATTTTTAAAAGGAATTAAAAAAAATAAAAAAATAATAGATAAGGTAATTGAAACTAATTCGAAATTAAATTTCAAAGACATAGGACAAATAGAAATATCAATTTTAAGATCGATAATTTATGAGATGATGCAAAAAAAAATTGATCGATCTGTTTCTTTAAACGAGGGGGTTAGATTAGCGAAAAAATACGGACAGGACTCTAGTTATAAATTCGTTAACGCAGTTTTGGATAAATATAAAAGTTAAATGCTTTGATTAAGCATTATTGTTCCTGCATCGTCGGGAGCAGTCGAAATAACGTCCACAGAAATTCCACAAAGTTCTTCAATTTTTCTGTAAAAATCTATTGCTTCTTTAGGCAACTCTTCTATTTTATTTATTCCCTTAATTGATTGCTTCCAACCTTTGCAAGTTATGTATTCGGGTTGTGCAGTTTCAAGATCCATACATTCAGAAAAAATTTCAGCATCGTCAGTGAATCTATAATCTACACAAATTTTGATCTCATCTAAAAAATCTAAAACATCCATTTTTGTTAAGCACAAAGCAGAAACACTGTTGGATTCGATTACCCTTTTTACCGAAACTGCGTCAAACCATCCACACCTTCTTGGTCTTCCGGTTGTTGCACCAACCTCTCCCCCTTCTATAGCTATTTTCTCACCTACCTCATCATCAATTTCAGTTGGCATAGGTCCTTCCCCAACTCTTGTAACATAGGCCTTAACCACCCCTAGGATGTAATCGATGTCATGCGGGCCAATGCCTGCACCGGAAGCAATTCCTGCTGGAGAACAATTACTGGATGTCACATAAGGATAAGTCCCTTGATCAACATCTAATAATGCGCCTTGGGCGCCTTCAAAAAGCACTCTTTTATTTTCCCTGTTTAGTTTTCTTATCTCGGCTGAAACATCCGCAAGCATTGGTTTGAGTTTTTCACCATTTTGTAAATTTTCGTCTTTAATGGCTTGAAAATCTAGTTTCGAATGTCCAAAATATTTTTCAAGCCAGAAATCATAATAAGATATATTTTCTTCTAACTTTTCAGATAATTTTTTCTCAGACAAAGTATCGATAATTCTTATAGCACGCCTTGCCACTTTATCCTCATAAGCTGGCCCTATGCCTCTCAAAGTTGTGCCAATCGTGTTGAAGCTATTTGATTTTTCTTTGAGCTGGTCAACTAAAATATGATACGGCTGAATCAAACTACAAGCAGGGCTTATCTTTAATTTTTGCGAAATATTTTTAGCCACCAGTTCAATTTGTTTTATTTCTTCAAAAAGTGCATCGCATGAAATCACTACTCCCTTTCCAATCAGCGATAACGCGTTTTCATGACAAATTGAGGAGGGAAGCAAGTGCAAAACAATTTTTTTTCCATCAATGATGAGAGTATGGCCAGCGTTGTGCCCGCCTTGATACCTGCAAGCTGCGTTGGCTCGGTCTGACAAAAAGTTTACAATTTTTCCCTTACCTTCATCCCCCCACTGAAGTCCTAGTACCGCAAAATTACCTTTCATATATTATGAATTAATTTTCGTGATAGCAAACAAGTCTTTATCGAAACCTATCGCTGATCTATTTGTTGCGCCTGAATTGATATTGTATTGCCCACCGTTAGCTATAGAAAATCCAAAATTCTTAGAATGAACTGAAAAAACCAGCCCTGAGTGATAATTAAATCCAGGAAAATCTGTCATATCGATATGCGGTTCAAAAAGAGTTTCTTTGTCCACAAAGTTCCAAATCGATTCAATATCTTTTAATAAATCTTTTTCAACCTCTAAGGCCTCCAAATCGGAGAGTACTGATAGATCGCCCTTACAATTCATTAATTTAATTAATTTATCTTTTACTTCTTCTTCAATTTCTTTGTCTTTTCCCCAATCGGTTAAGTCTGACTCAGATTTCGTAGAGATAATATTGTTTAATTCATTACCTTCTTTATCAGATAAAGCACAAGTATTTAAAAATGAATCAAAAACTTCTGTTTTTCCAAAAGACAAAGTCAAATCTTTGATTTTCGTAATCTCCATACTTTTAGAGAGAAGATTTAAGATTTCAAATCGATTATCTTTCCCACCAAAGATTTCAACTCCTGATTTAATAGTTATTCTTGATCTACTGAATGAATCTTTTCTTTTTTTTAAGACTTCACCGGCGTAACAATATCTTCTTTCTTCCTCAGTTGCCTCCGCCTGATCTATCCTTGCAATCTGTTGAGAGATATCTGGACGGATAGCCAGTTCTTTTGTTGAAAGATCGTCGTTGAAGCTAAAAGCAGAGTCTTTTAAAGTTTGATTTTCGTCTCCACCAATTGCGTCAGCGAATTCAACTAAGGATGGGTAAGTTAATTGAAACCCTTCTGACTCATAATAATCAATTAGAGCTCGCTTTGTAGATTCTAAGTTTTTAGCATCGACCGCAGTTATATCTTCTACTCCATCGGGCAGATATGAAGATTTGGTAGGCATTTTTTATTGCTGTTCTCGCGATCCTGTTGAACTATCTAAATATTTAAAAAAATCACTTTCTGGGTCAATTAACAAGACATCAGATTTGTTTTGAAAAGTTGACTGATAGGCATTCAAACTTCTGGTGAATTCATAAAATTCAGGGTCTCTATCAAAAGCTTTGGCGTAAACTGAAGTCGCCTCAGCATCTCCTTCACCTTTAAGAATTTCAGCCAATTTATATGCTTCCGCAAGAATTACTGTTCTTTCTTTGTCGGCATTCGCTCTTATTTCTTCAGCAAGTTCGTTTCCTTCAGCTCTCAATTCTTGGGCCAACCTTTCTCTTTCTGTTCTCATTCTGTTGTAAACAGAATCATTTACCTCATTAGGCAGCTCAATTTTTTTCACTCTTACATCAATTACTTCAATTCCAAGTTCTTGGTTAGCAACAATATTTAAGTCATTTGTGAGTGCCTGCATCAACTGATCTCTTTCACCAGATATCACATCTTGGACAGTACGAACTCCAAATTGGTTCCTTAAACCTTCATCCACCCTTTGGGTCAATAAAGTTCTCATGGCGCCAAGCTGACCGCCAGAAGATGTTATATAAAACTGTTCATTGTCTGTGATACGCCACTTCACAAATGCATCCACAATCAGACGTTTTTTTTCGGCGGTAAAATAAGGTTGTGGCACAGCATCAAGAGTGAGTACTCTTGAATCAAATTTCCTTACCGTATGAAGGATGGGTACTTTGAAATGCAGACCGGATTCAATTTTAGGATCGACAATCTCACCGAATCTTAAAAGAATTGCTGTCTGTCTATCAGTGACTATATACAAGCTGTTGGCAAGAATTATTATTAAAAGAAGGACAAGACCAATGATTCCTAATCTAAGAGTACCCATGCTATCTCCTCTCCTGTCTTTTTCTAATTTCCTCAATGACACGATCTGTTAAATCTTGAATACCACTTGGATTAAGGCCGCTTGAAGATCCAGTATTGTTATCGTCTTGAGAAGGTCTCAAAGAAGATGCGGCAGCTATTTGATCCAATGGAAGATACATAATGTTGTTACCATTTTTAACATCGATCATAACTTTTGTACTATTTGACATAACGGATTGAACGGCATCAAGATAAAGTCTTTCACGAGTAACGTCTGGAGACTTCTTATATTCGGCTAGTAGCTGATTAAATCTAGTCGCTTCTCCTTCTGCTTCCGCAATTACTTTTGCTTTGTATCCCTCAGCGTCCTGAATTGCTCTTTTAGCCGCACCTCTTGCGATAGGAACTATTTCGTTGGCATAAGTTTCTGCTTGGTTTTTCAAAGTTACTTCATCTTCTCGAGCTTTAACCACATCATCAAATGCAGCTCTTACTGCTTCGGGAGGCCTAGATTCTCTGATGGTAACTGTGACCACTTCAATCCCAGTAAGGTAAGTGTTCAATCTTTCTTGTAAGCGACTTCTAACATCAATGGCAATTTGCTCCCTACCTGTTGTTAAAACGTTGTCCATACTATTACTGCCTACTACGTGTCTTAAAGCAGATTCTGCGGCTTGAGAAAGACTATCTTCAGGACCAGATGCTTCTAAAAGAAAAAATACAGGATTGGATCGCTTGTACTGCACTGCAACTTCAACGTTTACAATATTCTCATCCTTGGTCAACATCGAAGAATTTGTAGTGTGAGTAAATAATTTTTCTGTGTTAACAATCTGTCTAGAGTCAATTATTGGCGGATTCCAGTGGATTCCTGGACCTTTAGTATTGGTATATTCGCCAAATCTTAAAATTACCGCTTCTTCTTGAGCATCAACAGTATAAATACCTGCAGCGCCATAGAGAATAATTAGTCCAGTGAAAAAATATGAAATATATTTAGATGAGCTAAACTTTTTGCCTCCGCCGCCTCCTGAGCTACCACCAAAGATGGGGCCAAGGATAGCTTTGAATCTTCTTATAGCTTCATCGATATCCGGGGCATCATTTTTGTTGCCCCAAGGGTCTCTTGACCCATTATTTTTATTTTGATCGTTCCAAGACATAGTTGCGTATTCTAAGTGTTGATTGTAAAGAAAGAAACACTGAATTCATATAAATGACTCAATCTTTATAACTTTATTCGATTCATTTTTTTCGAATATCTCTGTTGTGGTGAATTTATTCAGCCATGTGATTTGTCGTTTCGATAGTTTGTATGTTGCATTAACTGCCTTTTCAATTAGTTCTTTCTTATTAATTTTTTTTTCTAAGTAATCTAGGCATTCTTTGTAACCTACAGATTTTAAAAGCGATACATTTTTTGAATATTTATCAATGATTTTTTCTACTTCCTCTAGCAAGCCTTTTTCTAACATGCCTTCAAATCTTTGCTTCAATTGAGCTTTATATTCTTTTTTGTTTTCTGGGATTATTGCAAAACTTAAAATCTTTCTATCCAAGATTTTTTCTTTAACACTTTTTTTTCTTATCTCGCTGAATTTTTCGTTTGTGATTAGACAAACTTCTAAAGCTCTAATAATTCTTTGAGTATCGTTAGGATGAATCTTTTTCGTAGCTTCAAAATCCATTGTTTCTAGACGTTTATAAAGGCTTTCCAGACCAAACGTTTCCATATCACAAATTAATTCTGCCCTTATCAGTTCGTCTCGATCAGGTAATTCAGCCAAGCCTTCAATCAAACTGTAGAAATACATCATGGTTCCTCCAACTAAAATTGGAAATTTCGACTGGCTGTCTATTTGTTTGAGGATATTTATGCTTTTTTCCTTAAAATCTCCAACGGAAAATGTTTTGTCAGGATTTAAAATATTAATCAAATGATGAGGATTTTCTTTTAAAAAAGCTGTGTCAGGTTTGTTACTCCCTATGTCAGCTTCTTTGTATATTTGAACTGAATCAACACTTATTATTTCTGAGGGATGTCTTGAAAAAAATTCAACAGCAAGATTTGTCTTTCCTGTATGGGTAGGCCCATATATAGCAATGATGGGTTTCACTTCGTTCAAATAGAAACTTTAGAGTTTTACTTAAATTGCCTCTTCGTCAACTTCACCAGTTCTTATTCTTGTTACTTTTTCAAGGTCGTAAACAAATATTTTCCCGTCTCCTATCTTTCCAGTATTTGCGACCTTTGAAATTGCATCAATGACTTCATCTACTTGAGAATCTTTTAACGCAACTTCAATTTTTAATTTAGGCAGGAAATCGGTTTTATATTCGTGCCCACGATAGAGCTCAGTAGTGCCTTTTTGACGACCAAATCCTTTAACATCAGAAACCGTTAAACCCGTTACTTCCAATTTGTTTAAAGCACATCTAACTTCATCTAACTTAAGTGGCTTTATTACCGCAGTAACAAATTTCATCAATATCCTCCCTGGATAAAATCTTCAAGCTTCTATCAAAGGTAGAAGCTTTTCTATCGATCTTTCGACTGATCCTTGTCTAGATAAAAGATAATCATTACTCCGATTTTTTAAATCAGAATTGTAAGTAAAATTCCCCCATGCAAGCGCTAAATCAGACTCTGTTTCTATGATATTTAATATTTTATGGCTTTGCAAATCCTCGACGATTCCTGAAAAATTGTAAGTGCTAGCTCCTGAATATATTGGCAACCCATGTTTTACGGCTTCAAGAAAATTTTGTCCGCCATGAGGGATCAAAGTCCCTCCTATAAAAGCAATGTCGGCTATTCTAAAAAAAGATTCAACTAAACCCATTTTATCAACTAAGGTAATTTCATAA
>CACDKN010000010.1:0-7670 GCA_902553315.1 uncultured SAR86 cluster bacterium
CCTTCGAGACTAGAATTGACACGATTGATATTTTTCAAAGATTCATTAATGTTCTCATAAGAAGGCTCACTTATTCCAATTCCCTGTTTAAAGGAATCTTCAATATGAAGTCCTGCCGATCTTCCAAACACAACAAGATCCAAAAGAGAATTTCCTCCCAGCCTGTTTCCTCCGTGAACAGAAACACAAGCTGCTTCTCCAGCAGCATAAAGTCCGTCAACCACCTTATCTGAACCATCGGCTTGTTGCGTTAAAACTTGGCCATTTACATTAGTAGGAATTCCTCCCATCGCATAATGGCAAGTAGGAACTACAGGTATAGGATGGTCTGCTGGGTCAACGTGAGCAAAAGTTTTCGAAAGCTCTGTTATACCAGGAAGTCTTTTATGAAGTAATTCTGCTCCTAAGTGATCGAGTTTTAAAAAACAATGATCTTTTTCAGGTCCGCAACCTCTACCTTCGATAATTTCTAACATCATTGATCTAGCAACAACATCTCTACTCGCTAAGTCTTTTGCGTTGGGAGCATAACGTTCCATAAACCGTTCACCATCTTTATTTATTAAATATCCCCCTTCTCCTCTGCATCCTTCCGTGACAAGTGTTCCTGCGCCGTGGATTCCAGTTGGATGAAATTGCCACATTTCCATATCTTGAACAGCTAAACCTGCCCTTAAAGCCATTCCTGTGCCATCTCCAGTATTAATAAGCGCGTTAGTTGTAGATTTGTAAATTCTTCCAGCTCCACCAGTTGCTAAGACTGTAGCTTTAGCTTTTAAAAAGTAGGCCTCTCCAGATTCTATCTCAAACGCGATAACACCAGTGACCTGTTTTGAATCATTGAGGACTAAATCAACAGCGAACCACTCACTTAAAAAATTAGTTCCGGCCTTAATATTGGCTTGATATAGCGTGTGCAAAAGAGCATGGCCAGTTCTATCAGCAGCCGCGCAAGTTCTTTCTGCTTGCCCGCCTTTTCCATAATCTTTTGATTGTCCCCCGAAAGCTCTTTGATAAATTTTTCCATCTTCTGTTCTTGAAAATGGTAGCCCCATATTTTCGAGTTCGAAAACCGTAGCAGGACCTTCTTGGCACATATATTCAATAGAATCTTGATCTCCAATAAAATCTGAACCTTTAACAGTATCGTACATATGCCATCTCCAATCATCATTGGGATCGGCACTTGCAATGGCACAAGTTATACCTCCTTGAGCAGAAACTGTGTGAGATCTTGTAGGAAAAACTTTAGAAACAACAGCGGTATTCATGCCAGATTGAGCTAATTGTAGACCTGCCATAAGTCCTGAACCGCCGCCGCCGACAATAATTCCATCGAATTCTTTAACGGGAAGACTTGACGCTTCTAAATATCCTTTTCCATTCATTGCCATTTTAAATTCCTAAAATATTATGAAAATAGTACAAATAAAGGCTCCTGAGATTTGCAGATAACTAAAGGTTAAAACTGAAATCTGAAGAAAATTAGAAGATTTTCCTACTCTAGCTACAGTTAGATAGTCTTCAATAATGTGATGAATACCTTTCATAGAGTGGTAAGAAATCGAAACTAAAACCAACAAAGTTCCTATCTTTATCCATAGGATATCAAAAAAACTTACCAGTTGAGTGTAATTTAAAGGCATATACATCAACCAATAATAGGTTATAACTGAAAAATATAGTGCTTGAATAACGGCTGAAAGTCTTACCATCAGGTAATCGAAAATACCTGTTCTCTTGAATGTATAGACCTTTGTTACCATATCAAAATTGAAAACCAAGCAATTAGTAAGCCGCTAACTAAGAAAGTTCCATAAGCACTAAAAGAACCGGCTTTTAAAGTCTCCCAGTATCCTAGGTCCATAATTAAATGCCTTATTCCAGCAACATAATGGTAAGTAATCCCTGCCACTAACAAATTGAAGGCTAGTTTTATGACAATTAAATCTGATAACTGAACAATTTGGTTAAAGCCTTCTTGTGAGCTAGTAGCTATCAGCAAGGCTGCTAAGAAAGGGAAAAGAAGAAAAAATACTCCAATTGCAGAGATTCTATGCGTAATAGATGCCTTGGCAGTTATTGGCAATTTAATTTTAAGTAAGTTTAAAAAAAGAGGTGGTTTGGACATATTTACAAGGTTTTGAGCATTATATTAAGTTAAAACCGAGGTTCAATGGCTTCTGACCCTTTTTCTCTTAGCATATTGCCTTTTTGTAAGTTGATTTTTTTTATCTTTAAAAGGATTATCGTTAGTTTTAAAAACAAATTTAATAGGAATGCCTTGAAGCTTTAACTTTTTTCTCAAAAAATTTTCCAAGAACTTTTCGTAATTTTTATTTATACCCTCAAGTTTATTTCCATGAAAAATAAAGGTTGGCGGAAGAGAATTGCTTAAACTTACAAACTTTATAATTGGTCTAAACCTACCTATCATAGAAGGTGGATTGAGTTTTTGGGCTTCCTTTATAAGGAGATTTAAATGTTTAAGATTGAATTCTTTTCTGCTTTTTTTGATGGTTCTCAGAAGTTTAGTAAGAATATTACTTGTTCCCATTCCTTTCAAAGCAGAAATAAAATCAACCTCAATATGACTTAAAAAACTTAATTTTTTATTAAGATTTCTTCTTAAAAGCGATTTTTCATAATTACTCAAAGTTTCAGATTTATTTATGCCAATAATTAAAGGTTTGCCAGACGAAATAATTAAAGATAACAAATGGAGATCTTGATCAGTTACTAATTCTTTTCCATCTATTAGGTAGATAATTGCGTCTGAGCTCCTTATTGAACTTATGGCTTTTTTAGAAGAATAAACTTCGTTATCTTTTTTAATTTTTCCTTTTTTCCTTAACCCAGCTGTGTCTGTCAAAAGTAAGGATTCTTGTTTAAAAATTAAATTTTCAGAAATAGAATCTATAGTTGTACCAGGAACGTTTGAAACTATTACTCTGTTATCTTTTAAAACTGTATTAAAAAAAGTCGATTTTCCAGCATTCGGTTTTCCTAAAATTGAGATATTGTATTTATTTACTTCCTTTGATTTTTTAAGATCTGGTGAATAATCTGAGAGGAAAATCTTCTTAATTTTATTTTTCAACTCGGATAATCCATTTTTGTTTTTTGCCGAAATGGGCAAGGAATGTTCTACACCAAGTTCATAATAGTCTTGAAGGTTTAGTTTTGAGTTTTTTTTGTCTGATTTGTTGATACAGAGAAGATAGTACTTACCTGATTTACGGAGAATTTTGTTTATTTCTTCATCTAAGGCACTCAATGGAGAAGTTGCATCGACTAAAAATAAAAATCCATCGGCTTCTTGTATTGCTTTATTTGTTTCTAAAAGAATCAGTTTTTCAAAATCATCATCTATATTACTAATACCAGCAGTGTCTATAAAAATATAAGATGAATTTTGTATATTGGTTGAACCGTATTTTCTATCTCTTGTCAGACCGGGGAAATCGGCTACCAATGATAAATTTTCTCCAATTAGAGAGTTGAATAATGTTGATTTACCTACATTAGGTCTGCCAATGATTGCAATTAAAGGTCCCATAGCAAATTATCACTTAATTTACCTCAAGGTAAGTCAATCTACCTGAGTTGTCCAGACTCGCTAAAGTATTTTCGAAAACCTTAAGCTCAATTATTTGAGATCTTCCAGCTCTGAATCTTCCCTCAGTTTTACCATTTTCTATATTTAAAAAGTGCAAATAACCTTCAAAGTCTCCAACCACCAGGTAATTGCCTAACTTAACGGGAGCGGTTAAATCTCTTTTGCGATAATCTTTTGACCTCCAGAGACTTATTCCGGTTAAACCTGAAAAGGCTTTTACTTCACTATTCTCATCTACAAGAAATACGTTTCTATTAGATTCCAAAATGTTATTAGTCGAAGAAATATTTTCTCTCCATATTACTCCACCATTTCTTACATTTATTGCTGAAATATCTCCTTGATAACTTACAGCAAAAGCTATTCCTGAAGATATGAAAGGCCTTGAATCAACATCAATTAACCTTTCTATTTCCGAAGCACCTTTAGAAATTGTTACTGGTACCTCCCATTGAACTACCCCTGACCGTGGCTCTATCTTGGCTAAATTTCCATTGGCAAAACCGACGTATAGATCCGAGTTATCAAACACAGGAGTGCTTGTTCCTCTCAAAGATAAGCTAGGCAAAACACTTACATATTCCCATCTAAAATTTCCATCTCTTAAATTTAATGCAGTTACCTTCCCATTGGTTGTTTGGACCGCTACTATGTCTCCATTAGAACTAGGAACTGACAAAATCTCTCCGTTCACAGTTGAAGACCATTCTAAATTTCCATTGTCACTATTTAGAGAATAAACCTCACCATCTAAGGTTGTAACAAATAAGGACCCAAAACTTTTTCCTATCCCTGCAGATAGATTTATTTTTAAATCAGTCTCCCAATTTGACTTTCCAAGATGAGAAAAAGAATTAACCAGACCATTTGATGAAAATGAAAAAATTCCATCTGAATCTACGACTATTTCTTGTTTTCCTAGCGAAATATCTGAAAATACTTTTTTAGACCATTTTTGATCTAAATTTATTTTAGAATCTATCTTAAATAGTTCTGCTGGCTTTTCTACTATTTCATCATCGGACTGACAACCTAATAAAAAAATTAGAACGAAACAAAAAAGGGGTAATTTTATATTTCTAATTAACATTGCTAGATGATGCCAAACTGGATAATTTAAAATTTAATAAATTTATTTGCGTTTGATTATCTGAAAGTTCGATGGCCTGATTATAGTAATCTTCAGCCTTCTTAGGGTTCAAATCTTCTTTTTCTAAGTCACCCAATTTTTCTAATCTTAAAGAATCATAATAATCAAAATTTCTGATTAAAACTTCTCTTGCTTCATCAAACCTGTCGAAATTTAAATAAATCGAAGCTAATCTAATCCTAGATAAGTCTCTTAAAAAAGACTTAGACGAATTTTCTCCTTCAAGAGTAGAATTTAGTTCCAGAATTGTATTCAAAGCTTTTTCTTCTTCTCCATTTTCAAAATAAATTTTCACCAAATAAAAATCGGCCATTAAAGAATAAGTAGATTCATCGTATATATCTTTTAATTTATATGACAAATTTTCTAAAGCTTCGATATCTGTTTCCTCAAAAGAATTAATTTCCTCCAAAAATTCTTCATAAACTTCTTGAGATGCATAAATCTTATTTCTTTCATTAGTTTTATATACAAAATAAGATCCAAAAATAACGGCTAGTAAAAGAAAACCTATTAAAAAATAAAAATAATTATTTTTTAAAAATAAAAGGATGCTTTCTAAGTTTAAATTATTCATCTTTTAAGTTTGTTTCTAGAATTTTAAAAATTTCTTGTTCTGAAAGTGATACTTGATTTTCGCTTTTTGTTAAATTTTTGAATGAAAGTAATTTATTTTTTATCTCTTCCTTGCCAAGAATAATTACAAAATCATAATTTTCCTTTATCAGTTTTTTTAGTTGAGCTTTAAGATTTGACTCTAAGCCATCGTATCTTACAGATAATTGTTGGAATTGACTTCTTAATTTATCCGCAAGACTAGCCCCGAAAGAATAAAAACTATCCTCTAAAATTATGATCATAATTTTTTTCTTTGACTTCTTAAAAGAGTCATCAGGGATTGCCAGCATAAGTCTATCAAGACCAATTGAGAAACCTGCTGCAGGGATATCTCTTCCCCCTAATTTTTTTGATAAGGAATCATATCTTCCCCCAGCACAAAAAGTATTTTGACTCCCAAGTTGATTGGATTTCCATTCATAAACTACATCATTGTAATAATCTAATCCTCTGACTAAATTTTCGTTAATGGTAAAAGGTATGTTTTTTTTGGAGATTCGTTCTTTTAATTCTTCAAATTTCTCTAGAGAATGAGTTTCAATAAATTGAGAAAGTTTTGGTCCTTTTTTTAATAATTTTTGAGTTTCAGGATTCTTTGAATCTAAAATTCTTAAAGTATTTAATGATAGTCTCTTTTGACTATCTAGGTCGAGTTGATCTTTAAGAGGTAAAAGATACTCTTTTAAAGCATCAGAAAATTTTTTTTGACTGACTTCCGATCCCAATGAATTAATTTCTAAAATTGGTTCGAATAAATTTAAACGAGAAAACAATTTATAAGATAAATCGATCATTTCTAATTCGATATTGAATTTCTTAAATCCATAAGCTTCGATACTTAATTGATAAAATTCTCTATTTCTCCCTTTCTGCGGTCTCTCATACCTATACATTGGACCATGATAATAAAGTCTTTGAGGTCCTAAATCGGTAAGACCCATTTCAATGGCAGCTCTTAGGCAGCTTGCTGTTCCCTCGGGTCTAAGAGATAAAGATTTCCCGCTTTTACTCTCAAAGCTGAACATTTCTTTATTCACAATGTCAGTTTCTTCCCCTACTGATCTTGAGAATAAATCCGTATTTTCAATAATTGGCAACCTTATTTCTTCGTAGGAATAAGATTCAAAAAAACTAATTATTTTTTTGGTTGTTTCACTCCATTTTTTTGCTTCGCTGGGATTTATCTCATGAGCACCTCTAATTTTTTGTATTTTTTTCATGATTTAGGAGCTTGCAATTAATTTTTCTTTTTTTGAAGCCATTTCCTTAATCTTAATTCTTACTTTTTTTTCTATTTGATCGACTATTTGATCGTTACTTATTTTCTCATCTGGAGTTCCGTCAACGTAAATTAAACTTTTTGGACTAGCTCCAGTGAGGCCTACGTGAGCTGCCTTAGATTCGCCGGGACCATTTACATAACAGCCAATGACTGCGACATCGATACTTTCTTTTATATCTTCAAGCCTCACTTCTAACTCGTTCATCGTTTTAATGACATCAAAGTTTTGTCTAGAGCAGCTTGGACAAGCAATAAAATTTATTCCTTTTTTTCTGAGTTTTAAAGATTTGAGTATGTCAAAACCAACTTTTATTTCATCGACTGGATCTGAGGCTAAAGAAACTCTGAGCGTATCCCCAATTCCTTCTTTTAATAATTGGCTGATTGCTATTGTTGATTTAACGGTACCAGACCTGAAGCCTCCTGCCTCTGTTAAGCCAAGATGCAATGGTTGATCTATTTCTTTTGCAATCAAACGATAACTTTCAGTCATTAAATCTATATCGGATGCTTTAATACTTAACTTAAAGTTTTCAAAGTTATTTTTCTTCAAAATTTCAACGTGGCCCATAGCTGATTCAACTAGGGCTTCAGGGCAAGGTTCTCCGTATTTTTTTTGGAGTTTTTTTTCAAGCGACCCTGCGTTTACTCCTATTCTTATAGGGATATCGTGATCTTCGGCACATTTTATTACAGTATTTACTTTTGTTGCAGATCCTATATTTCCGGGATTAATTCTCAAACAATCAGCTCCAGCCTTAGCAACTTCCAAAGCAATTTTATAATCAAAATGAATGTCAGCTATCAAAGGAACGTTTGTTAATTTTTTAATTTCCTTAAAAGCCTCCACCGAAGACATTGTAGGCGTAGAAACTCTGACCAAATCGGCGCCGGCGGTTTCAAGAGCTATTATTTGGTTTACTGTGGCTTTAACATCTTCAGTATCGGTATTAGTCATACTCTGAACTGAGATAGGAGAGCTGCCGCCGACCGCTAACTTG
>CACDKN010000011.1:0-7012 GCA_902553315.1 uncultured SAR86 cluster bacterium
ATATTAGGTTTCTTTTTTTTTGTTTGCTTAAGAATGTACTCTTCAATAATACCTTCACCCGGATCACGGCCAAAACCCCCACCTCCTATAGCAACAATATTTCGTTCTTTAACCATGATTAGTCGTGGTGCGGATAGAGGGAGTCGAACCCCCACACCTTTCGGCACTGGTACCTAAAACCAGCGTGTCTACCAATTCCACCATATCCGCATAAAGGATAGCTAAATTAATCTATTCTGAACTGCTATTCAAGTCATAGGAATTTAATTCCTTGTCAATATCAAGTAATCGCTGATTTATCTGAATTCTATAGGCGTCTATTGAGTCAATGGCTTCAAAAAGTTCCTTGAATTTTTGATCATAGATTCCTGTGCTTAATTCAAGGGAAGACAATTTTGCCAATCTACCTTGCACTTCTGAAATTGAATCATTTATATTCTCCATTCTAATTTTTATATCATCAAAATTTTGATTGGTAGTATTAGTAGCTTCCGTGATCTCGTTTACTTTTGTTTCTAATAAAGAAATATTTTTTTTATTTCTTTTATTACTTAAGTCCCATAATTTTCTAATTTCTGAATTAAGCAACTTTATATCTTGCAAAATACTTCCAACTCTCTCCTCAGAAGTATTATTTTGATTTAATACACTTTCTTCAATACTAATTAACCTAGAATTAATTTGATTTAAGTTTTCTTGTTGTTGCGTTAATCCACTATAAAACCAATAAAAGAAAAAAATAAATAGCGATAGAAAAATCAAGGGTAATACTAATGATCTCGGTGGTACTTGAGAAGAAGCAAATATTTTTCTGGTCACTAAGCCCCTATTTGATGGCTTATTTGCTTTTAATTTGTCTTGATTCATTGTAGATTTGTATTTTATAGAAATAACATTTCAAAGGGAGAAAAAATGAATTTTGAATTTTCAGACGAACAGATGGCGATGAAAGAAGAGGTTAAAAAACTTCTCGACAAAGAAAATTCCTTAAAAAGAAATAGAACAATACTTGAAGGTGAGGAAAAATTTGACAAAGAGTTATGGGACTCTTTAGTTGCAATGGGTTTGACAGCTGTAACTATTCCTGAGGAATACGGTGGCATTGGTATGGGCTATTTAGAACTCTGTGTCATAGCTGAAGAATTAGGAAGAGCAATCGCACCCGTACCCTATTCCTCAAGTGTCTATTTAGCCACTACAGCTATTTTAAATTGTGCTGATGAAGAGTTAAAAAAAGAATATTTACCGAAACTTGCATCAGGAGAGATTATCGGTACATTTGCTCATGCTGAAAACTCTGGATTTCCATTAGAAAAAAGTATCAATTGTAACTACACGTCAGGAAAAATTTCTGGTTTAAAAGCAGCCGTTCCAGATGCTGACATTGCTGATTTTGCTATTGTTTCGGCTAAAAATGACTCTGGAGTGGGATTATATTTAATTGATTTAAATACAGACAAGACAAAAATATCATCTCTAGATACTTTTGATCCGTCAAGATCTCATGCAAATCTAGATATATCTGAAGCTGATGCAAAAGAGCTTGTTTCAGATGGTTGGCTCGAAATTGAAAAAATTCTTGATCAATCAGCTGTTTTATTTTCATTTGAACAAATTGGTGGTGCAGAAGCGGCAATGAATATGGCAAAAGACTATGCTCAGGGGAGATATGCTTTTGGGCGTTCCATTGCTTCATTTCAGGCCATCAAACATAAAGTTGCCGATATGTATATTTCTTTGCAATTGGCCAGATCAAATTGTTATTTTGGAGCTTGGGCTCTATCTAATGAAGCTGCCGAACTTCCTACTGCTGCCGCAACTGCTCGAGTAAGCGCTACTAAGGCGTTTTATGAATGTTCCAAAGAAAACATTCAAACTCATGGTGGTATGGGCGCGACTTGGGAATTTGATTGTCATTTGTTTTATCGAAGATCTAGACTCCTTGCTAGTAACATAGGCAGTCAGGGAGTTTGGAAAGAAAAGCTCATTTCTTCGATAGAAAAAAGTAATTTACAGATATAATGTCCAGTTATACAGCTAGCAATTATTTTAAAAAATTGATTTACTAATAAAAAAGATTTACTAATAAAAAAATAGAGGAAATTATGGACTTTAACGATACTCAAGAAGAAGCAAAATTCAGAAAAGAAGCTTCAGAATGGCTTAAAACAAATTTCGATAAATTTGACAGTGAAAGATCAGCCACTGACAAATCATCAAAATCATCTGCAGAACCAAGCAAAACACCTATGGACGAGAGTAAGTCTCTCGAATTAGCAAAAAAATGGCAAACCATTAAGTACGATGCAGGATGGGCTTGTTTACATTGGCCCAAGGATTATGGAGGTAGAGATGCTACTCCCATCGAGAGAGTGATATGGTCACAAGAAGAATCTAAGTTTCCTATCCCAGGAGGCTTCTTCGAAATAGGTCAAGGTATGGCTGGCCCAGTAATGATGATGTATGCCACCGAAGAACAAAAGAAGGAACATTTACCTCCTATGGCCAAAGGAGAAAAAATTTGGTGTCAATTATTTAGTGAGCCTGGCGCAGGTTCAGACTTAGCTGGTATCAAAACAAAAGCAGAATTGGATGGTGACACCTGGACAATAAATGGTCAAAAGGTTTGGACTTCTGGAGCTCACTACTCAGATTGGGGAATTTTAGTTACTAGAAGCGACTTTGATGCTCCAAAACACAAAGGTCTTACCTATTTCTTTCTTGATATGAAGTCTCCAGGAATAGAAATTCGTCCGATTAAACAAATAAATGGTGGTGCAAACTTTAATGAAGTTTACTTTACAGACGTTAAAATACCTGACTCACAAAGACTTGGAGACGTTGGAGATGGTTGGAGAGTAGCTTTGACTACACTTATGAATGAACGTCTCGCTGTTGGTGACGCTTCTGGTGTAGATTTTAAAGAAATCTTCGAACTAGCAAAAGAAAACGATTTTTACGGCGAGCCGGCAGTTAAAAATTCAGCAGTTAGAGAGAAACTAGCCGATTGGTACTGTGAGTATTCAGGTTTAAAAAATACAAAAATGAGAAGAATTTCTGCTTTGTCTAAAGGAGACACTCCTGGACCAGAGGCTTCGATCACAAAAATTGTGAGCGCAAACAAACTTCAAGACATTGCCAATTTTGGAATGGACATTCTTGACCAAGCTGGAATTAATAGTGACGGCAATATGAAATATCACGGCAGCCTTCTAGGTGCACCTTTAATTAGAATTGCGGGTGGTACAGATGAAATTTTAAGGAATATTATTGCTGAACAAGTACTTGGCATGCCTCAAGACGTTAGATTGGACAAAAACGTGCCATTCAACGAAATACCTACTGGCGACAAGTCTAATTAAATAAAAAATAGAAAGGATTTCTTAGTCTATTTTTACAGCCTCTAAATTGCTGTCTGTATCTGTCTGCTGATCGTTGGACTTTGTCACCTACATTAGTCAACCAAGGTTTTGATTTGTACGATCCTCGTTTAAAACCACCTGGGCCTTCGTGATAGGCTAAATAAAGTAGTCTCGCGTTGTCTATTGGTATCCCAAGATTTTTACTGTTTCTTTTATTGTACCAACCAATAAAATCTACGGAATCCGCAAAATTTGTTCTAGATACAAACCGTCTTCCCGTTTCTTTTTTGTATAAATCCCAAGTACCGTCAACAACTTGAGCGTAACCGTAAGCACTACTCTTTCTTTTCCAAGGTATTAGTCCAAATAGTATTCTTTCCCTTTCAGGTTTAGCTCCTTGCTGAAATCCTGATTCTTGCTTAATGAAAGCCATAGTAATTGAAGGCGCAATGTTCCATCTTTTGTAGGTTTTAATAGACGCACGGTACCAACTTCTTTTTTCATCAAATATTTCACATATGTTATTTGGACTTTTAGGTGGAGAAGTTACGCAAGAACTCACAATTAAAACGACTAAAAATAATTTTAATATTCTCATGTATTATCAATAAATGACTCTAAGTTTTCGTCTGAAATAATCTTAATATTTAATTTATTCGCTTTCGATAACTTGGAACCAGAATCTTCTCCGGCAATTAGGAAATCAGTTTTTGCTGAAACGCTATTTGTTACTTTAGCCCCCATCAATTCTAATCGCCCTTTTAAATCCTCTCTAGAATAATGAGACAATTTACCAGTTATGACAATAACCTTATTTGTTAAATGACTCGCTTTAGATTTGTTTTGATATTTAAATTTTAAACCAAGTTTTAGAAATTCATTTATTATTTTTTTGTTGTCGATGTTAGAGAAAAAATTTTCTAGATTTGTGGCAGCGACCTCACCTACATCATCAACCTGTATAAAATCGTCGTACTTAGCTGTTTGGATAGAGTTTAAATTAGTAAAATATTTTGACAAATTTTTTGAAGTTTCTAACCCTATTTCCTTAATGCCTAAAGCATAAACAAATCTATATAAGTCGGTGGTCAAACTACTATTAATTGAATCCAATAACTTTTCGGTAGACTTGCTGGCAAATCCCTCTAAATCGATAATTTGCGATTTGGATAGTTTATAAAGATCAGTAACTGATTTCAAAAAACCTATTTCAACAAACACATCTATTGTTCTTTGACCAAGTCCTTCAATATCCATGGCGTTCCTTGAAACAAAATGTTTTAAAGTTTCTTTGAACTGGGAAAATCCAAAACACTTTTGGTCTGTTGTTTTCAATTTATTGCAATCTAGCATTGGAGTATTGGATTCAAAAAAGCTTATTGGTTCTTTACAAGTTGGACAATGACTTGGCGGAAGCACCTTTTTTGCAGCTGCTTTTCTCTCGTTAATTAAAACTGCAGTAACTTTTGGAATTACGTCCCCAGCTCTTATTATTTTTACATAATCATTTTGTCTTACATCTAACCTTTTCACCTCATCCATATTATGAAGAGTTGCATTTGAAATAGTCACTCCTCCAATTTTCACTGGCTCTAAATTAGCCACTGGAGTCAATGCGCCTGTTCTTCCCATCTGAAAGGAAATTGAAATGATTTTGCTTTCTCCTTCTTCAGCAGCGAATTTTTTTGCAATTGCCCATCTTGGAGATCTTGAAGATGCTCCCAACATATTTTGTAACGATTTATCATTGACCTTAATTACTATGCCATCAATTTCGTAATCTAATCCATCTCTTTTTGTGGTGAGATGACTTACATAACTATTTACTTCCTCGATGTTTTTACAAAGCTTGTAATCATCAGAAGTTGGTAACCCCCAAACTTGAAATGTCATTACCATATCAGCTTGTGTTTCGAAAAAACTCCCCTCTGAAATGAATCCGACGCTATGACAATAAATATTTAAAGGTCGTTTAGATGCAATTGTTGAATCTAACTGTCTAACACTTCCGGCGACAAAATTTCTTGGATTTGCAAATACCTTTTGGTTATTTTTTTTAAAAGTATTATTTAAAGATTTAAAGTCTGAAATTTTGACGAAAATTTCGCCTCTAATTTCAATTTTTTTTGGAATTTTTCTATTTTTAGAATTTAACTTAGTTGGTATGCCTTTTATGGTTAAGACATTATGAGTCACATCCTCTCCTACTGCCCCATCTCCTCTTGTGCCAGCTTTTATTAAAACACCATCTTCATAAAGTAAGCTAATCGCTATACCGTCAATTTTTGGTTCAACAATATAATCGAATAAAACCGAGTCTTTTAATTTATTTAGATTTCTTTTTTCAAAATCAAATAGATCTTGTTCATCGAAAGCATTGTCTAAAGAAAGCATAGGTAGTTCATGCACAAATTCTTTTAATTCAGATAATTTGACCCCCCCTATCTGATTGGTCGGTGAATCAGATACGTCTAAAAAAGAATGTTTTGATTCTAAGTCTTTAAGTTTTTTAAAAAGAAGATCATATTCTCTATCACTTATTTCCGGTGAATCATCAACATGATATTTATCGTTATGATAAGTTATTTCTTTTTTGAGATCAGTGTGTTGATCTTTGATATCTCGCTTAGATACCATTGATTAAGATAGATTATTTAAATCAAATTCTTCAGCCATTTGAGAATAATGTTCGACCATTTGTTGCGTCAATGCATTTCTATCGGAATCAAGTATTTGAGATGAAAATTGTTTTGCCACAAGTTCTGAAAATTTAATCAACTCTGCTAGAGAATTTACTGAATTAGTCTTTGGTTTCATCGAATAAATCAAAGTCATTACATTGGTAGAAATTATGTTTTCTTCTAACGAAAACTTTCCCGGATTTAATCCGTTCACAAAAAGAAAATTATTTTCCTCATCTAAATTAATTTTGAACCATCCACCTTCATCTGAAAAATCAAAGTCTGAATTTTTTAAAAAGTGAATGAGCGGCTCATACTCAAAAACATTCTCCTCAGCTTCAAGATGAATTGTTATTAAATCTGTCTTCTCATTTGATTTAAAAACTGAATCATAATTATCTGATTCTATGGATTCATCATAATCGTCCAATATTTCTTCATTAATGGGTGTTTGATTTTCCATAATTTCATCTTCTGATGCCTGAACAGGTTCAAATAACTCTCTGGAATTAACTTTTTTATTTAATTCTATCGAAGATTTTTTTCCAAAAAAAAGTCTTCTAAACATTAACAACAAAGTAATAGAAATTATGATCCCTAACAATAAAATTATAATTTCATTTATGCTCATTAAACTGTTGCCATTTTGATAGCTTCATCAATATCTACTGTAACTAGTCTAGATACGCCGGGTTCTTGCATTGTAACACCGATTAAATGCTTACTTTTTTCCATAGAAATTTTGTTATGAGTCACAAATATAAATTGAACTCTATCTGACATTTCTTCAACCATCGAAATAAATCTCGAAGTATTGAAGTCATCTAAAGGTGCATCTATTTCGTCGAGAATACAAAAAGGAGCCGGGTTTAAAGAAAAGAAAGAAAACACTAAAGCTATGGATGAGAGAGCTTTTTCACCTCCAGAAAGTTGTGACACATTTACATTTTTTTTACCGGGAGGCATCGC
>CACDKN010000012.1:0-3044 GCA_902553315.1 uncultured SAR86 cluster bacterium
AGAATAACGATTATAGTTAATTTAAACTTTATATTCTATTAAGTTTCAAAAAAAAACCCTGCAATTTGCAGGGTTTTTTTTGTTAGTAAAAGATTAGAAACTATATCCAAAATCTAATCCGACTTTCATGCCTTGAGCAAAAGTTATGAAGGGGTTTGCTCCTTGCAAATTACTAGTTCTCTGAACTGATGAAATATATCTTTTATCAGTCAGGTTCCTAGCCCATAAGTTTAAGTACCAATCTGCGTTGTCAGGTTCATAAGTAGCATTAAAGTTTACGTATTCCTGATCGGGTGTTCTAAACCTATCATTATTAAAGATATCTCCTTCAGTTTCATCTTTGTAATGATAAGACAGATTAACTGTTCCAGATCCACCCATAGCTTGATAGAGCTGAGTCAACTGTATAGTGGTTTCAAGATCTGCAGAAGCAGGTACTTTGTTACCACCAATTTCTTTCATCACTCTTGCTACAGCACCCATGGTAGAACTATTAAGCATTGGTTGAACTAATCCAGTTGGATTAATAAACCAGTTAGCATTGTTATCAACTGCGTATCCAACAGTAGAACAGAAGTTTGCTATTGCAGGGACATTACCACATGCAGTATCAATTGCAGTTTTCACAGGAGCTAAAGCACCAGTCATCTGTGCACCAGTGTATGTAGTAAACGAAGTAGCTTGTGTAGGGTTGTGAGGATCAACTGATTTAGAACCTTGGTAAAAAGTGTATCCAATGGCAGCTGAAGCAACTCCAGTAGAAGAAGTTTCAGTATCAAAAGTACTGTCAGTTTGTAATGCATTTATAGTCAAAATCGTAGATGGCGTTACAAAGGCTTGCATATTTACTTGGAATCCTTCGTGAGTCATATCATGCAATTCAGTATAAGCTGAATTACCTCTAATAACTGACCACTGAGCATCTTCAACTTCTTGCGTGAAGAAAGTAGCATTCAATCTCATTGCTCCACCTAATAGTACATTCTTGGATCCAATCTCAATTTGTGTAGATTCAGATTCGCCAAATAATGTTGCGTCGGGTTGAGTACCACCCATTCTATTTCCTGTCTTGTAAGTAGCATAAACCATACCAGCATCGTAGTCGTATTGAGCTCCAACAAGATAAGTGAAAGTTTCATTTTTATCGCCAGCAGCTTGAGCTGAGGCTGTCCAACATGCTTCATAATCTAATCCATTACATGCCGCAACTGGAGTTGTGCTTCTAAAACTTGAATAAGCTCCATCAGACAAACCATTCCTAGACTTAGTCATGAATCGATCATCCATATATCTTCCACCCAAAGTTATTTTGAAATTATCAGTAGGTGTAAAGTAATATTCACCATACACAGCTGTCGAATTGACACCAGTTCTTTGATCGTTAATTAATCCACCAGCTTCTGCGGGCATATCTTTAATACAAGTGGCATTGGTTCCTGCTCCTGCTGAAGTTGCTGCTGCACCGGCACAGGCGGTTCTAATTGCAGGCGCTATAGTTCCGGTAAGAAAATTCACAAGAGCTGTCTGACCCCCAGCTGCTGCAGTCTGAATATTAGATGCTTGACCAGCTAAAGTCTGCGCGAAAACCGAATAAAAGAGTTGTCCAGCGTGATCGTCTAATGCGCCACCAAATAAAGCTGAATAAGGGTGTTGATCAAAATCATTCATCAACAAATAAGCTGTAGTTTGAATGGTGTATTTGTTCACTTGCTCACTTTGATAATCATAAGCACCAAGAGTGAAGTTATGCATGCCGTCAAAATCAGATACGATATTTATTTCATATTGTTCAGTATAACCAGTTGCAGTAGAACATTCTGAAGCTCTGTCACTTGTAACGCCGGTAAGAGTTCCTAAACAATAAGTTCTCAATGTTGGAATCGTAAAACCTACTGGAATCAAAGTTCCATTTAAAGGTAGTGAGGCGTTACTGTGATCGTTATCATCTAAATGATAATAATCACCATCGATGTAAGTAGCTTGTAATTTGATTGTCATGTTGTCCAATTCAGTCACATTATAAACTTGAGCCATTTCAAAGTTTTCCACTCTATAGGGATCTATATCTTTGTTGATGACATCTATGGAATTAACTCTGTTAGCAACTGTTGTAGCAAAAAGATCAGATCCAGAGGCATTTATATCCGTCAAAATGTTAAAAGTATTACTTACACTTCCGCCAGTATTTACTGGACTGTTAAGGAAATCTCCTAGATTTGTTGTTATGGGATGACAACCAAAGAAAGCGTTTCGATTACATGCAGAAGAACCTAAGTTTTGTCTTGAGTCACCGATTTGTGATCTTTCATATTTGAAAGTTAGTTCATTTTGATCATCCATTTGAACTACCAAAGTACTTCTTAGGCCCCAGGAATCTTGATCGTCAATGTCATTTCCCGTTCCAGCGTTAAATATCACACCATCACGATCCATTTTAGTACCAGCAATTCTCAGCATTGCAGTATCCGAAATGTCAAAATCTCTTCCAAAGGAAAATCTTGATAAACCATCTTGCCCTGCTCCAATATTTAAATATTGCTCAGCGCCAGGTTTGGCAGCAATAAAGTTAACTAATCCAGTTGTAGAGTTTCTACCATAAAGAGTACCCTGAGGACCCTCAAGCACCTCAATACGTTCTGCATCATAAAATCCAATCGTACCAAAAGAACGGTTAAAGATTTGGTGACCATCTTGAGCCGTTATTCCTGGCTGAGTTTGTCCAGCTCCAATAGTTTCAAAAGATAAACCTCTTATTTTAAGCCCAACTCCACTTCCGATTGCTTGAGAAAAGCCAAAGCCCGGAATAGTGGTTGACAAATCATCTGCCGTTTCTATGTGTTGTTTTTGTATATCATCGTTAGAAATAGCTTGTACTGAAATAGCAACGTCCTGAACTGATTGTTCTTTCCTAGCTGCCGTAACAGTAACTTCCTCAACCGTTTGCGCATAGGCAAAAGTGTTAAGCAAAGCTAAAGCCGCACTTAAGACTGTATATTTAATAAATTTTTTCACTGACTCCTCCCTCTTGAGCTCAATAATTAATT
>CACDKN010000013.1:0-2332 GCA_902553315.1 uncultured SAR86 cluster bacterium
AAAAAATATTCCACGTCAAAACTAAATTTACCTCTACTTTCACCAACAAAAGGAATTGTCTCAAGTGAATATGGTGTAAAGAGATTTATAAACAATGTTAGAAAAAACCCTCATCTAGGTCTAGATATTGCTGCAGAGGTTGGAGAACCGGTATACGCAGCTGCTAATGGGAAAGTCCTTCTTTCAGAAAATTTTTTTTACAGGGGTAATTTTATTCTTCTTGGGCACGCTCAAAATCTGAAAACTTCATATTCGCATCTTAATAAATCTATTGTTAAAAAAGATGATGAGGTATCGAAAGGAGATTTAATCGGTTTTGTTGGAAGTTCAGGAAGAGTTACCGGGCCACATCTTCACTTTGAAGTTTTATTGCTAAATAAAAAATTAGATCCGGAAGTTTTTATTCAGAATAATTTATAGCTTCTAAAATAGATTCCTCAGTCTGCGGTCCTTTAAGAGTTAAAGATAAACTCAGATTCGGATCAATGATAAAAGAAACTGGAAGCGCGTCTGGAACATCAATATCAAAAAAATTACTAGGATCGGTTATAAGTGCTGGGAGGCTTACATTGAATCTCATCAATTGCTCTTCTAACTCATCTCCTTGTAATCTATCAAAGTTAAACAGAAAAACTTGTATTTTTTCAAAATTCTTATCTAGTTCGTGTAATTCAGGAATTTCTTTTATACATGGAGGGCACCAATCTGCCCAGTAATTAATAACCGTCCATTTGCCTGACAAATCATTAATATTTTTTCCACTAATTTTGTGGAAAGTTAAATCATTAGCACCGCATCCGACAAAAAGTATAAAAGTGACTAAGATAATAAAATTTCTCATTATTGATAAATTTTACCCTAACTAAGTAGTAAGATATTTAATATGTTCACAAATATTCTAAATAGAATTGATTTTTTTCGAAAAGTACTAGTCAATTCAATTTTCATAATTATTTTACTATTAATTTTTTTAGCACTTTTAATAACGCCCTTTTTAAACTCTTCAATCGATAAGAAAAGCTCAATTCTTGTTCTCGATGGCGCTTCTCAATCTTCTAGTAACAGTAATTTTTTTGATTTCAATACCGGTTTATCAACTTTTCAAATCATAAATGTGATTGAAACAGCTCAAGAAGACAACGAGATAGAAATAATCTTGATAGATTCCTCGATGATGAGTCTTTCGGCAACTGATGCTCTAGAGATTGGTCAGGCTTTAGAAAACTTTAAAGCGACTGGGAAAAAAGTAATTAGTTATGGTGACTTTTTCTTCCAACATCAATATTTATTGGCATCCTTTGCTGATGAAATTTTAATCAATCCATTCGGATTGGTTTACATTGAAGGCTATAAAGATTTTCGATTTTATCTAAAAGATGCGCTAGAAAAATACAAAATTGACGTTAACACCTATATAGCGGGTGAGTATAAATCTGCTTCAGAAATATTTACGAATGATTCAATGACCGAATCAACAAAGATTGAATCAAAAAGATTTCTTGGATCTCTTTGGGAGAATTGGCTAGAGATTGTTTCTTTGAATAGGAAAGACTTTTTAAAAATAAGTATCCAAAATTATGTTGATGATATTGGTAGTCTAGTTTCTTCTGCTAAGAACGGATCAGAATTGGCTGTTTCTTTGGGACTGGCTGATAAAGTTCTTAATAGAATTGAACTAGAAGATTACTTTCTCAACTTATCAGATGGTAATCGAAAATATTATTTAAACTTCTTAGATTATTTCGAAAAAATTTCCTTGCCTGAAAGTTCAAATAAGTTAGCTATTATCAATGCTGAAGGAGAAATCGTAGATGGTGACTATGATGAAAATAATCTCTCCAATGGACACTTTGCTAGATTAATTTCAAAAGTTAAAAATAAAGATTTTGCGGGGTTATTGATTAGACTTAACACTCCTGGTGGAAGTGGTTTTGCCTCTGAAAGTATAAGACAAGAAATTCTTGAGCTTAAAAAAACTGGCCTGCCAATAATTATATCTATGGCAGACATCGCTGCTTCAGGTGGTTATTGGATATCTGCTGACGCAAATGAAATTTGGGCATCTCCCTTTAGTTTAACGGGGTCAATTGGAGTATGGACTGCGATTCCAAACTTTGAGCGAAGTTTAAATGAAATTGGTGTAATTTATGATGGGATAAGTACTACAAGTTTCAATCCATCTTTAATCAAAAAGCCAGATGAAAACTCGAGTTTACTCCTGCAGAATCTTGTCGATTCTGCATATGAGGATTTTTTAGACCTAGTTTCTAAAGGTAGAGCTCTTGATAGAAACTATACAAATTCAATATCGCAAGGAAAAGTTTGGGACGCT